>JADGQF010000165.1 GCA_017882045.1 Anaerolineales bacterium
GGCCTGTTCGAGGCCCACCAGCCCGGCACGGCCGCGCTGACGGCGACGGGAGACCCGCTCTGCCGCCAGTCTCAGCCGCCCTGCGGCCAGCCCTCGATCCTGTTCAACGTCAAGATCGTCGTGCAGTAAAACCAGTTAGCGAGTTTCTCTGACGCCTTGGGACCGAGAGCATCCTGGCGGTCGTCTATGCCGCGCGCGAGTGGGCGCGCGCCCACCACCCGGAGATCAAGACGCCCGAGCTGGTCCTGCCGGTCACGGCACACCCGGCTTTCGATAAGGCCGCGCACTAGTTTGGCATTCGCCTGGTGCGCATCCCCCAAAAGGCCAGGCGCGAAGCTGCAAGATTCGATCATTCGGAATATCGCGGAAAAAGTGTTGGATTCGAGGCCCGCTGGCGAGAATCGCGACACCCCACCATTGGTAAGGACCAGGTATGACGAAGACAGAAGCCCACATCACTCAGCTCGATCGCCTGCCGTTGTCGCCATTTCACCGCCGGCTGTTGATCGTCTCCGGCGTCGGCTGGATGTTCGACGCCATGGATATCTTGATCGTCGGCTCGGTAGTGGCGACGGTCGCCGGCATCTGGAAGCTCAGCCCCCAGGTGTCCGGGCTGATCATCAGCGCCAACTTACTGGGCATGTTCGTCGGCGCCGCCTTGGCGGGTACGCTGGCCGACCGCTTCGGCCGCAAAGGCATCTTTCAAGTTACCTTGCTGGCCTACAGCATCCTGACCGGGCTGTCGGCCTTGGCCTGGAACGCCGCCAGCCTGGCCGGCATCCGCTTCTTGGCCGGCATCGGCATGGGCGGTGAGCTGCCCGTCGCCAGTACGCTGGTCAGTGAGTTCGCGCCGGCCAAACGCCGGGGCTGGCTGCTCGTCATGCTCGAAAGCTTCTGGGCCTACGGCTCAGTGCTCGCCGCGCTCATCGGCTACCTCTTCATCCCGGCCTTCGGCTGGCAGGCTGCCTTCCTGATCGGCGCCATCCCTGCGCTCTACGTTTTCATCTTGAGGCGGGCCATCCCTGAGTCACCGCGTTACCTGCTCAGCCAGGGTCGCGTTGCCGAGGCCGAAGCCGTGCTGCGCCAGATGGCGGTCACGGGTGAGGTACCAGAGGGGCAGGCGCGCAGCGCGGCGGGAACCCGAGCCGGCGGCCGGCCATCCACCCGCGTCGGGATAGCCGACTTGTTTGCTCCCGGCCTGGCCCGCCGTACAATCATGCTTTGGATCCTGTGGTTTGCGATGATCTTCTCGTATTACGGCATCTTCACCTGGCTACCCGGCCTGCTGCGCGGTAAGGGTTTCACGTTGCAGCAGGCATTTCTGCTCAACCTGATCATCTCAGTCTTTCAGATTCCCGGCTACTTCAGCGCGGCTTACCTGATCGAGCGCTGGGGCCGCAAGAGCACGCTGGTGGCTTTCTTGTTGCTCAATGCCGTGGCCGCATTTTTCTTTGCCGAACAGAGCCTGGGGGCCAGGGCCGATGTGGTTCAGACCCTGCTGTGGGGTGGCCTGATGGCCTTCTTCAACCTGGGCGCCTGGGGCATCGTCTATACCTACACCCCAGAACTCTATCCCACACGCGTGCGCGGTACAGGCACGGGTCTGGCCGCGGCGATCGGGCGGCTGAGTGGCGTGCTCGGGCCCTATGCAGTGGGCATGATGCTGACCGCCTTCGCCGGCAGTCAGTTCGCCGTCTTCATCACGTTCACCGTCGTTCTGATTATTGGCGGCTTGACCGTGCTGATCCTTGGCGAGGAAACCAAGGGTCGGACATTGGAGGAGATTTCAGGGGAATAGGACAGCCCAAACCGCAACGATCCTGTAGCCCTATCAGGCTCAAGACAAACGCGACCATGACGGGCAAGGTCAGAATACGATGGCGCAAGCCTATGTCCTGGTAGACGCCGCCCTTCTGCTGGCCTGGGTCGGCCGCGCGCTTGAGGCTCGATCGCGAGTACGGGGACGATTTTTTCGGCTTGCGGGTGGCGGCGCCGGTTTGAAGCCCGACGCGAGGCTATTTGGCTGCCGCCGCGCGTTATTTCGTTCCCTCGGGATCGGATTGGGCGGCGTTTACCTGGTTCATCGCCTCCTGAATGGCCGCGCGTGCCTGGAGCACGCTGACATGGTCGACCAGCGCGGCTTCGGTGACAAGCCGCTCGCACGACTTATCGAGCCACGTTTTCTCACTGGCCGAAAGCGAGCGGCTGCGCCCCTGCGCCAGCAGATCGCGCACCGAATGGGCCAGGGCCGTCGGCTCGGTATCCTCGCCCTGCACCCGCAAAGCCGCCGCGCGCTCCCGGTGATTTTCCGGCAGGCTGCGCGCCGGGGAGCGCAAACAAAGCTTCACCACCTCAATGCTGTTCGTCAGAGCGCGCAGCCCGACGCTGGCGGCCCGATTGATTGGCACCAACAGCGTCCCGCCCTTCAGTAGCTGGATGTCGTAATAGTCCTGCGCCTCGCCGGAAGCTGCATCCTGCCAGGGATGATCGGGGTCCCGGCGTGCCAGGCTGACGATTGTGCCAAACCCATAGCGCGGGTGGAAGACCGAGTCGCCCGGAGCAAACGTGATTGTCATCATCCTTGCTTATCTCCTGTAACAATTATTATACCACAGGTCCGTGGGATGACTGTAATCTGACCGTCAGCGCCGCGCCATCACTTCCTCGCGCCGCCAGGTGGCCGCGCTCACCAGCACCAGCCCGATCGCCACGACGAAGAGAAGCGCCACCACGCCGGCGAACGCCAGGATGCCCCACGATAGCACCCGCAGCACCGCGGTCAGCAGCCCGAACCAGATCAAGGTGAGGATCAGCGAACCGTATTGGTTGGCTGCCTGCTCGGTGCTGACGCGGGCCGAGATCATCGCCGACAGGCCGGCTCCCAGCAGCGAGGTGGCCGGCAGCAGCGCGACGATCAGTAAGGCCAGCACCGCCGGCAGAAACCCCAACCCGCGCGGGCCGAACAACAGCAGGATCTCGGCCAGGTAAGCGCCGACGCTGATCAGCGCCAGCGACACCGCGGGCAGCACCGCGCCCAGCACCTTCCCGGCGAAGATGCTGGCATTGGAGGCCGGCGTGGCCAGCAGCGGGGTCAGGCTGCCGCGCTCTTTTTCGGCCGCAAAGGCCCCGGCCGCGATCCCCACCGACCAGGTACAGGGCAGCAAACCGGCCATCAGCAGATAGACGGCCATCAGGACGCCGGCCTCAACGCCGAGTCCACGTCGCCCGCTCTCGAGCAGCGGACGGAGTGTGAAAGGCGCCAGCACCAGGGGCAGCAACACGTAAAACGCGCCCATCACGTAGGTCGAGCGGTTGCGCAGCGATTCCCGGATGTGACGCCCGGCGATTACCCACGCGATCGTCGCGGGGCGGGCGACCCGGTAGGGATGGCGTGCCGGCGGATTCATCAACCTCTCCTCGTTCATCGCCTATCGTCCTGCTCTGAGTCCATCGCCCTGGCATAGACATCTTCGAGGCTCGGCGCCTCGCACGTCACCGATACGACCTGCGCCCCACCGGCGATCAGGCGCGCCAGCGCCGGCGGATTGGCCGCGCGCGGCTCGCCGGTGGTGTACTCCAGCGCCAGGTACAGCGGGTTTGCGCCGGCGCCGGCAGCAAGGGCGCTGGCTTCTGTGCCATTCCCACTTGCACCCGGCGCAGCCGGCACAGCGGGCGCAGCAGACGCAGCGGGCGAGCGGCCGTTTGTGCCGGCGAAGCGCAGTCCTACCAGGCCCTCCAGGTCGGATAGGGCCTGCAGGGCGGAGGGGCAGGGGCCGGCGAATTCGATGCGCACGCGCGTGCCTGCCAGCGCCCTGGCCCGCAGTTCAGCCGGGGCGCCGCTCGCCACGATCCGCCCCTGGCGCAGTATGACTACCTCGTCGGCGATGCGCTCGGCTTCGTCTAGGTCGTGGGTGCAGAGCACGATCGTGCGTTGCGCATGCTTCAAGCCGAGGATCAGCGTGCGCACCGCGCGCGCCGCGAGCGGATCCAACCCGGACGTGGGCTCGTCGAGGAATAGCACCGGGGGTTCGTGAATCAGGGCGCGCGCCAATGCAACCTTCTGCTGCATGCCCTTTGAGAAGCCGGCCATACGCTGCGCGCGCTGTTCGCCCAGCTCAAAAAAGCCTATCAGTTCGTCGATGCGCCGGCGCCGTTCGTCAGGCCCCATGCCGTAAATCGTGGCGAACAGGTTCAGGTAATCCGTCACCGGCATCTGCTCGTAGAGCCCCGGCACGTCGGTCATCAGTCCCACCGATGCCCGGACGCCGGCCGGCTCGCGCCGTACATCGTAACCGGCAACGCGTGCTTCGCCCTCGCTCGGCGCCAGCAGCGCGGCCAGCATGCGCACGGTCGTCGTCTTGCCGGCCCCATTGGGTCCGAGCAGAGCCAGGATGGTGCCCGCCCGCACGTTGAGCGTCATATCTGCGACCGCCGTAAAGCGGCCAAATCGCCTCACCAACCCCTCAGCTTCGATCATGCCGCCATTATAACATGGATTTGCCCGGCGAGCGTGACTTATTCGACATTCGAGTATCTTAAGCTTGTCTTTAGCTTGGCTTTACGCAAACATAAGGACGCGGCATGGAGCCCCATGTTATAGTGGTCCCACAAGACACGATAGAAACATCGCTCTCTTGTCAGCCCGTTTCGGAATTGGGGGCGACTCCGGACGGGTTGGGGACTCTCCTCCTTGGATGGTTGGGGTGCAGAAGGCCGGTCTCGCAAGGGGCCGGCCTTCTGTTTTTAACGCGCTCCGTTTGCCCGGCGCCGGACCGGTTCCCTGTCAGCATCCGCCGCTGGTGCTTTTGATGATATACTGCTCTCATGCTCACTGAGAGCGTGGGCAAGGCTGTCGTCCTCATCTCGCAGCCGCGTTCCCGACCGTCCATCTCACAAGGAGGGTTTCGTGCCTTACGATGCATCTTCCACCCGTTACGATACCATGCGCTACAACCGCTGCGGGCGCAGCGGGCTGAAGCTACCCGCCATTTCCCTGGGACTCTGGCACAACTTTGGCGGCGTCGACGTCCTGGAAAATAACCGCGCCATCCTGCGCTGCGCCTTTGACCTGGGCATCAGCCATTTCGACCTGGCCAACAACTACGGCCCGCCCCCAGGCTCCGCCGAGGAGACTTTCGGCCTGTTGCTCGCGCAGGACTTCCGCCCTTACCGTGACGAGCTTATCATCTCCAGCAAGGCCGGCTACGATATGTGGCCCGGCCCGTACGGCGAGTGGGGCTCGCGCAAGTACCTGGTATCGAGCTGCGACCAGAGCCTCAAGCGCATGGGCCTGTCATACGTCGACATCTTCTACCACCACCGGCCGGACCCGGAAACGCCCATCGAAGAGACCATGCAGGCGCTGGATTACATCGTGCGCAGCGGGCGGGCGCTGTACGCCGGCATTTCCAACTACAAGCCCGACGAGGCGCGTGAGGCCGCGCGCATCCTGCGCCAGCTCGGCACGCCCTGCCTGATCGAACAGCCTTCCTACAGCATGTTCAACCGCTGGGTCGAGGACGGCCTGCTCGACGTGCTTAGCGAAGAGGGCATCGGCTGCATCGTCTTCTCGCCGCTGTTCCAGGGTCTGCTGACCGATCGCTACCTGGGCGGCATCCCTGAGGACTCGCGCGCCGGCCGCCCGACGGGCTTCTTGCGCCCGCAGCACGTCACCGAAGAAAGGCTGGCCAAGGTGCGCAAGCTCAACGAGCTGGCCCAGACGCGCGGCCAGACGATGGCCCAGCTGGCGATTGCCTGGGTGCTGCGCAAGCCGGCGATCACCTCGGCCCTGATCGGCGCCAGTCGCCCGCAGCAAGTGCAGGACATTGCCGGCGCGCTGAACAACCTCGCCTTCAGCCCCGAAGAGCTCGCCAGGATTGAGGCCATTCTGGCCGGGGAGGGGTGAGCCTGCCGCCATCCTCCTGCGCGTTGGGTCCCGTAATGTGCCGCCGATTACTGGCCTGCCGCGCAGTTTGGGCTACACTCCGCGCCACGACGACATAGATCAGGGGAGAGGGTTGTATATGGAGGATATTGTCTTCAAGGATTGGCGCTTGAGCGCCTCGGTGGACTCGGACGCGTTGAAGCTGGACATCGAGGCGCTGGACGGGACCGATATCACCGAGGTGGGCTACGCCGGGCGTGGCAGCGGCCGAGACGGAGATACCTACACGCTGCGTTTCACGAGCCAGCAGATCGAAGAGGCGCACGATCGCGCACCCCGCCGGGCAAGGGGCGCTGCCGCGCAGGGCGAGGCCCCGGATGAGGGCAGCGAGGGCGGTCCGGCCGACGATTCCCACTCCGAGTGGCCTGCCGACGAGGATGAGACGCTCTACGTGCGTGGCTGGGAGGTCACCGCTTTTGCCGACGAAGAGGGCATGCTGAATGTCGAGGTGCAGAAGGGGACGGGCAACGAGATCTACGAGGTCGATCCGGTTGAGAGCGGCGTCCCTCTCTCTTCGCGCGTGATCGTGCGCCTGGGCGCGGAGGAGGTCAAGGACGAAGACGAAGACCAGGACGAGGACAACGACGGCGAGTTCGACGATGACCTTGACGACCAAGACGAATTGGCCGAGCTAGGGCAACCGGGTGACGGTGATGACGAAGATGAGTACGAGGATGAGGCGGACGGGGTGGACGAGGCCGAGAGCTTCTCGCTCTACGATGACCTCTTTGACCGCCGCGCTGACCAGGACTCGTACTGATCCGGCGTGCCTGGCGTCCGCGCCTGGCGGCACACTCTTCGCAGCTTGACAAACTCCCTGCTTCGCGACATACTCTGTGCAATAGGTTACTTAAGACTTGCCTGGGCTGCCGGTGCCGGTAGGACAGCGGCAGCCCACGCGCCATTTGTTTCTCACCGCTGAGGAGGAATCTTCAATGCCGAGCCAGGTATTCTACGCTTCACCCCGCCAGGCGCGCCTCGAGGCCAAGGAAACGCTGCCCGTCAAGCTTGATCTGATCGTCGAGCGGCTGGGGATCCGGGACCGGGTAAAGGGCGAGAACGTTGCCATCAAAATGCACCTCGGGGGCAACGTCGGCTATTCCACGCTGCACCCGGTCTTCGTGCGCCGTGTCGTCAAAGCCGTCAAGGACGGTGGCGGGCGTCCCTTCATCGTCGATCTCAACTGGTCGGCGGGCGACGCGGCCGAACGCGGCTACACCGCCGAGACGCTGGGCTGCTCGATCTTCCCCACCGGCGGCATGGACGAGCACTACTACTACAAGCACACCCATCCCTTCAAGAACATCAGCGAGTGGCTGTTGGGCGGAGCCATCCAGGACGCCTCTTTTCTCATCGACCTGGCGCACATCAAGGGCCATCCCTCGTGTGGCTTTGGCGCCTGCTTCAAGAACCTGGCGCTCGGCTGCATGATGACGCCCACCCGCGGCGCGATGCACGACTCTTGCCACTTCGACCAGTACTGGTTCCCTGAGCTCTGTCCCGATCCCGCCGTGCGCCAGGCTATCATCGACTCGTGCCCGCACGGCGCGGTTATCCCGGACAAGAAGGATGCCTACGGCCTGCATCTGCACATCGAAAACTGTAACCAGTGCGGGCGCTGCCTCAAGGTGGCCCCGGAAGGCGCCTGGAAGATCGATGCCGGCAACTTCCATGTCTTTCAGGAAGCCTGCGCGATCTCGACCAGCATCAGCCTCTCCACCTTCGCGCCCGGCAAGACGACCTTTATCAGCATCGGCACGCACATGACCCCTGTCTGTGACTGCTTCGGCTTCACCGGCCTGCCCATCCTGCCCGACGTCGGCATCTTCGGCTCGGATGACATCGTGGCCATCGACCAGGCAGCCCTGGATATGATCGGCCGCTCGCGGCTGATCGAAGAGAATGTCCCCGCTTCGATGGAGCCCTGGTATTGCGACGGCCATCCTTTCCAGCATCTCCACGGCCCGCTCAAGGACCCGTACAAGGTTGTCCAGTACGGCGAGAACCTGGGCCTGGGCTCTCGCGCCTACGAGCTGATCGACGTGATGCCGGTCGAGCAGATCACGCGCGCCCCCCTGGGGTATATTAACCTGCACGCCGACTGAGAGGCGGGCCGGTCACGGCCGCCAGAAACCGGGCTTCTTCCGAGAAGCCCGGTTTCTTGTTGGTTGCCCGTCTTCATCTTGTCTACTGGTAAAATACGCTGTACGCTCATTCCGTGGCCGGCGCCGGCTGTTGTTTGAGCGTGCGCAACGGCGAGAAGAGCACCCATAAGATCGACAGGAGCCCGCCCGCGGCGCCGACGATGATTGCCTGGTGCACGCCGATGGTCTGGCCCAGCGCGCCGCCGATCAGCGAGCCCAGCGGCAGGGTGCCCCAGACCAGGAAGCGCATGCTCGCGTTCATGCGCCCCAGCAAGCGTCCGGGGGTGATCGCCTGGCGCAGGCTGACCTGGGTGACGTTGTAGACCACGTTGCCGATACCGACCAGGAAGCCTGAGATCATCAGGATGCCCACCAGGACAGGCAGGGGCCCGCGCGCGAACGGGACCAGCAACGCAGCCAGTGAGGTCAGGATCGCGGAAGTGATGATGGCGGGACCGACACCCAGTCGCTCGGCCCATCGCTGCGCGATCAGCGCGCCGATAAGGAAACCGGGGGCGCCTGCCGCGAAGATCAGGCCCAGCGTCTCGGGCGTGAGCCTGAGTTGGCGGCTCAGATAGAGGACGAAGACTGCGCCGACCATGCTGCTGAACAGGTTGCTCGTCCCGGTGCAGCCGGCGATGTGCCAGAGCAGCCGGTTGTCGAAGACCACGTGTAAGCCCTCGATGATCTCTCGCCGCACGCCCGGTCGTTCCGCCGGCGCGGCCGGCTGCGGCTCCGGCGTATGGATCCAGGCCAGGGAGGCCGCCGAGATCACGAACGAGACGGCGTCCAGCGCGATCGCGAACGGCGCGCCCAGGACGCGGATCAGCACGCCGGCCAGGCCGGGCCCGGCGCTAGCAGCGGCTGAAGAGCTGACCTCCATCTTGCTGTTGCCCTCCACCAGGTGTTCGCGCCCGACCAGGTTCGGCAGAAACGACTGGTACGAGATGTCGAAAAAGACCGACGCCACGCCGGCCAGGAACTCGACCACGTAGAGCAGCTCTATGCGCAGAAATCCCAGGGCCATCGCCAGGGGAATGCTGCCCACCAGCAGCGCCCGCGCGGCGTCCGCGCTGATGAGGATCGGGCGGCGCCGGGAGCGATCGACCCACACGCCGGCGAACAGGCCCACCAGCAGAAAGGGCAGCGTGGCGGCCGCGCTCAGGAGGCCCATCTGGCCGGGCGTAGCATTGAGGATGCTCACTGCGGTCAGCGGCAGGGCCAGCCCGGTGATCGCCGAGCCGAACACGGAGGTCGTCTGCCCTGCCCAGAACTTAAGATATTCGTGGTGGCGCCACAGGCTCGTGGGCGGCGTCTGCGCCTCGTCCCACGCCACGAGTGCTTCGTCGATCTCGGCCGCCGGTTCATTTTCGGCCATCGCGTTGTCACCTCAGTCGGCGTATAATACAATCTCGTTCGGCATTCGCAGAAATCATTACGCCAGGATGTTAAGATTCACGACGGGAGGACACCTATGCCGGGGAAAGTTGTCAAAGTGAACCGGGCGCCGGTGCTGACGCTCTGGGCCGCGGTCGTAGCCGAGCGGCTGGGCTTCGCGCGGGACGAAGCGCTCACTCTCGGTCGGGGCCTGGCCGGGCTCGACGCGCAGTCGAAGGGCCGCCGGCTGGGCATCTTCGAGGATCATCCCGAGGATCATGATCCTCTGGAAGAACCCAAGCCGCCGCGCCGCCGCCCGCCGGGCGAGGAGTTCGTGGTCGACCTGTTGGGGCGGGAGGTGCCGGCGCTCAGCACCGAACAGGGCGTGCGCGCCACCTCCAAGGGCCAGCCGGTCAGTCCCGACAGCGTAGAGCGCTATCTGCAGGGCAAGTTCGGCCCCGACCTGCCGGAGGTGCGCGCGGCGATGGAAGAATTGGCGGGCTCGCTGCCGCCCGAACGGCTGGCAGCCTGGGCCTTCCGGCTCTATGAGCAGTTCCGCCCGATCATCCCCGGCGGCAAGGCCGGTTGGGGCGCCGCCGGCGACCTTGACCTGGACAAGATACGCGCTGGGAGGAAAGAGCAGTTAGGTTGAGCATGGCTTTGGGTGTCTGGCGGTTGAAACCGCGGCAACGATTGCGAAGCCTGTCTGCACAGGCTGGGGGAGTGGGCGGGGTTGGCCGACACAGGTCGGCTTTGCGCTAGCGCCAGCCGGTTGCCGCGGTTTCTAACCGCTGGGAATGGGGGATCGGGCGACCGAGGTCGCTGTAACCATTGCGAAGCCTGTCTGCACAGGCTGGGGAAACGCCTTCCCCGGCCGGCGAGCGGAAAGAGCAGTTAGGTTGAGCATGCCGTTGCTGCCTGGCGACCGAGGTCGCAGCAACGATTGCGAAGCCTGTCTGGACAGGCTGGGGAAATGAGGCTGAGGCTCAGCCTCCCCA
>JADGQF010000166.1 GCA_017882045.1 Anaerolineales bacterium
CCCGGCTGTTTGACCAGCCGGGAGTCCGTGAGCGAAGCGCGGCCCTGATCAGGCCGCAACTTGCCGGCGCCAGCCGCGTCGGCTTGCCGGCCATTCTCGGCCTCGAGCATAGCCACGAAGCCTGGCACGACCTGCAAGACCGGCTCAGCGTGCCCGTGTTCGAGATCCCGACGCTCCCGCCCAGCGTGCCCGGCATGCGGCTCTACAATGCCTTCAAAACCGCGCTGGAGCGGGCCGGTGTCCAGATTCTGCTCGATATGACGGTCACCCACGGGCTGGTTGAAGATCACCGGGCGCGCGGCGCGGCGGTGCCGGGTTCGGTGCGTGAGATGATCTTCGGGGCGGAAAGGATTATCCTGGCAACGGGCGGGCTGTACGGCGGCGGGATCATAAGCGATTACCGGGGCTGCTTACGCGAGACAGTCTTCGGCCTGCCGGTCATGGCGCCGGACAACATGAGCGAGTGGTTCGACGATCGCTTCATCGGCAGCGCCGATCATGCCATTCACCGGGCCGGGTTGCGCGCCAACCAGGCTTTGCAGCCGGTGGACGCTGCCGGCCAGGTTCTGTTGGAGAACGTGCGGATTGCGGGCCGGCTGCTTGGCGACTACAGCCCGCTCTCAGAGGGATCGACCGAGGGCGCCTGGCTGGCAACCGCCTACCGCGCCGCGAGTTAAGGTGCGCATTATGTCTACGTCATACACTCCTGAGCTGCTCGAAGACGTCAGGCGCACGGCTGACCTGTGCGTGAAATGCAATATTTGCACGAGCGCTTGTCCGGTTGTGCCGGTGACGGACCTGTTCCCCGGTCCCAAATATGTGGGTCCGCAGGCGCAGCGTTTCCGCGATCCGGATATGCCCTCGCCGGACCATTCGCTGGACTATTGTTCTGGCTGTGGCATCTGCACCCTGGTCTGTCCGCATGGCGTCCGGGTGATGGAGATCAACACCGTCGCCAAAGCCGAATTGCGCGAACGCGAATTACACCAGCATCCCCTCGACCCGCACCTGGCGCGCAACTGGCTGCTCGGGCGCAACCAGCTATTGGGGAAGATCGGGGGCCCGGTCGCCCCGCTGGCAAATCTCGTCATGGGCCTGCCGCCGGTGCGCGTGCTGATGGAGAAGACACTGGGTATCGACCGCCACGCGCCCTACCCCGAGTTTCAGCTCAGGACCTTCCGTCAGTGGTTCTACGACCCGCATCGCAAGGAAAAGGCCGCGCGGACGAGCCAGGCCGGCGCTCGTGCGGGCGAGGTGCGTCCTGTCGTATATTTCCACGGCTGTGCGGCCAACTACTACGAACCCGAAGTGGGCAAAGCCATTGTCGCCGTCCTGGAACACAACGGTTTTGAGGTGCTGGCGCCCCCGCAGAATTGCTGCGGCCTGCCGATGCAGTCAAACGGCGACTTCGCAGGGGCACGCGTCTGCGCGGAGAACAATATCCGCAAGCTTCTGCCTTATGCCGAACAGGGCATCCCGATCCTCGTCGGCGGCAGCAGTTGCGGCCAGGAGCTCAAGGCGGATTACGGCGAGATCCTGGGCATCCGCAGCGAAGAGGCGCGCACGCTGGCCCAGAACGTGTACGATATCAACGAGTTCCTTTGGCTGGAACACGAAGCCGGGCGGCTCAAGACCGATTTTTCGGCCAGGGAACGCTACATCCCCTGCCACACGTCTTGCCACCAGAAGCTACACCGTATCGGCCGGCCGGCCCTCGACCTGCTGGCTCTCGTGCCCGGCCTCAGGGTCGAGGAATTGGGCTTCGATTGTTGTGGCATCACGGGCACATACGGCTACAAGCACGAGAAATACGAGATCGCCCAGGCAGTTGGCCGCCCCCTTTTCCGTCGGATCCAGAGCAGCGGCGCTGACCTGGCGATCTGCGACAACGAAACCTGTCGTTGGAACATCGCCGCGAGCACAGGTGTACGGGTCGTACACACGCTGCAGGTGCTGGCGGATGCCTACGGTTTGAGACCACTTTGAAAATCATGGTCGTCGGCGCCGGGGCTGTCGGCTGCTTCCTGGGCGCGCGCCTGGCGCTGGCCGGGCACGCGGTCACGCTGATCGGCCGCGAGCGCATGGTTGAGGCGGTGCGAGGCGGCGGGTTGGCGCTGGAGGAGCCGGATGGGGTTCGGCAGGCGTTCAACGTCGCCGCGGCCAATAGCATCGCCTCGGCCTTGTCAGCTAACGAACCGTACGACCTGGCGTTTGTAACCGTCAAAGCTTACGATACGGACGCAGTAGCGGCCGAACTGGCGCAACACCCTGCCCTGCCTCCGCTCTTGACCATGCAGAACGGCGTCGGCAATGAAGAGTCATTGGCCGAGCGCTTTGGAGAAGGACGGGTGCTATCGGGCGCGATCGATACCCCCGTCTCTCTGCCCGCGCCTGGCCGGGTGCGAGTGCATCGCGCACGCTACAAGATCGGCCTGGCGCCGGTGGGCCGGGCCGCGCCGGCCATTCCACTGGCGGGAGTGCAGGCGCTGCTGGGCGGGGCGGGGTTCCAGGTAGACCTCTTCCCCGACCACCGCGGCCTCAAGTGGACCAAACTGCTGATGAACATGCTCGCCAACGCCTCCTGCGCCATCCTGGACTGGACCCCGGCGCAGGTAATGGAGGACCCGGTTACGGCTCGGCTTGAGGCCTGCGCCTGGCAAGAGGCTTTAGCCGTGATCGCGGACCTGGGCGTGCGCCCAGTCCCATTGGCCGGCTACCCCTTCCCAATATTGCTGCCCGTAGCACGGCGCGTCCCCGCCTCCTGGTTGGCACGCGCGCTGCGAGGGTTCGTGTCGGGTGGTCGGGGCAGCAAGATGCCGTCGCTGCAGATCGCGCTGAGCGGTGGTAAACCCTCCGAAGTGAACTGGCTGAACGGCGCGGTGGCGCGTCACGCCCGGCAATTGCACATACCGGCCCCCGTCAACAGCGCTCTCACTGATCTTCTGAGCGCGCTCTCGTGCGGTGATGCCTCTTGGGCCGATTGCCGGGGGCGGCCGGAGGTCCTGGCTGCCCTGGCAGGTATCTAGATTTTTGACATTGACGGCCATTCTCTCCTAATGTATAATTTGCCCGTGCATCGCCGCCCGCCAGGCGGGCTTTCTTAATACGCGAAAGGAGGTGAAGCTTCAAGAATTGCTAACATTCTTCGGTACTGTCAGCGCAACCATCGATCCCGTTCTCTGCCATATTCGGTCCCTGGCATAGGGACCCATCCACGTCAGGAGGAGAATCCCGTGGTCAAGCGCGTTTTCGCCCCGCTGTTCCTCGTCATTGTCTTAACGGTCATCGCCGGCTGCGCGCCCGCCGCGCAACAGAGCAGCACGATCAAGATCGGTCTTGAAGCCCCGTTGACCGGTGACTACGCCTATGAAGGCAAAGGCATGCAGAACTCCGTCCAGTTGTTAGTCGACCAGACCAACGCCGCCGGAGGCATCAACGGCCAGCAGGTCCAGTTGCTCGTCGAAGACGACAAGGGTGACCCCAAGGAAGCATCGTTGGTCGCCGATCGTATGGTCTCGAATGGTGTGAAGGCCGTCGTTGGCGCTTACAACTCGGGCGCCACCGCCCCGGCGTCGGCTATTTACAACAAGGCCGGCATTCTCCAGATCACACCGTCATCCACGCGCGTCGACCTGAGCGCGCAGGGCTACCAGCGATTCTTCCGCGTCTGCTATCTCGACAACATGCAGGCGCCATTTGCCGCCCGGCTGATGAAAGAAGTGCTGGGCAATACCAAGATCGCCATCCTGCACGACAACTCGACCTACGCCCAGGGGCTAGCAGAAGAAACCAAGAAGTCGGCCGAGGCGCTCGGCATGCAGATCGTCTTCTATGATGCTATCAACCCCAAGGATCAGGACTTCACGCCCGTGCTGACCAAGCTGAATGGGGCCGGCGCCCAGAGTGTCTACTTCACCGGTTACCATCCGCAGGCCGGTCTGCTGCTGAAGCAGGCCCTCGACATGAACATGAAGATCCAGTGGGTGATGGGCAACGCCTCCAACAACCCTGAGCTGATCAAGATTGCCGGCGTGGACGCGGCGAAGGGCGCGATGTTCACCACCGAGCCTCTGCCCAAAGACCTGGAGTTCCCTGAGGCCAAGAAGTTCGTAACCGACTACACGGCCAAGTATAACAAGCCGCCCGAGAGCGTGTGGTGGGTCATGGCGGCAGATGCGTACCGCGTCATCGCTGAGGCCATGAAGCAGTCGAAGTCGAGCGATCCTAAGGTGGTGGCCGAGTACCTGCACAACAGCTTCAAGGACTTCCCAGGCATCACCGGTCCCATCAAAGGCTTTGACGCCAAGGGGGACCGCATCGGCGCCGTCTACAAAGCATATGTCATCACCGACACAGGTGAGATTGTTCCCAATGCGAAGCAGCCATCGCTGCAGTAACGTGATATCCGGCGCGTAACAGCACGGGCCTATGGCGGGCTTCCGAGGAAGCAGCTTTCCCCAACGGGGCTTCTCGATAAGGCAGCATTCTCGGACAGCGCGGCATAGGCCCGTAATTCTCTCGCCGGGTGTGGCGCGCCTGGCTGCGCCCACTGCACCCCGCTCTCATGCGAGGCATCCATGGAATTATTGGTTCAGAACCTGCTCAACGGTCTGACCATCGGCGCGTTTTACGCCCTGGTCGCGCTGGGGTATACCATGGTCTACGGCGTGCTCAAACTGATCAACTTTGCACACGGCGACATTTTCATGTGGGGAGCCTATCTCGGCTGGACTGCAGTCACTTTCTTTGCCTTCCTGGGTCTCCGGTTGAGCCCCTGGGCAATGGTGCCCACGATCATACTGGTGATGGTGACTGCCGCCCTGCTAGGCGTGTTGATCGAGCGCATCGCCTACCGTCCGCTGCGGGGAACCGGCCGCCTGCCGCCGATCATCTCAGCCCTGGGGATAGCCTTCATCCTCGAGAGCGGGGCCCGGAACCTGTATGGCGCCAGCTACCAGATTTTCCCGAAGGCCGTCGCGATCGCCGGCCGGTTCAACCTCACCGGCTCAGTGACTGTCAGTGTCACGCAGATCGTGGCCCTGGTGGCGGCGCTGATTCTGATGGCTGCGCTGTACCTGTTCGTGAACTACACTCGGGTGGGCACGGCCATGCGCGCCGTTTCGCTCGATCACGACACCTCGCGCCTGATGGGCATCGACGTCAATCGTATCATCGCCATCGTCTTCCTGATCGGGCCTGCGCTGGGCGGCGCAGCCGGCAGCCTGGTGGCTCTGCACTATGGCTCGTTTGACTTTACGCTCGGCTGGACCTTTGGCCTCAAAGCCTTTATCGCCGCCATTTTGGGCGGCATCGGCAATCTGCCGGGCGCCATGCTCGGCGGCATCATTCTGGGCATCGTCGAGAGCCTGAGCGCGGTTTATCTCGGGTCGCAATGGAAAGACGTCGTCGCTTATATGTTGTTGGCGCTGATCCTGATCGTCCGGCCGACCGGTCTGCTGGGCGAGCGCGTCGCAGAAAAGCTGTAGAGCGGAAGCTGATTCGTCTGCCGGAGGCAGCATGACCGATATTCTAGCGCGAGCCCGCGGGGTCCGGGCTGCCTATTGGTGGTTCCTCGCATTGGCAGTTGCCATCGTTCTGCCGCTGCCGCTCAATGATTACATTCGCAGCGTGCTGTGGCTCGTCGGCGTCTACTTCCTCTTGGGTTTGAGCCTGAACATTATCGTCGGTTACGCCGGCTTATTCCAACTCGGCCACGCGGCGTTCTATGCCCTCGGTGCGTATATCGTTGCCCTGCTCAACCTGCGTTTACACGTGCCCATCCTGCTGGGCCTGCCCGTCGCAGTCGTCCTGGCCGGGGCGGTCGGTTACATGATCAGCCGGCCGATCCTGCACCTGCGCGGCGACTACCTGGCGATCGTCACCATCGCTTTCGGTGAAGTTGTGCGCATGTTGCTGGTCAACAACATTGGCGGCGTCACGGGCGGCGCCAACGGTCTCTTCGGCATCGATGCGCCGGAGTTGTTCGGCTTCACATTCAACAGCACCCTGCGCAACTACTACCTGGTGCTGTTCTTTGCAGCCCTGTACATTTTTGCGTCGCGCCGGCTGGAGGATTCACGCCTGGGGCGGGCCTGGATGTACGTGCGCGAGGACGAGTTGGCCGCTGAGGCGATGGGCGTTAACACTGTGCAGGTCAAAGCGCTCGCCTTTTTCCTCGGCTCGGCGGGCGCCGCCCTGGCCGGAGTGCTCTACGCCGGCAAGATCAGCGTCATCTCGCCCGACCTGGGCGCCTTCCTCGAATCGGTCATCATGTTCTGTATCGTCGTCCTGGGTGGCACAGGCTCAATCCCCGGCGTCCTCGTCGGCACCCTCGGCATGATCGTTCTGCCTGAAATCCTCCGCTTTGTGAGGGACTGGCGTGACGGCTTTGTCGGCCTGGCGATGGTCCTGATGATGATCTTCCGCCCCACCGGCCTTTGGCCCAGCCGGCGGGTCGCGCTGGAGATCGCGGGAGAGGAAGCGGTTGTGGCGGGTGCGGAAATGGCTTCGCCGACGTGACAGGAAACAATCTATGCCTTTACTGAGTATCTCCGGGTTAACCAAGACCTTCGGCGGCCTGATGGCCGTCAAGGACGTGGACGTTAGCATCGAGCCGAGCACGATCTTAGGCATGATCGGGCCCAACGGTGCGGGCAAGACGACCGTCTTCAACCTGGTGACCGGCATCTACACACCCGACCGGGGCACGGTGCAGTTCGACGGGCGTAGCCTGATCGGCATGCGCCCACACGCGATTGCCGCGGCCGGGGTCGCCCGCACGTTTCAGACAATCCGCCTCTTCCCCAATCTGACCGTTCTCGAAAACGTTATGTCGGGGCGTGATTGCCGCAGCCAGGCGGGGATCATGGGGGCGATCTTCCGCCCGCCCAGGCAGCGCCGGGAGGAACGCGACATTCGCGCGCAGGCCGAGCGTCACCTGCGCTTTATGAATATCTGGCAGTTCAGGCACGAGCTGGCCAAGAACCTGCCATATGGTGACCAACGCCGGGTCGAAGTGGCCCGCGCCCTGGCAACCGATCCCAAGTTGCTTGTCCTGGATGAGCCTGCCGCCGGGCTGAACGAACATGAGAGCGGCGAGCTCATGGCCCTTATCCGGCAGATCCGGGACTTCGGCATCACCATCTGGCTGATCGAGCATGACATGAAGGTGGTGATGGGCGTCTCCGACCAGATTGTGGTGCTGGACAATGGGATGAAGATTGCCGAGGGTACGCCCCAGGCCGTGCAGGCCAATCCACGCGTGATCGAGGCCTACCTGGGCCGCGAGGAGGAACAGGAGATGTGGCCCAATGTCTGATGCGATCCTCGACATTCAGGACGTACAGGCCTACTACGGCCACGTCCATGCTCTGAAGGGCATCTCACTCAGCGTAAACCAGGGCGAGATTGTCGCTCTGATCGGCGCGAACGGAGCGGGCAAGACTACGGTGCTGCGCACGGTCAGTGGGCTGCTGCGGCCGCGCCAGGGCGAGGTCCGCATAGGGGGACAGTCGATCCGCGGCATGCAGGCGCACCAGGTCGTCTACATGGGCGTCTCGCACGCGCCCGAGGGACGCAAGATCTTCTCGACCCTCTCGGTGAATGAGAATCTGAACATGGGCGCCTATAGCCTGGGCAGCCAGCGGGCACGCATCGAGCAGCATCGCGAAAGGGTCTTCGCCCTCTTCCCTCGGCTGCGCGAGCGCCGCAACCAGCTGGCCGGCACGCTCTCGGGCGGCGAGCAACAAATGCTGGCCATCGGCCGTGCGCTGATGGCCGACCCGAAAGTGCTGTTACTCGACGAGCCTTCTTTGGGTCTGGCCCCACTTTTAGTGCGCGCGATTTTCGATACAGTGAAGCAAATCAACGCTTCGGGAGTCGCGATCCTGCTCGTGGAGCAGAACGCGCGCGCCGCGCTCCGCCTGGCGCACAAGGGCTACGTCCTTGAAACGGGCAACATCGTCCTTGCCGGTCCGGCCGGCCAACTGCTCGCGGACGAACGCGTTCGTAAGGCTTATCTCGGCGAGCAGTAACGCAGGATTACTCCAGGAGGGGGTGCTCTATGGAAGACAGGCCCTGGTTTAAATTCTACGACCCCGGCGTGCCGCATACGCTGGAGCCATACCCCGACTGCACCCTGCTCGACGTCGTCGGCGAGACCGTGCGCCAGCGCCCAGAGCAGCGCCTCCTCATCTTCAAGGGCGCGTCGATGACCTACGGAGAAGTCGCCCGCCTCAGCCATGCCCTGGCTGCGGCCCTGGCAGCCCAAGGCGTTCAGAAGGGCGATCGGCTGGCCACGCTTCTGCCCAACTGCCCGCAGAAGGAATATATCCCCGCCCATCTCCGTGTTCTCTTCACGCTACTCAAAGAGAAAAAAAGAAGGCCATCGGATCACGCTGCAGCCGGGAGACCAATGGCTGGGCGATCTGCTGCGCCACTACGCCGGCCAGGCCGTCAAGGCAAGCATCAGTCCGCAAGATCCCGCCCTTTTGCTTTTCACCGGCGGCACAACGGGCTCGGCCAAGGCTGCGCTTGGCACGCGCCGCTCGCTCTACATTGCGGCTGCGCAACTGCACGCTTATGAAGATATACGCGCTTTCTGCAAAGAAAGGCGGGTAGGCTACAAAGTCCCGCGTTACGTCGAATTCCGCGCGACACTCCCCAAGACCATGGTCGGCAAGGTGCTGCGGCGAGAACTGAAGGCAGAAAAGCAGTAGAAGCGGGCCCTCGCCTCTCACAAAACGGCATGCCCTTCGCCCGCCCAACCCGCTGGAATTCCGCCTGAGGGGCGGAGTTCGCGTCCTTGCGTGCAAAACTCCGCCCCATGCTCGATCAGCCGGGCGAGCACGTCGCCCTGGCGCGCAGCAGCGTCTTCAGCGACACCGTGGATCAGCGCCCTTACAGCGGCAACCAGGTCCCGATGCCGCGCTCCAATGCCTGGCGGTAAACGATGGGAGCAGTAGCCATATCGTCCAGGGCAAGGCCCAGGTTACAGGTCATAGTGCGCTCGCGCGCCGACTCGCGCCCGGCCTTCTTGCCCGCCACCAGCTCCCCCACGCTCGCGTAGATGGGCGGGATGTCCTGGAAATAGCCCACTTCTCGATAATGCTCGAGTTGAGGCACATCGTCGGTGCAAAACTTATTGGCCTCTTTCATTGCCGGACCATCCCAGAACGAATCGAAATCGACGAGTGAAGCGAACGCGCCCTCGGCCAGCCAACCGGCCTTAATCGTCGCATGTGGCGCGCGCAGGATCGGTCCGGCCGTCACCACCATATCGCAGCCCTCGACCGCTTCGCGCGGCTGCCCGGCCTTGATGACTTCGAGATCGCTCCCGGCGCTGATCTCCTTCACAAAAGCGTCCCGGGCCTCCTCTACGACGTCATAAGTGACCACGCGGCGGATGGGGAACAGGACCCTGAGCGCCTCCAGGTTGCTGCGCCCTTGCACACCGCAACCCAGGATGCCGACTGACCGCGACTCCGGCCTTGCCAGGTAACGCGCGGCGACTGCGGTTGCTGCGCCCGTCCGCTTGGCGGTGATCCAGGTACAGTCCATCACCGCCAGCGGCATCCCGGTTTCAACGTCGTTCAAAATGAGCAGGCCCGTGATGTAGGGAAGACCTCGCTTGTAGTTCTCCGGGTAGCCGCTTACCCACTTGACGCCGATCGCCTGCAGCGCCGGGATATAGGCCGGCATGGCATGGATGAAGGCATCCGGCTGCGAATGCACGCCGGGCTTGGGAGGCATCTCAACGCGTCCCTCGCCTAGCTCGCGGAAGGCGCTTTCGAGGGCATTGATGATGTCGGCCATGCTGACGCCGGTGGCTTCAACGTCGGCACGAGACAGGTAGAGGATTTTGTGCTCGGACATCGCACGCTCCTTTGCGAATATCGAAATCGAGTGGGCCGGTAAAGGCCTGAAACAGACTGGCAGAGCGCATTGTAGCGCGAAACCGGTAGTTTGGGGAACTAGGCAACCCCGCCGCGGGAACTTCGAAGCAGTAGCGGAAAATGGATTGTTCTGCCATCCGAAAGCAGTTATAATCTACCGGTATCTAGCGTCATGAGCGAGGACAGTCGATGAGATTAATCATCATCATAACGGGGCCGTGCTACGGGCGCGCCGCAGATAAGGCGGTCCATGGACCAGGGTGAATCCATCGGTGTGAATATTGAGCCGCCCGGCGGCCTGGCGGGCGCGCTGCCTGAGCCGGCCGAGCCGGAGGCGGGAAAACACCTTCAGGGTTATCTCCTGGTCGTCCTGGCAGCCACACTCTGGGCCTCCATCGGCGTTTTCTACAAATTCCTGATCGCCGGATTCGGGCTCACGCCGCTGGCAGCGGCGACGTTGCGTGCGACATCCGGCGGCCTGATCTTGCTCCTGTGCCTGCTGCTCTTGCGCGTCGATCTGCGCGTTCGGCGTCGCGACTGGCTGACTTTCCTCGCTTACGG
>JADGQF010000167.1 GCA_017882045.1 Anaerolineales bacterium
ACACCGCGATCTCGAGTGGCTCGAGTTTGGCGACGATCTCAGCCCGGCGTGGCTCGAGAAACGGCGGCAGAGCGAGCTTCTCGCCGAGGCTGGCTTCGTCCTCGTCCACCGCGAAGCCCGGCTCGTCCGAGGCGATCTCGAAGAGGATGCCGTTCGGCTCGCGGAAGTAAAGGCTGTGGAAGTAGTAGCGGTCGACTAACCCGCTGTTGGGAATCCGCAGCTCGCTAAGGCGCTCGATCCAGGCGTTGTGCTCCTCAAAGGTCGGCGTGCGGAAGGCGACGTGATGCACCCCGCCCGCGCCCGGCGAGGTAATGGGGAGGTCCGGCTGCACGGCGACGTGAACCTCGGCCCGCGCGCCCCCTTCTCCCATCTCGTAGACGTGGACCGTGTGTTTTGGGTTGTCCGGGTGCGGATAGGTGCGCAGGGGGCGCATGGTGAGCGCGGTCCGCAGGATGTAGTCGGTCGGCCGCAGGCTCGGCACGCTGAGCGCGATCGGGCCGAGGCCGCGCAACCTGGTAGGCAGGCGGCACAGGGCTCCGCTGCCAAGGATGTGACTCCCCCACGCCGTCGTCATCGACGAGCGAGAGACGCTGCCCCTCCGGATCCGTGAAGTCGAGCGTCAGGCGGCCGTCGCGCTCGCTGATCTCGCCGCTGGGGACGGCCTGCGCGCGCAGGCGCCGCGCCCACCACTGCAGGCCTTCGAGCCCCGCGACCCGCAGGTGCGTGCGCGTGATCGAGCGGGTGCCGTGCCGCTCGCGGGGCACCCGCCAGTTGAAGAAGGTGAGATCGGTCCCCGGGCTCCCCTTCGCGTCAGCATAGAAAAGATGATAGGCGCTCGTGTCGTCCTGGTTGACGGTGCGCTTGACCAGGTGCATCCCGAGCGTCTGGGTGTAGAAGCGGTGGTTCTCGCGCGCTCTGGCGGAGACCGCCGTCAGGTGGTGAATGCCAATCAGGTTCACATAATCCTCGTTTTTCAGAAAGCTTTCGGGGTGCGGTGGGCCGTGCGTTGCGCGAGCAGCGCTGCCTCGACCCGATTGCGCACCTGGAGCTTCTGCAGAATATTCGTCATGTGGTGCTTGACGGTCTTCTCCGTCAGGTGCAACTGCTGGCCAATCTCCTTGTTGCTCAGGCCGCCGGCAACCAGCTCCACGATCTCGTGCTCGCGCTCGGTCAGGTCCTCCAGTGGACTGGCAAGCGCGCGCTCGCCGGCGGAGCCACCCGGCGCAGGACGCGTCATCTCGAGCAGCAGGCTCGTCGCCAGGGCCGGCGTCACATAGACCTCGCCGGCCCACACCCCGCGCACGATCGCGATCAGATCGCGGCCCGACACCCCTTTAAGGACGTAGGCGCGCGCGCCCGCGCGCAGGGCCGTCAGTAGGTGCTCTTCTTCCTCGGAGACGGTGAGCATGACGATGCGAGTGACGGGGACGCGCGCCGCGACGGCCTGAGCGGCGGTCAAGCCGCCGCCGGGGATGTCAATGTCGAGGAGCAGGATATCGGGCAGGTGCTCGGATGCCAGGCGCACCGCATCCTGGGCGGACCCGCCCTCCGCCACTACCTCGATATCCGCCGCACTGCTGAGCGTTTGCACCACACCCTGGCGGAACAGTGGATGGTCGTCGATTATCACGACGTGTATCTTATCGGTCATACGGTCCTTCCTGCGCTCCCAGCGGTAGACAGGCCACGACGCGGGTGCCCCGTCCCGGCCCACTCTCCACCCTGAACAGTCCTCCCAGGCTCTGGACCCGCTCACGCATGCCCAGCAGGCCCAGGTGGCTGTCGCTGCCTGCCAGTTGAGCGGTGTCAAAGCCGGGACCCGCGTCGCGCACCGCCACCTCCAACTCGCCGCCCTCGCTCTTCACAGACACCTGTTGGCCGGCCCCGCCGGCATGCAGGTAGGCGTTGGTCAGCGCCTCCTGGATCAGCCGGTACACGGTGATCTTGACGGCCAGCGGCGCCCGGTCGGGCACTCGCTCCTGGCGGACGGATACGTGAGTGCCTGTCCGTCGCTCGTGAGCGCGCACCGCGCGCTGGACCGTCTCCGGCAAGGCGATGCGCTCCAACTCGGGCAGTCCCAGGCCGGCGGAGATGGCGCGAATCTCTTCCAGAGCGTGGCGCAGGGCAGTGCGGATGGAATCGGTGCTGCCGTTGAGCGGGACGGCGGCTGAAGTTTGGTCACCCTCGCCGGCCTCGACGCCGCCGGGATCGATACGCAGCAGCGCCAGGCTGATCTCCTGGGCCGGTCCGTCATGCAGTTCGGCGCTGATGCGCCGCAAGAATCGTTCGTTGAGGGCCGCGGTTTGAGCGGCGCTGCGGCGCACGCGCTCGTGTAGCTCGTCGTTCTGCGCCAGAAGCTCCTGCAAGCGGTCCACCTGCGCGGTCAGCTCGGTTTGCTGGCCCTTGATGGTATTGCCGGCCCGCTGCACGAAGCCGCTGAGCAGGAGGAATATGACCAGCATGGCCGCCGTCACCACCAGCCAGCTCCAGCGCTGCGCCGTGGCGATGTCGCTTGAAAGCTCGTCGATTGTCTGGTAGAACTCGGCGACGGCGATGATGCGGCCCGAGCTGCTTTCGCGCACCGGGGTATAGGTCTCCAGCAGTCGCCGTGCGAGCTTGCGTTCGCTCACGTTCTCGACCGAGACCAGGTTGCTGACACGCGAGGTGGTCTGCCCCTGCCAGGCCTGGGCCAGGCGCGGCTCGACTGGGAAGGTATTGCCGATGCTGATCCAATCGGAGTCGTAGAGGACAAGGCCGTTGCGGCCCCAGACCTTGAAGGCGACGATCTGTTTGCCCAGCGGGGTGTCACGCAGCAGACCGGACAGAGCGCGGGTACTCTCGAGTGACATCGGTTGGCCCTTGGCCAGGTCGCTGAGCTGCGGCGAAACGAAGCTGTCGACGTAGAGGGCGGTGGTGGAGCCGGTGCCTTGGATAATGCCTGCCTCGATCTGCCGCCCCACCCAGGCGCCGATGCCGATTAAACCGAGCACCAAAATAAGCAGGCTGGCCAATTGGTACTGCCTGGCCAGACTCAATCTTCTCAGTGTGCCTCGCACCTTTTGCCTCATCATGCCCTCTCAATCAGCTTCCACTAATTGTACCACATCTGCGCCCGGCATGAATGGGACCTTGGTCGCAAAACGACAGGGACTAAAGGTGGGGTCGGGGAGGGCAGTTGGGGGCCAAGGTCGGTACAAACGAAGGACTAATGCCCGTTCCCACGTCTCCCTTTTCAGTGTAGACTGCTTTCCAAGATGGCCAGAATCACTGGCAACAATCGACCACCGGAGTGTGGGACAAGCGGAGAGTGAGACATGTACCGAGGATTCTACCGATCTCTGAAGAGCGGCGTGGCGTATCCACGATTCCGGATGGCAGGGTTTGCGCTGATAATGTTAGCCCTGGTAGCGACGGCCTGTGCGGCGCCCAGCGCTGCGCCGGCGCCCGCCCAACCGGCGCCCGCGCAGCCGACCTCTGAGGCAACGCCTCAGCTTCTGCCGGCCACGGGCACCGGCGGCACGCCCAGCCCGACCGGACCGGCGATGGTGACGATTAAGCAGAACGACAAGCTGGGACAATTTATGGTGGATAGCAAGGGCATGACCCTCTATCTCTACACGAAGGACAGCAAGAACACCAGCACCTGCTACGACAAGTGTGCGACGGCCTGGCCTGCGCTGTTGACGAGCGGCGCGCCGGCGGGCGGGGCTGGAGTAGACGCGTCGCTGCTGGGCACGACGACCCGCACCGATGGCAAGATGCAGGTGACCTACAACGGCTGGCCGCTGTACTACTGGTTCAAGGATCAGAAAGCAGGCGACACCACCGGCCAACTGGTGGGTGGTGTGTGGTTCGTAGTCTCGCAGAAGGGCGACAAGATCACGACACCGACCAACCCCACGCCGGCGCCGACGGCCGCGGCGGGAGGGCAGGCGGCAGGCCAGACCGTGCAGGTAGACCTGAAGAACTTCGCCTTTTCGCCCAAGACCCTGACGGTGGCGCCCGGCACGACCGTAGTGTGGACGAACAGCGACAGCGCGGCCCACACTGTCAAGGCGGACGACGGCTCGTTTGATTCGGGCAATCTGAACCAGGGGGCGACGTTCAAGTTCACCTTCAGCAAGGCGGGCACCTTCGCCTACTTCTGCATGTACCACGGCGGCAAAGGCGGGGTGGGCATGGCAGGGCAGATCATCGTCAAGTAGAGGTTTGGGACCTTAGCAGGGACGGGAAAAGCTGCTGGGAGCGGCAGCCGCCGGGTGCGGTCGCCGCTCCCAGCCGTCGCCAGCCGGCGGGGGGGAAGGTTAGACGTCAGACAAGAACGTAATGGGAGAGTGGGTGATGGAAACGGGAGAGAAGGATGGCTCAGAACATTCGAGGATTTTGGTGACTGCGGCAGGATTATCGCTGGCCGCGGGGATAGTCCACGCGCTGGTGGTGCCGGAATATCTGAGTGAATGGTGGGGTTACGGGTTCTTCTTTACCCTGGCGGCGCTGGCCCAGATAACCTACGGGCTCGTGCTCTTCATGCGGCCGTGGGCGTACGATGAGACGGGTGGTTCGCGTAGTGAGAGCGGCGGATACGCGAGGGTGGTGTACATGGCGGGCGCCTTTGCGAACCTGGCGATCATCGGCCTGTACATCATCACGCGTGCCGTGGGCATTCCTTTCTTCGGGCCCGCGGCCGGGAAAGTCGAGCCCGTGACGGCGCTGAGCCTGACCGTGACGGTAATCGAGGCCATCCTGGCGGGGATACTGATTGCCATGGCCCGGCACGAAGCGCCCGCTCTCGTGCGGCAGCAAACAACTGAATAAACTATTTGTATTTATAATACGTACGGTTATAGAATAACAATTATAGAATAAAAGAAGATCCTGGGCGACCGGCTCGGGGCAGGAACAGGGAGGTACGCGGAGGGAGGATTGGATTGGGAATGGCGGTGTACCTGTTAAGTCTGAGGGAGGGCCTCGAAGCGGTCCTCCTGATCAGCATGTTATTGAGCGCTCTGCGACGGCTCGAGCGCAACGACCTCGTCCGTTGGGTCTGGCTGGGCGTGGGTTCGGCTTTGGCCGTCAGCCTGGCGGTGGGCGTCGTGTTGACAGTCGCAGGCATCGAGTTCCAGGGGCGCGGCGAGCAGGTTTTTGAGGGCAGTGTGTTTCTGCTGGCAGCCGGTGTCCTGACGGGCATGCTGTTCTGGATGCGTGGCCAGGGCGCGCAGCTGCACGGCCGGCTGACGGCCGAGGTGCGGCGGGCGACGGAGGCTGTCCCTGACGGGGTTGCGGGGCAAGCGGACGGATCGCCGGGCAGCACTGTGCCGCCGCCGGCGGCGACCGCCCGCAATCGCGGCCTGAGCCTGTTTGCGGTGTCTTTTTTGGCCCTGGTACGGGAGGGCCTCGAATTGGCGCTCCTGGTGACCGCCACCGCTTTCGGATCCTCGTTAATGGCGGCGGCGGTGGGCACGCTGCTGGGGTTGACCAGCGCGGCGGGGCTGGGTCTCTTGCTCTTTCTGGGCGCGGTACGTCTCAACCTGAAGCGTTTCTTCCAGATTGCCAACGTGGTGCTGATCCTGTTCGCAGGCGGGATGGTGGCGTTGGGCATCCACGAGTTTGTCGAGGCCGGCCTGGTGCCCGGCCTGCTCAACCCCATCTGGAATTTAAACCCGGTGCTGAGCGATCAGTCGACCGTAGGCGGTCTGCTGAGGAGCCTGCTGGGTTATAGCAGCAATCCTGCGCTGACGGAAGTGCTGGTGTACGTGGGTTATCTGGCGCTGGCGAGTTGGGCGTTGTGGTGTAGGCGGAAGCCGGCGGCCATGCGCGCTTTGTGAGGAACGAGCCGGAGGATGGGGTCCCTCGGTGGGGTATACTGCGCAGATAGTGGGAAAATCACAGCCGGCACGAAGGCGCTTTTTGGGTGCCTTCGTGCCGGCTGTTTTAGTTTGAGAGAGCCAGGGTCGCGCCTGGCCGGCGCAGTCACGCGGGCTAGTCAGTCCAGGCAGATCTAACGAGGTTGACGCGGGTTATTATACGCAGGAATGCAGATCCGCGCCAGAAAGGCAGGTGGGCGTTGCGTATAGCGGCGCGGCCTGCCGTCAGAGGGACGTGCGTCTTCAGTGACCCCCGACGGGCAGGTCGGCGGCGCGGCGGCCAGCCCATTTCAGCGGCCAACCGGGCAGGAGCAAGCCCAGGAAGAGAGCCATAAAGGCGGCGATGAAGGTGATGGTGTAGGCCCTCCGGAAGCCGGCGACGTTCTCCTGGCAAGCCTCCTGGAGCACCGCGCCGGCATTGGTCGGCAGAGCCGGCAGCGGGCGCGTCCCGCCGTTGGGGGCGACCAGGACCGGCGCGCTGCCGGCGGCGCCGGAGCCCGTTCCTCCTTGCATCCCGAAGGCAACGAAGGCGGGTCCGCCTTTCGAGGTCAGGCTGGCGGAGCGGCCGCCCGAGCGGCTCGCGCCGGGCGTGGCCTTGCCCAGCTGGATCGGCTCGCAGATACCAGCGATGTGGGTGGGCGCGTTGGTCGGGCGCGGCGCCTCGGCGAAGGACTGTTGCAGTTGTTGGATCTGGGGCGAGATGGTGCTGGCCAGGATCGTCGCCAGGACGGCCACGCCGATTGACTGGACCAGGTTGCGGGTGGCGTTGCTCAGCGACGATCCGCGCGGCAGATCACGCAGGGGGACCACCGACAGCGCGGTGACAATGGTCGTCTGCACCGTCAGGCCAAGGGCGACGCCGCGCAAGGCGAGCAGGAGAAGGATCCAACTGATCGGTGTGTCGGCCTGGATCTGGCTGAGTTGCCAGGTGTTGACGATCAGGATAGTGAAGCCGACGGCAACCAGCGGGCGCGGGCCCAGGCGGTCATAGAGACGGCCGGCCAGGGTGACGGAAAGGCCGCCGGTCAGGGCCAGGGGCAGGAGCACTAGCCCGGTCTGGAACGCGCTGAGGCCGCGCAACGCCTGGAGGTAGAGCGGCATGAGAAACTCGGCGCCGAACAGGGCGATGACGCTGACGTAGCCGATAAGGCTGGCGTTCAGAAACACCGGCTTGGCGAAGAGGCGTAGGTCGAGCAGTGGGGCCTTGGCGACGAAAAGCTCGACGATCCCAAAGGCGACCAGGCCGATGCTGCCGACTATGAAGGCAATGACGACCGAGGGCGAGCTCCAGCCCAGGTTCTGTGCCATCGAGGCACCGTAGAGGATCGCGCCAAAGCCGATAATCTCGGTGACCAGCCCGAGCGTATCGAGGGGCGGGCGCCGACCGCTGCGGTGCTCACGCAGGAAGCGGGTGCCGAGGATGACGCCGAGCAGGCCGATGGGCGGGTTGATGAAAAAGATCAGCCGCCAGAGGCCGCGATCGACCAGCCAGCCACCGAGAATGGGGCCGAGGGACGGGGCAACGATGGCGGCGATGCCAAAGAAACCCAGCGCCATACCTTGCTCGGCGACCGGGAAGGCGTTCATGAGCAGGGCCAGACCGAGAGGTAAGGCGATGCCGCCGCCGAAGCCCTGCACGGCACGGGCCGCGATCAGGACCGGGAGGGTGGGGGCCAGGCCACAGGCCAGCGAGCCCAAAGCGAAGACGATCAGGCCGCCGAGGTAGATGCGTTTGATGCCGAAGCGATCCGCCAGAAAGCCAGCCAATGGGGTGCTGATGCCCAGGGCGAGCACGTAAACGCTGATGATCCACTGAGCGTCGTTGATATTCGAACCGAACTCCTGGCGCAGAGTCTGAAAGGCAACATTGACGACCGTGCCGTCCAGGATGACCATGAAGATGCCGAAGATCACGGTGCTCAGGACTTTCCATTTATAGCGGGACGCGTTTTCCAATACTGATCTCCTTGTTTCGCGCAATCTTCTCTATGATGCAGGGGGACAGGCAAACGTTTCGCGGCCATGAGCTGTTGGTTCGCCGAAGCCAGGACGCAAGCCGAAGCCGGCGGGAGGGCCAGGCGCGAAACGCGACTGCGGACGCGGCAGGGCCAGGCCCCCGGGCGCGCCGACAGAAGGCCGAGTCAGCAGGACCCTCGACCGGGTATTCTCGGCAGCTTGAAGACGCATCCGGCGGCCTCGCTGCGCGATCGCGGCGCCGGCCGGTTTCAGCCGCGCGGGTGCTCCACCAGGATCAGGCGATTGCCTTCGGAGTCCTCGATGGTGGCGTAGGCGCCCCACGGCTGCGGGTCAGGTTCCTGCGTGAACTTTACCCCTTTAGCCTTCAGATCGGTCCCCAGTGTGTTGGTGTAGAAGCGCTTGGCGCGGTCCTGGTCGGCGACAAAGACACAGACCGTCTCAACGCGGTCGATCATGGGGATCCTCCTGAGTGCTTTTCTAGCCTGCGCAGCAGGCGCCCACATTCTGCCCCGGTGACTGGGGTAAGAATGTGATCTTTCTTACAGAGCATGAGGAGTCGAGAAGCGATTTACTGTTTGACGGCAGCAATGTCATCGGCTAGAATTGTTTATCGGTTGTAAGTCGTTTGCGTGATCACTTGCGCCTTTGGTGGGTTCATCGTAAGTCCATCGTAAATCCATCGTAGGTCCATCCGTGTAACAGGAGGAACTCCCCATGTTCACCCGCATCACGCACAATCGTCTCGCTCTGCTTTGCCTGGGTGTAGTCGTGGTGGCGCTCATTGTCCTGGCGGCTTGCGTGCCGCTTCCCCAGCAGGTCGCTCCCGCCACTGCTGGGGAAGAAGCGCAGGTCGCGCCACCCAGCGGCCCGCTAGCGGCTGGGCCGGCCGGCCAAGATCTTGATTCAGTGGTCAACACGCCCGAAGTGGGTGCTGCTGATCCCACGGTTGCCGGTCCGAACGGCGTGCTGCGCGGCCGAGAAGTCAGGCACGACGTATCACGCGCGCTGCGCGACATCCCGCCCATCCCCGTGAACGCGAAGGGCCCGCCGACCTCGGAGGCAGAGCGCAATCCGAAGATCCCGATCGCGGGACACACGGACCAGCCCGACCAGGTGGTGCAGACCGCCAAGATCCTGGGGCCGACGGCGAATATTCCCGCGCCGAGCACCAGTTGGGCAGGCATCGCGTCGGCCGGGGCGGGCGGCGGGGGGTGTAACTGCGCTCCGCCGGATCCGAACGGCGACGTTGGCCTGAATTACTACGTGCAAACGGTGAACACGGCCTTCCAGATCTGGAACAAGAGCGGCGCCTCGCTCTACGGCCCGGCCAACATCAACACCATCTGGTCGGGCTTCGGCGGCGCCTGCCAGACGCGCAACGACGGTGACCCGATCGTGTTGTATGATAGCATCGCCGACCGCTGGCTGGTGAGCCAGTTCACTGCGGCTTCGCCGTACTATGAGTGCATCGCCGTCTCCGCGACGAGCGATCCCATCGGCGCCTGGAACCGCTACGCCTTCCAGCTTAGCTCGACAAACTTCCCGGACTACCCGCACCTGGGTGTGTGGCCAGATGGCTACTATATGACGACCAACGAGTTCGCCGGCGGCTCGACCTATGCCGGTCCTGAGGCGTTTGTCTTCGATCGCGCCATGATGCTGGCCGGCCAGACGGCTACTTTCCAGACGTTCCCGCCGCTGGGCTCCTCCGCCAACCCGATGTTGCCGGCCGATTTTGACGGCAGGACCCTGCCTCCGGCTGGGGCGCCGAACACCTTCGTCGAGTTCGGCGGCTCGCTAACCCTGTTCCAGTTCCATGTGGACTGGACCACGCCGACCAACACGACCTTCATCCAGAACGCCAGCCTGCCGGTCGCCGGGTTCACGGAGTTGTGTCCGACCACGAGTGACTGCGTCCCGCAGAAGGGCACCATTCAGAGGGTGGACGGCATCGGCGACCGGCTGATGCACCGCCTGGCCTACCGCAACCTGGGTGACCACGAGGCGCTGGTCGTCAATCACACCGTCGATGCCGGCAGCGGCAGGGCGGGGGTGCGCTGGTATGAGATCCGCAGCCCGCGCAGCAGCCCGAGCATCTACCAGCAGGGCACCTACGCACCGGCGGACGGCAATTCCCGCTGGATGGGTAGCGCGGCGATGGACTCGGCCGGCAACATTGCCCTGGGTTTCAGCCTTTCAGGCAGCGCGACCTACCCGTCGATTGCGTACGCGGGGCGCCTGGCTACGGACCCCTTGGGCCAGATGACGCAGGGTGAGAGCATCCTGTTGGCGGGCACCGGCTTCCAGTCGGGCACCAACCGCTGGGGTGACTATAGTGGCCTGACGGTGGACCCGAGCGACGATTGCACATTCTGGTACACCAACGAAGTCAATCCCAGCGGAAACTGGTACTGGCGCACGCAGATCGGCTCCTTCAAGCTACCGGGTTGCAGCGGCCCGCCGGTGCGCACGGCGACGCCGACCAGTACTTCGACGCCGACGGCCACGCCGACCGCAACCGGTACGCTCGCCCCCACCTCGACGCCAACCGCAACGCGAACGGCGAC
>JADGQF010000168.1 GCA_017882045.1 Anaerolineales bacterium
CTTTGATTGCGCGAACGGCTACGCGGGCGGGCGCTCCGAGCAGATCCTGGGCAAATTGATCGCGCCGCACCGCGACGAGATTGTCCTGACGAGCAAGGTCTTTTTCCCTGTCGGCACGGATATCAACGCGCGCGGCCTGTCGCGCCGTCATATCATGTTGGCGGTAGAAGCCAGCCTCAAGAGGCTCAACACCGACCGGATCGACGTGTACTTCCTGCACGGTTTCGATGCCAACACTCCGATGGAAGAGACGTTGCGGGCACTGGACGACTTGACCGCGCAGGGCAAGATCCTCTACCCGGGCGTTAGCAACTGGACGGCCTGGCAGATTGCCAAGGGACTGGGTATTTCGGCCGCCCAAGGCTGGGCGCGTTTCCAGTGCATGCAGCCGATGTATAACCTCGTCAAGCGGCAGGCCGAAGTGGAACTGCTTCCGCTGGCACTGAGCGAGCAGGTGGGAGTGATCATCTATAGCCCGAACGCCGGCGGCTTGCTCACGGGTAAGTACAGCACCACGCAGAGGCCAGACAGCGGGCGACTGAAGGAGAACCCCCTCTACACCGCTCGCTACGAAGACCCACATTACTTCGAGATTGCCGAGCGTTTCACGGCTTACGCAGCCGGCCACGGGGTCGAGCCGGTCGCGCTGTCCGTCGCCTGGGTTATGTCGCACCCGGCGATCACCGCGCCGATCATCGGCGCACGCAACCTGCAGCAACTTGAGGGCTCACTGGCTGCGCTGGCGATCAAGATGACGCCTGAGTGGCGGGCCGAGATTTCGGCGCTTTCCCCAGAGCCGCCGCCGGCGACCGACCGCAACGAGGAGCGGCGCGGCGTGCTTTACCAGGGAGCACAACACAAATAACCGCGTCCAGCATGCCCGGCGCCCGCCGGGCATGCTGGCACAGCGGAAGGATCACTGCAGCGGCAAGGGCGGTTGGAGCAGGTAGCTGCTCTCATTGACCTGGATGCGGGTGACCCACTTGACCCAATCATAGCCGCGGTGAGCGGGAGCCACGAGGCGTAGCGGAAAGCCGTGGCCGTGGTCCAGAGGTTGTCCGGCGACATGCGTCGCCATCACGAAAGCGCGCGCTTCATCCAGCGGAAAGCGGCGGGCGTAGCCAGTGACGGATTGGATCGTCACGCTCTGCGTCCCAGGTTGAGGGCCGGCCAGATCCAGCAGTTCCCCTAGCGAAATGCCGCTCCACTCTTGCACAGAGTACCAGCCGCCGGTGCAGTCGATCACTGTCGTCAGGCTGCTCGTGGGGGCCGCCAGGACCTGCCCATAAGCCAATGCAGCCGGCTCCCGGACTGCACCGTCGATGACCAGGCGCCAGGCGCCGGCATCCACCGGGTCTGGCCGGTCGAAAAGCCAGCTCACGACCGGAAAGGCGCCGGTCAGGCTGCCGGTCTCGTAAGAACCGGTGAAGCGCCGGAACGCGCCGGGCAGGGCCAGCAGGACCTTCGCGGAGCGGCCCGCCTGCCACAGTGCGAGCCCGCCAACGCTGATCGCGGCGAGACGCAGGAACGCCCGCCGGTCCCGGGCGCGTGGCACGCGCAAGATGAAGCGGCGGGCTACCGTGTGCCAGGCAAGCAGCGCCAGCAGGAGCAAGGCCAGCACCGCGTGAATGGTGATCAGGCTGAAACCAGACGCGTAGTGCGGGCCGGCCTCGCTCCAGATTAGCCCCGTTGCCAAGATGACCAGGGTCAACAAGGTGAAGAGGAGGAAGATGGCGCGCGTCAGATCCAGCCGGCGACGGCGCACCACATCCAGGATGATCCGCCCTTTCCAGACGAAGATGACCAGGATCGCGTAGCCGATGATGCCGTGCAACCAGAGCACCCAGGCGAAGACGGGCGCGCCGCTGATGAGACCGAAGAAGCCCGTGAGCAACTGAGCCACCAGCAGTATGAGCAGCGCGATGTTAACCCACGGGTAACGCATGGTCCGGTTCTGGGTGCCTCAGTACCCCAGCTCCTTGTTGACAATGTGCTCTAGCGACTCACCGGCCCGGTAACGCCGCAGGTTCTCGACGAAGATGTCGAGGGCGCGCTGGTCATAATATGGTGTGCTGCCGGCATAGTGAGCGGTGATAATCACGTTCTGCATCTCCCAGAAGGGCGAATCGGCGGGCAGCGGCTCGGTCTCGAAGACATCGAGGCCGGCCCCGGCAATCCAGCCTTCCTTCAGCGCCCGCAGCAGGGCTGTTTCGTCGATTGTGCCGCCGCGGCCGATGTTGATAATATAGGAACCAGGGCGCATGGCGCGCAGCTCGCGTTGGCCGATCATATTCCGCGTCTCACGGGTCAGGGGGACCGTGAGGACGACAAAATCCGCCTCTGGTAGCAGAGCTTCCAGACGCTCCGGACCGGCCATCTGCTCGATCTCTGCGACCATTTCAGCCGGGTTGCGGCGTATGCCCAGCACACGCATCCCCAGAGCGCGTGCCAGTTGGGCCGTACGCCTCCCGATCGCGCCCACGCCGACCAGCAGCAGCGTGCCTCCCGCCAGCTCGAATGTGCGCTTCTCGCTCCCGTCCAGCCAGTGGTGTCGCTCCTGCCCGCGGATGCTGACCGGTAGACTACGCGCAAAGGCCAGCATCATGGCCAGGATATGCTCGCTGATGGGGATAGCGTGGATGCCCGAGACGTTGGTGAGGATGAAGCGACGGCTCACGGCCTCGGGGTGCCGCAGGAGCCAGTCGGCCCCGGCGCCCCACTGTTGGAACCAGCCCAGGTTGGGCGCGCGTAGCACCAACTCATGCGGCACCGGGCCCGCGATTATCTCGAGCTCATTCAAGGCCGCTTCCATCTCCGCCCGCTGATCGGTGACGAGCAGCCTGGCGTCCGGTGCAACGGCGCGGATGCGCGCCAGTTGCGCTTCAGAGAGTACGTCAGGCTTCAGGCCGAGTAAGATTGTTCCCATGGTCGAGGTGCCTCCATCCTTTGCGTATCAGATCAAGAGTAGATTCGGCTGCGCGATGATGGCAGCCACGACGGTATGCGTATCGACGTTGCGGCTGCCTGCTCCCTGTGCAGCACGGCAGGCCAGCCAGCCGACGATAATATAGACGAAACCTCTCGAAGCATAACCCAGCCGCGCGAGCTTCAGCACCCACGGCTTTGCTTCGCGGGTCGCGCGGCGGGCTTGCTGTTGCGCTATCCTAACCCGTCTTGCCGCTTTCTGTTTTGTTGTCACGAGTTCCCCCAAGGTAATAATGCCATAGCAACCGGGCTGCCACCGCGCGCCAGGGCCGCCACGCGTTGCCCAAGGCTTCCAGTTCGGCGGGCGACGGGCAGGCCGGCAGACGCTTGACGCGCTGCACAGCCAGGGCCAGGGCCAGATCGCCGGCCGGCCAGACGTCAGGCCGGCGCAGGGCCATCAACAAGTAAATATCCGCGCTCCAGGGTCCGATGCCCTTGATCTTCAGCAACACCCTACGCACCTCGCCATCCGGCATGCCGGCAAGCTCGGCCAGGTCGAGACGGCGCTCCAGCACAGCTAGCGCCAGGCCGCGCGCGTAGGCCGTCTTCTGGCGGCTGAAGCCGATACTCTTGAGGCGCGCGTCGTCGAAGGTCAGGAAGGCTTCGGGCGTCAGCGGGGTGGCAGCCGCGCGCAGGCGATCGAAGGCCGCCCGCGCGGATGCCAGCGAGACTTGCTGCTCGAGGATGATATGGACGAGCGTCGGGAAACCCGGTTCACGATCCCACATCGGCGGCGCGCCCAGGCGTGCCAGGATCGCGGACAGGTCAGCGTCGCGCGAGGCCAGGTGTTGCAGGCCAAGCGACAGAGTCTCGCCTGTCAATGGGCTCGGGCCGGGCGGCGCGAAGAGTTCGCTCTTTACGCCTTCCGTCCGGCTGGGTTCCCTGTTTGACATCGCGTCCTACCTCCACCTCAGCATACTGGAAACGATCATTCTAACACAGGTTTTTAGCTTCCAGTTGACAAAGGGACGGGTCTCAGGTAAGATGCCGCCGGTCTTCACATCGTTTTTGGAGCATTTAGCATGGGCAAAATGATTGCCGTCACCGATGCCAGTTTTCAGAGCGAGGTCATCGAATCGCCGGTGGTTACGATTACCGATTTGTGGGCCGATTGGTGCGGGCCGTGCAAGCGCCTGGCGCCGATCATCGAGGAGATCAGCACCGAGTATGCCGGTCATATTAAGGTAACGAAGTTGGATGTCGACCAGAATCCAGACGTACCCCTCCGCTACCAGGTGATGGGCATTCCGACGGTGTTGGTATTTAAGGGCGGTGAGTTAGTCGATAGTATTGTCGGTTTCATTCCGAAGGACAAGCTGCTGAGCAGACTCCTGCCGCACATCGGCCCGTTTTGACACACGGCATGATCCGTGCTAGACTCCACCGCACAATTGAAAAAGCCGCACAATGGCTATGAACCGGACTAGTAAGCGCAGCCACAGGGTATCCTGAGCGATCAGGGTGAAGCGGGGCTTCAGAGAGCCGGCCAGGTCAGCTTGTCGAGGGCAGTGAGTTGCCCCACAGAGCGGACCTTGCTGAGAGACCGGCGCCAGCGCAAGTGCCGAATGGACCGGGGAGCCGCAGATTGAACGGGAGTTGATCAGGTCGTCGATCAACGAACAAGTATACTCTGCCGGAGTCGCCACCGTTATCAGGGCTGAGGGGATCGGAATCGCGCTTTTTCCTGTCCCTCACGAGTGAGGTCGACCTGAGTCGACCTAACTGGGGTGGCACCACGGGAGTTCGTTTACGGAACCCTCGTCCCCATTGCGGGGGCGAGGGTTTTTGTTTGCCTGGCGGGCGTCACCCTCCCCCCACTGGCTTGCGGTGAGACGGCCAGGGATCTCTCTCGGGGTCCGGCCAGTCCAGGACCGTTTCCCCGTCTTTGCCGGTTTATGTGCCCGCTGCCAGGGCCGGCCCGGCCCGAATCATGACACATGTGGAGGGAATCATGTCTGCACCAAACTATCGCCTCGTTCTGCCCGATTCGCACATCCCGACCAGTTGGTACAATATGGCCGCCGACATCCCCGGCGGCCTTCCTGCCGTGCTCCATCCCGGCACGCACCAACCGGTTGGCCCCGCCGACCTGGCCCCGCTCTTTCCCATGGACTTGATCTTGCAGGAAGTAAGCCAGGAGCGGTATATTCCTGTTCCGGACGAAGTGCGCGAAATGTACGGTATCTACCGTCCCACTCCCCTCGTCCGGGCAGTGCGCCTGGAAAAAGCGCTGGACACCCCGGCGCACATCTACTTCAAGAACGAATCGGTCAGTCCCAGCGGCAGCCATAAACTGAATACCGCCATCGCGCAAGCCTACTACAACAAGCAGGCGGGCGTGAAGCGGATTGCCACTGAGACCGGCGCGGGGCAGTGGGGCTCGGCCCTGGCGATCGCCGGCGCTTTCTTCGGGATCGATATCGACGTTTTCATGGTTAAAGTGAGCTACTTCCAAAAGCCATACCGGCGCTCTGTCATGCAGGCCTATGGCGCAAGCGTGACCCCCAGCCCCTCCGAGCGCACCCACGCCGGGCGCCAGATACTGGCCAAGCACCCGGATAGCACCGGCAGCCTGGGCATTGCGATCTCTGAAGCCGTGGAAATGGCCGTCAGCGATCCTGGGACCCATTACTCGCTGGGGTCCGTGCTCAACCACGTGCTCTTGCACCAGACGGTGATCGGGCAAGAGGCGATCGAGGCGATGGACGAGATCGGCGAATACCCGGATGTTGTCATCGGCTGCGTCGGCGGCGGCTCGAACTTCGCCGGCCTGGCCTTCCCGTTCATCGGCAAGGCCTTGGCGGAGGGCCGCAAGACCCGTTTCGTGGCGGTCGAGCCGGCCTCCTGCCCGAGCCTGACACGCGGCCCCTACGCCTATGACTTCGGGGATACGGTCGGTTTGACGCCGATGGTGAAGATGTACACGCTGGGCCATGATTTCGTCCCCGCGGGCATTCACGCCGGCGGGCTGCGCTACCACGGTATGGCGCCGCTGATCTCCGCCCTGGTCAAGCGGGGTATCATCACGCCGCGTGCCTACGATCAGAACCCGTGCTTCGCAGCAGCGATGCTGTTTGCGCGCACCGAAGGCATCCTGGTGGCGCCGGAGACCAGCCACGCCGTGCGCGCCGCGGTGGACGAGGCGCTGGATGCGAAGGCCAAGGACGAGAAGCGCATCATCATTTTCAACCTGTCGGGCCACGGGCACTTCGACATGGGGGCCTACGACTCGTACCTGAGCGGCCAGCTACAGGACTATGCAATCAGCGAGGAAGAGCTGGCGGAGTCGCTCGCGACCCTGCCGCAGGTTGCCGAACCGGCCGGCGGCTGAGGTTTCCGTCGACGCCCGGCGTAGTAACGGCTGTAGCCGTTCCAGAACGACTAAAGTCGTTACTACGCGGTTACATGGTTACTGGTCCTGTTTTTGACAGCCGCACCTATTTCGTAGATAATGTGCATAGGCTAAGTTAGAAGAGTTTCGGCGTCAACTGGCGCCGAAATTGCTGATAGGGAGTAATAAGATGGCTCAAGCTACTAAGATGGGTGCGGATACTGCAACCCTGGAAAAACGGCGCAAGACTCTCAGCGGGCATACCTGCACGAAGTGTGGTGAGCCGATCACGGTCGGCGATCTGCTCAGCGTGAAGGTTATGAGCATGGAAAACGGTCGGCCGCGCGCCCAGCAACTGGTATACCATCGCAAGTGCTACGCGGTCTGAGGCTGGCTCTAGTTCTTAACGCTCGCGCGCTCTGAGCCCGCGGTGCGTTAACTTATGACAACGAACGGACCAGGCGGCGGGGAGTTCTCTCCTGCCGCCTGTTGTGGTTTAAGAATCAAGCGCGCCGCTGGAATTGGATGATGACCGCCTCCATCAACCAGAGTATGCATGCCGCGATCACGTCCAGCACCAGCGTAAAGACGAAAGCCAGGGTCATGAACTGCAGGGCGCCGGTGACTTCAGGGATGAGGGCGCTGGCGAGTGTGGAAAGGTCGCCCAGCAGGTAGGTGATCACCAATGCCAGCACCAGGTAAATGCCGGCCGTGACCCAGGGTTGGCGGTCCGCCGGGCTGGGGATCATCGCGTTGCTGGCGACGAAGAGGACGTAAGCCCACAGCCAGAAATCCCGCACCGGCCAGATGGCCGCCAGCGCGCCGGTCACCCCCGACCAGCCTGCGCTCTGCCAGGCGGCGCCCAGGGCGGCCACATGGAAGACCTGGTAACCCACCAGCAACAACACCGCCGTTCCACCCAGGAACGGCGCCAACCCCACCAGGCTATCACGCAGCGTGCCGCCGCTGGTCACCCGCACAGAGCCCAGCTCGACATAGCTCCCGCGCACGCGCGGCCCCAGGCTGAACTGGCTGACCTTGAGGCCCAGGAGCAGAGCGACGACGGCGTGGCTCACCTCGTGAAAGATGATGCCGGGCAGGAGCAACAGGTAATAGAGCAGCAGAGCCACGCGTCCGCTGCCGGTCAGGCGCAGACCGATCACCTGGACCTGGCGGGTGATCCACCGGCCCAGCCAGATCAGCGCGGTCAGGGTGAGGGCGAAATAGATAAGCCGGGGCAGAAGCGACATCGTTCAGCTCATTGGGCGCAGAACACAAAACGCAAAACGCAGGGCGTACCGTCCACCTTTCCGTTTTGCGTTTCTAGCGTTGGGAAGGCTGGGATCTTGCCGGCAACCGGCGGATCCCTAGCGAACCGACTCCGCCGCCAGGCGTACCATCGTGCCAAACGCGTCGGCTTTGAGGCTCGCGCCGCCGACCAGGGCGCCGTCGATGTCCGGCATCGCCATCAGTTCGGCAATGTTCTTTTCATTGGCGCTGCCCCCATACTGCACGCGCATGGCCTGCGCAATCGCGTCGCCGTAGAGCTCGACCAGGGCGCCCCGCACGACCTGCCCACAGATCCGGTTGGCGATTTCGCTGGTGGCCGTCCGGCCGGTGCCGATCGCCCAGATCGGCTCGTAGGCGACCACAATGCCGGCCGCCTGTTCCGCGCTGATGCCTGCAAAGTCCGCCCGCACCTGGCCGCACACAAACTCGGCCGTGATGCCGGCTTCGTTCTGTTCCAGGCTTTCGCCCACGCACACGATCGGCGTCAGACCGTGGGCCAGCGCGAGCTTGATTTTCTTGTTCACCATCTCGTCGGTCTCGCCGAAATACTGGCGCCGCTCCGAGTGGCCGATAATCACGTATTTGGCCAGCCCGACCAGCATCGCGGCCGACACCTCGCCGGTATACGCGCCGCTCTCCGCCCAATGCACGTTCTGCGCGCCGACCCCCATCTCTCCTCGCCCTTGCAGGGCGGCCGCGACGGCGGGCAGATCGACGAAAGGTGGGCAGACGACGGTCTCTACTTGAGGGTAGCGGGTGACGATGGGCTCGAGCGCCCGTACCAACTCAACGGCTTCGGCCGGCGTCTTGTTCATTTTCCAGTTGCCGGCCATGATCGGTTTGCGCATGAAAAGGCTCCTCTGCATGACATTCGACTTGCGTTTTAGTTATCTCAGCACGGGGTACCGAACTACTCGCTGCCGGGCTGTTCGGCCTCAGCGGGCTGGCTCAGGAGCGCGTTATACTCCTCCTGGCTGATCAGCTTGCCGCCGGTCACCTCGCTGTCGGTGACGTTTTTCTTGTTCAGGTCGAAGGTCAACGTCACTTCCACCGTCTGAAAGCAGCGACGGGCTCCCGTGCCGACCAATCCTTTTCGTACGATCCAGGCATCGCCCTCGTCGGATTGGCTGGGATCATTGCGCAAATCGATGCGACCCTTGAGCGGCTCACCACAGCGGCGGCATTGGGCGTAGACCCAATAGAAATTGGCGTCTGCCGGCGCACTGCCGCCGCCGGCGAATGCTTTGCGCAGGCGATCAAAGAAACCCATACGTACCTCTACAGCTTGAAGTATTCGTCCAGCTCCGGGCGGAAACTTCGCTCTTGGAAACGACCGCTGGCCAGGTCCTGCTCGTAGTCGCCGGCGATCTCGCCGCGCGCAATGTTGCGCAGCGCCCTGACAAGCCAATCGACCTCTTCGGCGGAATTATAGCAACCAAAGCTGATGCGCACTAATCCGGGCAGGTGTGCCCGCACTCCAGAAATCACTTGCTTTCGCCAGCTCCACGCGACCGGGTCGGGTATGTCGAGCAAACGCAGCACGTAAGGATGGGCGCAGAAACAACCGTTGCGGACGCCGATCCCGTATTCGACGCTAAGCACTGACGCGACCAGGAAGTGTGAGAGGCCCTTGATGTTGAGGGGAATCACTCCCAGCCGCTGATCGGCGCGCGCCGGATCGCTATCGCCGTAGATCTCTAGGCCGGGGATCTTGCTCAGTTCCGTCAGCGTGTAGCGCGTCAGGGCGGCTTCGTGCTCGGCCAGCCGGTCCATCCCAAACTCGGTTAAAACGCGGCAGGCGGTGGCCATCGCGACTGCGCCCACGACGTTGGGGCTCCCGGCTTCATCGCGTTCCGGTGGCGAGTTCCAGTATACTTCGTCCTCGGTGACGATCTCGACCGTGCCGCCGCCGCTGTAGTCCGGCCCATCCTGCTCGAAAGCGCCGCGGGGGCCGATCAATACGCCCGTGCCATAGGGCGCGTACATTTTGTGGGCCGAGGCGACCAGGAAGTCGATGTGGCCGGGGTTATTCGCCGGCAGCAGGTTGATGGCCCGGTGCGGCGCGAGCTGCGCCGCGTCGACCAGGATCGGCACGGCGTGCTGATGGGCCAACTCGGCGAGCTCGTGAATCGGGTTGAGGGAGCCTGTTACGTTTGAGGCACCGGTGATGGCCAGCAGCTTCACGCGCGGGCCATACTGGACGAACTTGCGGCGCAGATCTTCCACATCAAGATGCCCGTCAGCGGTGACCGCCGCGTGTACCACCTGTGCCTGTCCTCGCCAGGGCAGATCGTTGGAGTGGTGCTCCATCAGGGAGATCAGGACTACGTCGTCTTCGGCCAGGTGAATGCGCCGGGCGGCCTTATTCAGCGCTTCGGTCGTGTTCTTGACGAAAATGACCACCTGGCTGGCCCGATCGATGCCGAAGAAATAACCGACCAGCGAGCGTGCGTCGTCATAGGCCTGGGTCGCGAGCTCGGACTTAAATCCTGTGCCACGGTGGATGCTGGCGTACCAGGGCAAGAACAGGTCCAGGGTCTCCACAACATCCCAGAAGGCCGGAGTGCTGGCGGCGTTGTCCAGGTTGATGTATGGCCGTTGGCTGCCATCCAGCAGCGGCACCCGCACGTCGAGGCCCACCACGCGCTGGCGGACTTCCTCGACCGCCAGTCCTTCTCCGGCTCGTGGAGTCCGAGGAAGGGTAGTCTCTGCTAGCATGAGCACCTCCAACGAACATAGGGAATGGGTACGTTTTACGGTACGTCTTACGTCT
>JADGQF010000169.1 GCA_017882045.1 Anaerolineales bacterium
CGGGGAGCCGCGCGTTCATGGGCCTGTTTTCCATCGTGCCCTCCAGTTTGTTCCGCAACTACTGGCCCAGGTAGCGCTTGACGTTGGCCTGGTGCTCCTCATAGGTGCGCGCAAAAACGTGGCGGCCGGTGCCGGGAATTGCCACGAAGTAGATATAGTCATGCTTGGCCGGGTTCAGAGCGGCGCGAATGCTGGCCAGGCCGGGGTTGCAGATCGGACCGGGCGGCAGCCCGGGGTACAGGTAAGTGTTATAGCGGCTGTCCACGGCCGCGTACTCGTCCAGCGAGACCGGGCTTTTCCACCACTGGCCCGTTTTGGCCTGGAAACCCATCCCGTACTGGACGGTCGGATCGGCCTGGAGTCGCATATCCTGCGCCAGGCGGTTCAGGTACACTCCGGCGATCACCGGCCGCTCGTTGTCTATCACCGCCTCGCGCTCGACGATGCTGGCCAGGGTGAGCGCCTCATGTAGGGTCAGGTGCGTGGTGCCGTCGGCAAATGCCTTCTGGTATACCGGCAGAACCTGCATGGCGAAGTTGTCTAACTGGTTCTTCACAAGATCGGCGGCCGTCGCCCCTTGCAGGGGCAGGGCATAGGTGTCAGGGTACAGGTAGCCTTCGAGGCTGGCCCCTGTTGGCCGCAAGTCGAGGAAGCCGTAGCCGCTGGTGTCCAGACCCGTCAGATCGCCGCCGGCCAGTTGCCGATAGGCGGCGCCCTTCAACAAACCGGTGTTGTCCAGGTAATCGCCCACCTGCTCGAGTCGCCAGCCTTCGGGGACGGTGATGGTCAAGCTATCCGGGCGTCCGTGCTGCAGCGCCTGGGCGATCTCTGGGATGGTCATGGACGGGCTGAGCGTGTAAGCGCCGGCCTGCAGGCGGCCGCTCAGTTGATTGACGCGCACATACGCCTCAAAGAGCTGGGCGTCCTTGATCAGCCCCGCCGCCTGGAGATTCTGGGAGATGGTGCGGGCCGCTGTGCCGTCCGGCACCACGAAATGCGTCGGCTGAGGCGTCAGGCTAGCCGGGACGGACAACTGCTCATGGTTGCTTTGCAAGTAGGTGGCGTGCATCGTATCGGCGCTGCAAGCGACAGATAGCAAAAGGACGACGATAGCGGCCAGGAGTGCCAGCAGATAATGGCGCTCGACCGGGAGGTTGCAGGATCGCATGGCGCTATTATAGTGGGAGATTCTTTGGCGGCAAAGTAGCGCAAGCGGTGAGGCCGGCCGCGTAGCACCCGCTGTGCGCCACCCTATCTCGGCCGCCGGACGGCGCACGGCGTATCTCGACTGCCGAGCGTACGTTGATTTATTAGGCATGGAACAAGGGTAACAGCAGTGGGCCTGGCACTGGGCCGCCGCTGAGAAAGGCGGGCCGTGGTACTCACCACGGCCCGCCGTATTTAAGTCGTTTGGGTCTTCCTGTTCTTCGCCACTTCGTGCTCCAGAGACTGCGCGCGCCCTTGTGCTCATTGCCGGATAAGGTTATACTGCCGAGGCTCTGGAGCGCGTGCCTGGAGCATCGTTCTTATCAGGCGGGCCGCCGCGCGCCGAGAGGTGAAGGTGAATGTTGACGTGGACAAGGAACTGCTGTTCATTACCGTGATCGGCCAGGACAAAAAGGGCATCGTGGCCCGCATCTCCGGGCTGCTGTACGAGCGCAACATCAATATCGAGGATATCAGCCAGGGCGTGATGCAGGGCTATTTCGTGATGACGATGTTGGTCGATCTGCGCGAGGCCACGGCGGACCTGGAGAACATCAGCCACGTGCTTCAGCAGCTTGGCGATGAGATGGGGCTGAGGATCCAGCTTCAGCATCAGAATATCTTCAAAGCGATGCACAGGATATAAGCCCATGAGATTTGACGTCGAGGAAGTTTTCGAAACGGCGAGCATGACGCTGTACCAGAACCTGGACATCCGGACGACGACGCTGGGCATTAATCTCAAAGACTGCATCGATTCGGACTTCGCGGCCTTCCAGGACAAGGTGTACCGGCGCGTCAGCACCTTTGGCCGGTCGCTGCTCGAGAAAAGCCGGCCGCTCGAGGTCAAATACGGCGTGCCCATCGTCAACAAGCGCATCGCGGTCACGCCCGTCAGCCTGATCATGGAGACCCATTGCACGGTCGAAAAATACCTGGCCATGGCGCAGACCCTCGATCGGGCCGCGTTGGACGCGGGCATTGACTTCGTGGGCGGATTCGGTGCGTTGGCCCAGAAAGGGCTGACCCGCTCTGATGCCGTGCTCATCGAAGCCTTGCCCGAAGTCCTTTCCGCCACCCAACGGGTCTGCGCGTTTCTGAACGTCGGCTCGACCCACGCCGGCCTCAATCTGGATGCAGTCAACCTGCTGGGTCCGATGTTGAAGGAGACGGCGCAGCGCAGCCCGAACGCGATCGGCTGCGCCAAGTTCGTCGTTTTCGTCAACGCTCCCGAAGACAATCCCTTCATGGCCGGCGCCTATCATGGCGTCGGAGAACCGGATGCCACCTTGAACGTCGGCATCAGCGGCCCGGGGGTGGTCCGCAGCGTGGTGGAGAAGAATCGGGAGTGCGACCTCACTCAGCTTTCGGAGTGTATTAAGCGCACGGTGTTCAAGATCACCCGCGCCGGCGAATTGATCGGCCGGGAACTGGCCGCCAACCTGGGCATCCCCTTCGGCATCGTCGATATCTCCCTCGCCTCCACCACGGCCCCGGGCGATTCGGTGGCCCGAGTGCTGGAGGCGTTTGGCCTCGAACACATCGGCACGCACGGCTCGACCCTCGCTCTGGCGCTGCTCATGGACGCGGTCAAGAAGGGCGGGGCCATGGCCAGTGGCAATGTCGGCGGGCTCAGCGGCACCTTTATCCCGGTCAGCGAGGACAGCGGCATGATTGAGGCGGTCATGAGCGGCGCCTTGAGCCTGGATAAGCTGGAGGCGCTGACCGCGGTCTGCTCGGTAGGGCTGGATATGTTCGCGATCCCGGGCGATACGCCGGCGGAGACCATCGCGGCCATCATCGCCGACGAGCTGGCCATCGGTATCATCAACGACAAGACGACCGCCGTGCGCGTTATACCGGCGCCGGGCAAGCAGGCGGGTGACCTGCTCGAATTTGGCGGTCTGCTGGGCAGCGCGCCCGTGATGCACGTCAGCAAGCTATCCGCCGCCGGCTTCATGCGGCGGGGAGGCCGGCTGCCGGCCCCGGTGACCAGCCTGAGGAACTAGGATTTGAATCGATGTACCAACGTATCGTCGTAAAGCTCGGCACCAGCACCTTGACCGGGGGCACGCCTCGCCTGGACCGGGCCTATATGGTGGATATCGTGCGCCAGTGCGCCGCGTTGCACGCCGAAGGCCGGGATGTGATCATCTGCACCTCGGGCGCGATCGCGGCCGGGCGCGAACGCCTGGGGTTGCCGGAGTTGCCAGCCACGGTGACGACCAAGCAGATGCTGGCAGCGGTCGGGCAAAGCCGGCTGATGATGTTCTATGAGAGCTTCTTCGAGATCTACGGTATCCACGTTGGGCAGATGTTGCTCACTCGGGCGGATGTCAAGGACCGCGGGCGGTTCCTTAACGCGCGCGACATGTTGCAGGCGCTGCTCGAATATCGGATCGTGCCCATCATCAACGAAAACGACGCCGTGGCGACGGCCGAAATCAAGGTAGGCGATAATGATAACCTCTCGGCCCTGGTGTCTTTGCTGGCGGACGCCGATCTCCTCCTGCTGTTGACCGATCAGGCCGGTCTGTACACCGCCGATCCACGCAGCGATCCAACGGCGCGCCTGATCCCGGAGGTGCGCACGATCGACAAGGACCTGCGCGCGCAGGCGGGCGGCAGCGGCAGTGGGTTGGGGGTGGGCGGCATGGCTACCAAGTTGCAGGCCGCCGACGTGGCGCGCCGGGCGGGTGCGGACGTGGTCATCGCCGCCGGTCGCGAGCCAGACGTCATCCGCCGGGTCGTGCTGGGCGAGGGACTGGGGACACGTTTCCCCGCCCTGGCTGTGCCTCTCGAACATCGCAAACGCTGGATCTTCGCCGGACGCACTCCCAAGGGGTGCCTGGTCGTCGACGACGGCGCGGCGCAGGCGTTAACCCGGGCAGGGAGCAGTCTGCTGCCCGCCGGCATCCATGCGGTCGAAGGCCAGTTCGAGCGGGGCGACACGGTTTCGATCCTGGGACCAGGACGTGATGAACTGGCGCGCGGCATCGCCCGCTATGACAGCCGTGAGCTTGACGAAATCATCGGACATCGCTCGAGCGAGATAGCCGGGCGACTGGGGCACGACAACGGACCTGTGGCCGTGCACCGCAACGATCTTATCCTGGTGTAAGCGTATGTCACAGCCTGAGACAGACATGATTCAGATCGGGCAGGCCGCCCGGGCCGCCAGCCGGCAGCTAGGGATCGCCGGCACAGACCTTAAGAACCGGGCGCTGCTGGCGATTGCCGAGGAACTGGAGAAGCAAGCCGGCGGCGTGCTGGAGCAGAACGCGCGCGACCTAGCGGATGGCCGCGCCGGAGGGCTGAGCGAGGCCATGCTCGATCGCCTCTTGCTGACGGAGAAGCGCATCTCCGCCCTGGCGGCAGACGCGCGGCGCATCGCCACCCTGCGCGACCCGGTCGGCGCGGAGTTCGAGAGCCGAGTGCTGCCCAACGGCCTGCGCCTCAGCAAGCGCCGCATCCCTATCGGCGTGATCGGCGTCATTTATGAAGCAAGGCCCAACGTGACGATAGACGTGGCCACGCTGTGCCTCAAAACCGGCAATGCTGCCATCCTGCGGGGCGGCAGCGAGACGTTGCGCAGCAACCTGGCGCTGACCGGGGTGGTGCGGGCCGGGTTGGAACGGGCAGGTTTGCCGGGCGCAGCCGTGCAGTACATCGCCGACCCCGACCGGGCGCGCGTGACGGAATTGCTGCGACTGGATCGCTACGTGGACATGATTGTCCCGCGCGGCGGCGCCGGCTTGCACCGTTTGTGCCGGGAACAGAGCACCATCCCGGTTATCACGGGCGGCATGGGCATCTGCCATGTGTACGTCGACGCCAGCGCCGACCTGCCGCGGGCAGTAGACATCGTGGAGAACGCCAAGGTCCAACGGCCGAGCGTGTGTAACGCGCTGGACACCCTGCTCGTCCATCGCGCGGTCGCGAGCGCATTCTTGCCCAAGGTCGCAGACCGGCTGGCGCAGAGCGGTGTTGAGCTGCGGGCAACTGAGGAAGCCTGCCGGATTCTGGAAGCGCAGGGGACCGCGGCGGCGAAGGTCGTCCCGGCGGGTCCCGACGACTTCGACACCGAGTGGCTGGCCCTGATCCTCGGCGTCAAGGTGGTCGGCGGGCTGGACGAGGCCATCGGGCATGTCCAGCAGCACAGCACCGAGCACTCCGACAGCATCCTGACCAACGACCTGGCCAACGCCCTGCGCTTCGTCAACGAGATCAACTCGGCAGCCGTCTACGTGAACGCCAGCACGCGCTTCACGGATGGCGGCGAGTTCGGCCTGGGCGCGGAGGTAGCCGTCAGCACCCAGAAACTGCATGCGCGCGGCCCGATGGGCCTGGAGGAGCTCACGACCTACAAGTGGGTGGGCTTCGGCAGCGGGCAGATCAGGGAGTAGGCCCCTCAGGTGCGCGCCAGGGCGAGCAGGGTGCGGAAGCCCCGGTAAACAGCGGGCATGTCCGGAACGGTTAGCTCGACGCGCTTACCGTCCAGGCGCTGGGCGCCGGGACAGAGCGCGGCCCGGTCGGCCATGTCGGACTGGTTGAACTCGATGGTCAGGGTGACGGGCCGGGAGACCATGTACGGCGCGGGCGTGCTGCCGGCGCGCAGACGCTCGACCGCGCGCTTTGCAGCCCGGCAGATCAGTTCCTGCGTGACTGACGGCGGCAGGACCTCGGCGGAATAGCGGCCGCTGGCGCGCTTGACAATGGCGGTCTCAAGTGGCCCGAACAAGGCCATTGCCTCGGCACAGACGGTCTGGTCGCCGGCGATCATGATGATGGGCGTGCCATAGTGGCCGCAAACGGCGCCGTTCAGGCCGCTTTCGCCGACCAGGGCGCCGTTGAGCCAGACGTTGGCGACGCGCGTGTCGGACCAGGTGTGGTCCAAACTGGCATTGGCGGAGCCGCTGCGCGCGTGATAGCCGACGAACATGGCTCCCTGAACACCGTCCTGGATCCCCTCTACCATCGAGAACGGGCCGGAGCCGCCCGAGTTCAGGCGGGCGCGCGCATCGAGCTCCTCGATCAGGATATTGCGCCCCGAACCGTGACCATCCGCGACGACCACTTCGTCTGCGCCACCGTCGAACGCGCCGCGGATGGCGGCGTTCACGTCGCCCGTCATCAGGCGGCGGAAGCGGGCATACTCTGGATGTGTCGCATCCACCTGGTCCCAGCTTACGACCCCGGTGATGCCTTCCATATCAGCGGCTATCAGGATTTTCACGCTTGGCTCTCCTTTGGCATGCAACGTAGTTTCTGAGCTGCCCCGGGCGCTTGCCCGTCCAGACGCCGGGCTCATCTGCGAAAGATGAGAATGGTGTGGTGCACTATGTTGGGCACGTAGGAGAACGGGTAGCCATAGGGGCGAACGGGCGCCCCCGTCTGGTACCAGATCTTGAGGCCCTTGAACTGGAATCCTACCTTGCGGAAACGTTCGGCTACCCAGAAGGAGGCCGGGATGTACTCGCCGTGCTGATACGAGTCGCGGATCATCACCGCCGCGTAACGTTCGGGCTTGAGCAATTGCAGGAGATAACCCGCCACGACCTCCATGCGATCGTAGAATTCGTCGAATGACGCCGAGTTGCGCAGGTCGCTCGGGGAGGCTGAGAACGCTTCGAATGGGCTGTGGCGGTTGCTGCGCCCGTACCGGTCATCGCAGAGCGTCTTCTTCAGCGCCGGGCTGTACGGCGGATCAGTGACCACGGCATCGAACTGTCTGCCCTTGTCGATCAGGCGAGGCAGCACCTCAAGACAGTCCCCACACATTGTTTCCTGCGCCTCAAACCCGGCGTCGCGGCATACCTGCAGGTAAATATCGAGCCATTGCTGTTCGAGCTCGATGCCCGTCGCCCGGCGGCCGCACAACCCTGCCCCGAGCAGAGTCCCTCCCACCCCAGCAAAGGGATCAAGCACGCTCTCACCGCTGCGCGTGAAGAACTCGATGATCTGCTGCATTAAGCGCGGCGGCTTGTTCGCATAGTGTTGGCGGCGCAGATCGTGGCCAAGCTCCGAAGGAAATGAGGTCTGGAGAATCGTTTTGGTGAAAAACATCCAGGCATTCCCGGGTAGGTCGTTAAGACCGTTGCGGGGATGCCTGGTGCCATCTTTCGGTTGGCCCTTCTCCCTGGCCATCTATTGTCCTTGCAGGTATGCGCGGATCATCAGGGCGGCCGTCGCGCCCTCACCTGCCGCGACTGCGGCCTGTTTGGTGCTGCCGGCCCGCACGTCGCCCGCCGCAAAGACGCCCGGCATGCTGGTCTCCAGCTTGCCATCGGTCTGGATGAAGCCGAAGCGGTCGCGCTCGATCTCGGGAGGCAGCCAGTCGGTGTTCGGGTTGAGCCCGGCGAAAATGAAGACGCCGTCGGGGTGCCAGGTCTCAATCTCGCCGCTGGCCCGGTCTTGCACTTCCACGCCGGCCAGCTTACCACGCGTGCCGCGGAAAGCCTTCACCTCGTGGTTGGTGACTATGGTCATGTCCTCCCGGCCGACGGCCGCGTCCTGGAATAGTTTGCTAGCGCGGATTTCAGGCAGGAACTCGACGATCGTGACGTGTTTCGCCCAGCGGGTGAGATGCAGTCCCTCCTGAAAGCCGCTGTTACCGCCGCCGATCACCAGCACGTCTTTACCCTTGTAGAAGGGCCCATCGCAGACGGCGCAATAATGGATGGTCGAGCCGATGAGGCCTGCTTCGCCGGGGACGTTCAACAAGCGGTAGCGCGAGCCGGTGGCGATCAGGACGGCCCGGCCCGTATAGTCCGTGCCCTCCGCGGTTTCGACGCAGCGGTAACGACCATCGTGTGCGATGCACCTGACCGACGTAGCCTTGAGGATCTCTACGCCGAATTTCGTCGCCTGGTTGGTGAGCCGGCTCGCGAATTCGGCGCCGGTAATGCCTTCGTCAAAGCCCGGGTAGTTGTCCATGCGCTGCGTGCTGCCGGCCTGACCGCCTGGAACGCGCTTCTCGATGACCAGGACGTCGAGTCCTTCGCGTGCCGCGTAAATGGCCGTGGTCAGGCCGGCCGGTCCGCCGCCGACGATGATCAGGTCGTAGAAGCTGCGCTTGGCCTTCGAACGCAGACCGAGCTTTCCTGCCAGCGCCTCGTCGCTGGGTTCGACCAGGATGCTGCCGTCTGGAAAGACGATGGTCGGCATGCTGCGCCGGCCATCGTTGAGGCGCTCGACCTCGGCCATGGCCGTCGCGTCCTGCTCGATATCGACCCAAATGTACTGGATGCGATGCTCGCCCAGGAAGTTCTTGGCGCTACGACAGTCGGGGCACCAGGTTGTGCCATACACGACGATGCTGCCGTTATCCGGACTCATGACAACCCCTTGACAAAAAACTGACTGACTCGCATAGTATAGCACAGGATCGGTTCTTCCGGTGTCTTCCAAGGGGGAGGAAGGGCGCATGTGGAAATGGTTGCGCGAACGGCTGGCCGGCTGGCCTGGTGTCGGTCTGCTGGCGGTGGTCGTGGCGATCGCCTGGCTGGCCGGGAGGGGGCTGCCGGATGGGCGCCTGCACGTCTACTTTTTGGACGTTGGCCAGGGAGATGCCATATTCGTGCGCACGCCGGACGGCCGGCAGATCTTGGTAGACGGCGGGCCCAGCCCCGAGGCATTGCTCAATCAGTTGGGCGAGGTGATGCCGTTCTGGGATCGCAGCCTGGACCTGGTCGTGTTGACCCACCCGGACGCAGATCATATGACCGGCCTGGTCGCTCTGTTGGAGCGCTACCAGGTGACGCAGACGCTGGACGATCTCGAATCAGATGGCATAGCCGCGACCGGGGCACCATCTGGCAGTGCGCCATCCGGCGGGATGACGATGACGGAAGCGGACCCGGCTCAACTGAAAGCGGCCGCTCCCTGGCTCGCGCAGGCAGCGCGTCCGGGCACGCGTCGCGTGCGCGCGTCGCCGGGAATGCGTCTCGTCATCGGCAAATCATCTTTCACCGTGCTCTCCACCGGTCTGACCCAGTCTGGCCCGAGTGCTGCCGGCGACAACAACGATTCGCTGGTGTTGCGGCTGGATTATGGAACGACCAGTTTCCTCTTGACCGGCGATGCCGAACGAGAGGCCGAGGCGGAGATGCTGCGGGCCGGGCTGCCGCTGCGGGCCGACATTCTGAAAGTCGGCCATCATGGCAGCAGCCGTTCCACATCCGCTCCGTTCCTGAGCGCGGTCAAGCCGCGGCTGGCAATCATCCAGGTGGGGGCAGGTAACCGCTTTGGCCACCCACAACCCGACGTGTTGCAGCGCTTGGCGGACAGTCGTGTGCTGCGCACCGATCAAAACGGGCGGATTGAGGTCATCAGCGACGGCGAAAAGCTGTGGCTCAAGACAGAACGTTGATGAGGAAGGATTCCGAGGCGACCATTCAGCGAATGGCGAGGTTTACTGTCGAGGCGAGGCGGCCATCTGCAGCGGCAGGTTTGGTTCCACGTCGAAATTGAGCGCGGTTGGGCCGTCCTTAAGCAAGCGGTAATGCGCGGCCGCGCCGATCATGGCGCCGTTGTCGGTGCAGAGGAAGAACGGCGGCACGGAGACCGGCACAGGCAGCCTTTCGGCCGCGGCTGTGCGCAGGTTACGGTTGGCCGCGACACCACCGCAAATGCAGACTCGTCCCACCCGGAACTCGCGCGCCGCGTCAGCGGTTTTGCTCAGCAGCACGTCCACGACGGCTGCCTGGAAGCTGGCTGCCAGGTCCGCCACCGGCAGGTGTTCGGGGTCGAGCTCGCGCACCTGGCGAAGCACGGCGGTCTTAAGCCCGCTGAAGCTGAAATCGAAACGGTGCTCCGAGTGGTTGGTGAGCGCGCGCGGGAAGTCGAAGGCGCGCGGGTCACCGTCCTGGGCCGCGCGCTGGATGGCCGCATCGGTCTTGGCCAGTACCTTCTGAGCATGCAAGTGCAGGGCTGGCATGACGTCCATGCCTTTCACGCTGAGTTTGGTGAACCAGGTCATATGGTTGATCCCGACGGCGGTATAAGAAAGGTCGGCCTTGGGCACGCCCAGGACGCCCGCCAGGTAGCCAGCCGTATCGTGGGTGCCGTGGCAGAGCCCGATCACCTCGGCTCCGGTGGCCTTGCGCACACCGCG
>JADGQF010000170.1 GCA_017882045.1 Anaerolineales bacterium
GGCGCCGTGGTCGGTGCGGGCGCCGCGGGCGCCGTGGTGGGTGCGGGCGCCGCGGGCGCCGTGGTGGGTGCGGGCGCCGTGGTGGGTGCCGCCACAACGGGCGGCGCCGGAGTCGGCGCAGGCTGCGAGCAGCCAGTGAGCACGAAGGCCAGAATCAGGATCATGCTCAGCAGCCTCAGGGTGGTTTTGCGATTCATTTTCCCTTCTCCTCTGTGAGATAGATAGTGGGTCCATACGGACGAACGACGATGTTGCCTTCAGCTTGCTTGATAGCCTGCAATCACCTCCCTTCTGCTCTCGGCGGCGGTGGGCAACGGGTGCGTGTGGGCTACAGGCCCAGCTTCTCCGCATACGCTTCCATGAACTGTCTGCCCTGGACGAAGCATTGCTCGAGGTCGGGCAACTGTTCCAAGTCGACGGCATAGTAGCCGTCGAACCCCTGGCGCTTCAGCGCGAGGAGGACTTCCTCCCAGTCGATGTTTCCCATGCCCGGCACCAGATGGCGGTTGACCAGCCCATCGTTGTCGGCCACATGGACGTAACGGATGTTATGCCCTAGCTTCTCGACACTCAGGGGCAGCAGCTCCTTCTGGGCGTGCTGGTGCGCCGTGTCCAGGATGACGCCCAGGTTGTCGTCGCCGACGGCTTCCATGAGCCGCATCAGTGCCTCGCTGTTCGAGGTCAGCTCGCCGACCCGCGGCTCCACCAGAAGCCGGACGCCGTGGCGGCGGGCGATGGCGGTGCAGCGCCGCATCACGCGCACGTAGTGGTCCCAGAACCTGGGCCAACTGAATCCCGCCGGGATCCGGATCCGGGTCTGCTGTCCGAAGACCACCTGGTCGGTCATCAAGGTGCCGCTGACGACCTCCACGGGCGGGAAGTAGCTGTCCACCCACACATTGGGCGAACCGAGCGCTACCGCGGTCTGCACCCCTTCCTCGAAGATGGCGATAGCCGGCTCGGCCACCTGCGGATCTTCGCTGACGACCTCCGGCAGGATGATGGCGAAATTTGACAGCTGCACGCCCGCCTGCACCAGCGTCTGTCGTAGCTGTTCTCGGTTATCAATGACCGCTCGCAGATTCTCGAACCCAACGCCTTCCAGCTCAACGTAATCAAACCCCAACGCGGCCATCTCGGGGATTGCCTTCAGCATGTTCGGTAGGCTGGGGGGAAACCCGTACTTCCCGATCGCGAACATCCAACAGCATGCTAGCTTCATCCGGAGCCTCTCTTTGACTGGACTCAGTCTGTTACGACCCAGCGTCCGCCGATCATGGTCTTCCACGCTGTGAAGTCGGGGTTGAAGATCGCCACATCCGCATCCTTTCCAGGCTCCAGGCTGCCCTTCTGGTCCGCCCTGCCGATGGCTTTGGCGGGCGTCAAGGTCACCATGCGGACCGCCTCGACGAGCGGAATGCCCACTGCGTCGGTCAGGACCGGCACCATCTGGTTCAGCAGCGTCGAACTGCCCGCGAACGTGGTATCGTCCCCGATCAACATTCCCACCCCTTCGCGGACCTCATACGCCATGCCACCGATGGTAAAGGGCGATCCTTCTGGTAAGCCGGCGCCACTGGTGGCATCGGAGATCACACACAGCCGGTCGGGGCCGATGCACTTGTAGGCTAGCGCCATCAGTGTGGGTGGTAGATGCCGGTTATCCGAGATCATCTCCACCATCAGTCCGTCGAAAACGAGCGAAGCTTCGAGCAGCCCTGGCTTACGCCATGGCCCCACGCGAATCGTGCTCGATTGCGCACTCCAGATGTGGGTGATGTGCCGCAATCCACACGCCATGGCCGCCGCCAAGTCAGCGTCGCGGGCTGAGCTGTGCCCGGCCGCTGGAATGATGCCGTGACGGTCAAGCGCGGTCACCAACTCGAGCGCGCCGGGCAATTCGGGCGCCAGCACGAAGATGCGCAGCACATCACCGTAGGCGAGCAGGGGCTCGGCCGAGCCGTCCGCGGGCACCCGCAGCCCCTTCCGGTTCACCCCGCCGCACTGTGCTGGGTCGATGAACGGGCTCTCCAGATGTGCGCCAAGGATTTGGGCGCCATCGTGCTGACCGGCCATCCAACTGCGACAGAAGTCGAGGCAGGCGCACAACTCCGAGATCGGGGCGACCGCGGCCAGCGTCGCGAGCAAGGATGTTACACCCCGCCGCGCGTTCTCAACCGTGATGGCCTCATACGCCGTCGCGTCCGGCTCATTGAAGGAGCGATGAACCGCCCCGTGCGTGTGGATGTCGACCAGGCCGGGCGAGATGTACCGCCCTCCTACATTGAGCACATGCACGTTTTCAGCCAGTTCGTCCTGCCGGACCACACCGGCGATCTTGTCACCCTCGATCAACAACGCCTGCCCGGTCACGAGGCGATCAGGCAGTACGATTCGGCCGTTGGTCAGAGCGGTTGAGTAGCTGTTATCTGGGTGGTTTGGCATCAAAATGTCGCCTTGAAGTGTCGGTTGAAACGCTCAACTTGTCAAGAGTTGATAATCGCCTCGGCGCCACGAATCCACACATGGGCGGGGTCATCGCTCCATGCACCGTAGACACGGTTCACGCCGCACAGGGCCCAGATGTAACACAACTGATAGCCGGCGGCGGCGACGAGCGGATGGTAACCCCTCGGGATCGCTACCGCATCGCCATCTTCCACCACGTACACTTCGTTCAGGCGATTGTGGTCGTCCCCTGGCTCGTACACCCGCTGGATGCCGTAGCCGCCTGCGGGCTTGAAGAGATAAAAGTAGACTTCCTCATAGACCGATTCGTCGGGCGGGTTCTCGACGTCGTGCTTGTGCGGCGGATATGAGGTCCAGTTGCCGGGGGGCACGATCGTTTCGGCCATCATCAAGCGCCGGGTGGTGGGGGCAACGCTGGTGCCAGGGCGGAGCGTGCGGGTCCAGTTGGCCGCGCCGGCCCGTTGCTCGGGGACATCTTGCGGGCCGACGATTGCCACGGGCAGTCCAGGGTCGGCAGGCGTAAGCGAAACGGCCATGTCGAGGTTGGGGCTGAGCGCCGTGAAACGGTAGCTCATACCGGGCGGCAGGCAGATCAGGGCCGGACCGGCAGAGAACGGGTCGCGTCGCCCGCCCAACTTGCCGAATGTCTGGCCGCCCATCACTTCGAGGCCGCAAACGCCGGAGATGATGTCGAAGACCGCTTCCCGGTCGCCGGTGTCGCCTTCATATGGGCGGCCTCGAACGACGCCGAGGCGACCGAATTCCAGCATCCGCAGGTGGCCGTTCCCCGGCCCTGCGATCATCACGTAGCCTTCCTGGAATCCAGCGCCTTTGATGAGCAAATTCATGCGATACCCCTCCTTATTGAAAGACAACTTTGACCGTTCGCACAACCGGCATTTGTCAGGGCGCGCTTGCGCGCACGATCAACTCCGGTTGGAAAACGTGGGGGTTACAGAGGTCCCGAGCGCCGTGTAACTGATCGAGCAACATAAGTATGGGCTGTTGCACCGAGAGCCTGCCGGTCGGCGCGCAACGTCGTGAGTGACGGCGTCACGAGGGCGGCGAGCAGGATATCGTCTGCCCCGGCGACCGCGACGTCATAGGCATACTACGGCCGAGCTCAGCGCAGGCGTGCAGCGCGCCGATCGCGACCAGGTCGTTGTGGCACATGATCGCGTCCATGCTGCTGGGACGATAATCGAGCCGTTCGATGACTTCACGCACGCGACTGAGGGTGTCGCTGCTGATTCCACCCTTGTTGTTGAGCGCGCGCGAAACCGTCTGGCGGGATACCCCGGCTTCACATGCAACATCAGCAATGGTGGGGCGAAACGACATCCTTGTGCCTCGCGACAAAATGTGAGGGTTAGCGCGGCACCATGATCGCTCACGGCAGCGCTCACAGTCATTATACGCAAACATCCGCCCGGTTGTCAATGTGCGTACGTACCGCGAATTGCCGGGAGAACGCAATAGGTCCACGAGGCGGATGAGTAACCTAGAAGGCCGGGCTGTTGGTACGGAACGCGCAGTTGACAGGGGTGCCAATCCCTCTTATACTCTCCATCAACGACACCGTGAGCGATAACGGCCACGTTGTGAGGACATGATCCTTCGCGTCGAACTGATCGTACGTGGAAACGCGCCGCAACTCGATGCTGATTGTGGTCAGAATCCTATTTTACTTCCAGGTAATACATGAATCCGTGGGAGCAATTCAAGAAGGTTGCAACAGGCGGCAGTGTGGATCGAGTTCCGGTCGCACTGATCGTCGACAGCCCCTGGCTGCCGTCCTATGCCGGCATCGACACATTCGACTACTTCCTGTTGCCGGAAGTCTGGACTCGAATCAACCTCCAATTATTGACGCGTTTTCCCGATGTGGCGTGGATTCCTGGCTTCTGGGTGGAGTACGGTATGGCCGCCGAACCGTCTGCGTTTGGGGCCAAGGTCGTGTGGCATCACGATCGCCCGCCGTCCATTGCGCCGGTGCGCGGCGGTCTGGCGGCGCTCGACGGGATCGGGCCGGCCGATCCTTATGAGGACGGCTTCATGCCCCTTGCGCTCCACCTTTATCAAGAAGCCCAGGCACGGCTTACAGCTCATGGCGCACCCATCCGGATGGTCGCAGCGCGTGGGCCACTGGCTGTGGCAGGATGGCTGCTGGGTGTTAGCGAACTCATGGTGGCACTCACAGTCGAGCGCGACGCGTGCGCGCGTCTGCTCGATGCGCTGACCGAGACGATCATTCGCTGGCTGGCTGCCCAGGCCGCTGCAGTGGGTGGAGTTGAAGGCATCCTGCTGCTTGATGACATCCCGGGCATGCTCTCGCCCAGGCTCTTCGATGCCATGGCTGCGCCCTACCTCACACGTATCTTCGATGCGTTCCATGGCTTGGTTCGGGTGTATCATAATGACACGCCCTGCCCATTCTTGGCGAGCCGCATTGGCGCCTTGCCCTTCGAAGTGTGGAACTTCAGCCACGAGATGGATATCGCTGTGGTGCAGCAGAGCCTCCCAGCCAAGGCGCTAATGGGGAACGTCCCGCCGCTAGGTATCCTTGCACGGGGCACACCCGGTGAGGTGGCCGATTGGGCACGCTTGTGTGTCGACAAGACAGGCGGGCGCAACCTAATCCTTTCCGCAGGAGGCGGCGTGAGCCCGGGAACAACCGCTGAAAACATCGATGCATTGGTCCTTGCGACCCAGTAGGGGCGCGGCCCCACCTGCACTCCGCTGCACGCAGTGCGGCGCAAGTGTGTGGCCGCCCTTGAGAGGAGAAGGAAGGAATGAACGAACGCACGAGCGTGTCACCCGGCCTGTACGATATCAACGTCCCGCTCTATCCCCGCTCCCCGGCGGATGCGGACGGGGTCATATTCTTCCTGGCTTCCACGCCTGCCGGCCGACGGTTAGGCTTACTGGCCGAGGCGGGCGCGCTGGCTTCGGAGGCATTTTCTGGTGAGGCGAGTGAGCGGAACGGGAAGACCTTGCTTCTCTGCCCGCTCACTCACGCAAACGCGGTCGCGCTTCGTGAGGTGTTCCCCTGGCTTCGCCCCCAGCCGCTGGGTCTCGCAACATCGGCTGGCTGCGGTGACCGGCTTGGCCTCGCCACGCCGGGCCATGTGCGGGCGGCGCGTGCGACGGCAGCTCGGTCGGCTGAAGGCCGAGGGGGAGCGCAGCCCGAGCGCAGCCTAAAGATGATCTTCAGCCAGCAGTCCATCCGCGAGATGACCCGCACGGGGCGGTCGCCGGATGACGTGATGGACGATGCGACCTGGGGCATGTTTCAGGAGGGCTGGCGCGACGGCGCGGGCGCCGATGCTGATCATCTGAAGACCACAGACGATATCGATCTCTGCATGGCCGCCGGCTTCACCTTTTTCACCATCGACCCCAGCGCGTATGTCGATCCGGCCGCCGACACCGACGATGAACCCGTCCTCCGAGCCAAATACGCGGCGCTGCCGTGGCCCGCGCTCGCGACCACGGCGCGTGACCTGCGAAATGCGTATGTAGGCAAACGGATCGATGTGGAGGACCGGGCCTTCACGGTGGACGACGAAACGTTGTTGCGCGCGGCGGTGAAGTATGGCGGCGCAGTGGCGCACGTGGCCGCGCTGTACCGGCACCTGGTGTCGGTGGGGCCGTCAGGCGGCTTCGAGCTGGAGATCTCCGTCGACGAGACCGACACGCCCACCGGCCACGCCGAGCATCTGTTCATCGCGCGTGAACTGCGCCGGCTGGGTGTACGCTGGGTGAGTCTGGCCCCGCGTTACGTGGGCCGCTTCGAGAAGGGGGTGGAGTACATCGGCGACCTGGCTGCGTTCGAGACGGATTTCGCCGGACATGCAGCCATCGCGCGGGCGCTGGGGCCGTACAAGCTCAGCCTCCACTCCGGGTCCGACAAGTTCAGCATCTATGGCATTGCGGCCGAGTTGACGCGTGGGTTGGTGCACCTGAAAACGGCCGGCACCAGCTACCTCGAAGCGCTGCGCGCCACGGCCTCGTTTGACCCGGCGCTGTTCCGCGAGATCCTGACGTTCGCCCGTGATCGCTATGATACCGACAAAGCCAGCTACCATGTCTCCGCACAACTCGAGAGGGTGCCGGCCCCAGAAACCCTCGCCGACGCTGACCTGCCCCTTCTGCTGGAGCAGTTCGACACCCGGCAGGTGCTGCATGTCACCTTCGGCTCCGTGTTGACAACGCCCGCGCTGAAAGACCGACTGATGACAGGTCTGATGCGCAACGAAGAGAGATATTACGACGTGCTCGAGCGCCATTTTATCCGACACTTGCATCCCCTGGCAGGAGTACAATGAGATACGTCTTCAGCACTACGGATACCGTTCGCTACCGCTTCCCCACCCACGTGAACGAGCTCGTGCTCGACCGGTCGGAGTCGACAGTCACCGAGGCTTTCATCGTCGTGCTTGAGCCCGGCGAAGCCCCGCCGCTCCACAAGCATCCCGATACTGAGCAGGTGTTCTACATTCTTGAAGGTGAAGCTGAGCTTCGCATCGGCCCCGAGGCGGCCGAACGTTTCCGGATCAAACCGGGCGATGTGGTGCGCATCCCGCCGGAGACTTTGCATATGATCGCCAATGACGGCAGCGTGCCCGTGCGCTATCTGAGCATCGATGCTTTCCCTGGCGCCCGGCCCACCGACGAACCCACCTGGGACGACCATGTGCGCGGTGTCTGCACGGCCAAGGGTTGGGATTTCGCCAGCGTCAGACGCAATAAGTGAGGCGATATGACCGGTAGAGAGCAGGAGGCTCGCCTGACGATGGCACCCGCCGCCTTCGACATCAACACTCAGGACGCCCAGGCCATGCCGGTGACGCCGGTAGCGCCAGCCGACTTCAACGGGACGCTCTACGAGGCGCACGCGGCGGAGGCCGACGCGCGTTATGCCGAGTTCATGCGCCGGCCCGAGGGCATCGCGGTCTGGCAGCGCGTGCGCGTGGCCGACGTGTTCCGTGACGGCTGCCGCGACATGGCTGCGTCGCTGCGCTGGCAGCTCGGCGGTCTGACAAAGGCCATGGACTATCTCACCGACGCGCCGAACTACCTTGAGCCGTGGTACGGCATCGGCGTGACCGCAGCGGCGTTCGGCGCCGAATACGAATGGCCGGAGGGACAGGCGCCCGTGGCGCGGCCGCAATACCGGGCCGTGCGTGAGGTGCCGGCGCTGGTCGCCCGGCCGGCCGAGCAGGCGCCGATCATGCGCCATGTGCTGGCGATGATTGACTATTTCCTGGAAGAAACCCACGGCCGGGTGCCGCTGTCGTGGTCGGACCTGCAAAACCCGCTCAACGTAGCGACGGAGCTGGTGGATACCTCCGGCTTCTTCCTGGGCTTCGTGGAAGCGCCGGAGATGGTACGCCAGATACTGGCAGCGCTCACCGACGAGGTGATCCGTTTCACGCAAGCACAGAGCCGCCGCATCGGCGACCGCCTCGTTCGCCCCGGCCACGGCTTCGCGAGCGCGTGCTCCGGCACCGGCATCGGGCTGAGCTCCGACAACCTGGTGATGATCTCCCCCCGCGCCTACCGGCAGTTCTGCGTCGAGAACGATGCCCGGATCGGCGCTGCCTTCGGCGGGACGGCCATTCACTCCTGCGGCGACTGGGCCAGGTGGGTGGAGGCCGTGAAGGGCAACCCGCGGTTGACTATGGTGGATGCCGCGTTTACCCCGCGCACTGACCCGAACTACAACGACGCGGCCGCGTTTCTGGCCGCCTTCGCCGGCACGGGCATCGTCGTCCACGCCCGCATGGTGGGCGACCCGGATGAAGTGCTGGCACGCGTGCGGCAGCTTTGGGGGCCGGGGATGCGGCTGATCGTGGTCACGTACGAGCAAGATCCGGCCGCACAGCACCAGCTCTATCGCGACATCCACGCGCTCTGCAAATGACCGCCGCCCCGGCCCTTGTCCCGCTTGTGGGAGAGGGGCCGGAGGCATATGCGCTAACTTATCAATGGTCCGCCACCCAGGTATTGGACCTGTATCGCCTGCGCTGGCAAGTGGAAGTCCTGTTCCGCCGCTGGAAAGGTCTGCTCACCCGGGCCGATCTGCGAGCTCACGACCCGCAGTTGGTCCAAACTTGTCTGCTCGGCAAGTTGGTGCTCGTGGTCCTGTGCAATGCCCTGACCAGCGCTGTCATGACCCAAGTGCCCGACTGGTTCACATCGGCCGAGCGCCCGGTCAGCCCTTGGCGCTTGACGGCCTTGGCCTACCAGCAAGTCCGTCAAGTGGTACTCGGCACCCTCACCTGGACCAGCGTGCAAGCGCACCTGCCGCAGTTGCAACGCTTTCTCTGCGATACACCGCGCCGGCGTCACCAAGAACTCGCCAGCGCGCGTGCTTGGCTTGATCGTCTGTCAGTTGTCAAGGTGCCCATGCTAAGTTAACGCACATGGGGGCCGGAGATAAGGGCAAAGGCCGAGGCCAGGGGCACATGCCACCGAACATCATCGAGATCAGATGGCACGACCTGGGGCACACGACGCGGATCGGCTTCCAGTGGGACATTCTGCGGACACGCGATTTTCAAAAGGATCCGGTATGAACAGCTCTCTTGCACGCCCCCACACCCCCACGACGCTGGTCAACGGCCGCGTCGTCCTGCCCGACCGCGTCGAGACGGGCCGGGCGCTGGTCATCGAGGGCGGCCGCATCGCCGGCCTCGCCGACCTGGCAGACCTGGGATCGGACGTAGAACGCATTGACGTCGGCGGGGATTGGATCACGCCCGGCCTGCTAGATATCCACACGCACGGCGCGCTCCGGCACACCTTCAACGAGCCGGATCCCGCGGCCTGGGCGGCCATCACGCGTGAGAACCTGCGCCGAGGCACCACCTCCCTGTTGGCGACCTTCGCGCCCACGCCCGACCTGGAGGCGGGGTTGGCCTTCTGCCGGCAGTGGATGCAGGAACGCCACGACGGCGCGCGCGTGCTGGGGGCTTACCTGGAAAGCCCCTACATCAACGTCCTCCAGAAAGGGGCTTTGGACGCCTCGTGCGTGCGCCCGGCGGATGACGGCACGGCAGGCGCGCTGCTGCAATACGCCGATATCCTGCGGGTGTTCATGCTGGCGCCGGAGCTGCCGGGCGCGCTCGATCTGGTCAAGGCAATCAACGACGCCGGCATCGTTCCGTCGGCGGGCCACACCATGGCGCACGACAGCCACGTGCTCGCCGCGATGCGTGCAGGGTTGCGCCACGTGACCCACTTGTGGAGCGCCATGTCCACGGTGGTGCGCGAGGGACCGTGGCGCAAGCCGGGCGTGATCGAAGCGGCCCTGGCCTTCGACGGGCTGACCGCGGAGATGATCGCCGACAACCGGCACCTGCCGGAGACTCTCATGCGGCTGGCCTACAAGTGCCTGGGGCCCGACCGGCTGTGCGTCGTCTCCGATGCGCTGAGCGGGGCCGGGCTGCCGGAGGGCAGCGTGTACACCATGGGGGGCATGTCGTACGACGTGCGCGACGGCGTGGGAATGATGCTCGACCGCTCGAGCTTTGCGGGAAGCACGACCCTGCTGCCTCAGATGCTGCCCGTGCTGCTCAACGTCGTCGGCATCCCGGTGATGGAGGCCGTGCGCATGGTCACCCTCACACCGGCGCGCATCATCGGCGTTGCGGCGGAGATCGGCTCCCTGGAACCGGGCAAGCGCGCCGACCTGGTGGTGTTCGATGAGGCGTTCGTCGCGCAGCGTGTCATGCTGGACGGAGAGTGGGTATAGGTACTGGCAGATATGTCCCTCGCGATTGACCTCTCCCCCAACCCCTCTCCGACCCGGCGAGGGGAGCCAGTTTCCCCCTTCC
>JADGQF010000171.1 GCA_017882045.1 Anaerolineales bacterium
AACACGCGGCGGCGGCGCTTGATCTGGCAGATCGCTTGCGTAGCCTGCGGAAACTGGGCGTGCAGAAGGGCACCCAGGGTTTGGCGCACGCGCCCAGAGCTCAAGAGCCGGCGGCAGCCGGTCCTATTCCCGGCGAACTCGTTGAGACGCCCTTCGGTCCTGCCTGGCTCAGCAGTCAGCGGTTCCCGCTGGCGCAGCACCCCGAATTGGGACAGTTGCTCGACGTGCGTCCCGAGGTCCTGGCGGCTGCCGGGCGTGACCCCGCCCTTCGTGCCCTTCAACCCACGCGCACCGCTTTCATCGATACTGAGACCACCGGCCTGTCTATGGGCACCGAGACCTACACTTTCCTGATCGGCATCGGCACTTACGACGACGATGCCTTCGTGGTCCGGCAATACTTCATGCGCAATCCGGGCGAGGAGCGCGCGCAGCTCTACCTCGTCGAACAGGCCTTGAGCAACTGCTCGTCCATCATCAGTTTCAACGGACGTGCGTTTGACCTGCCCCTGCTCAACACTCGTTTCACACTTATTCAGGAGCGCCCGCCGCTGGCCGGTGCGCCGCACCTCGATCTGCTGCCCGCGGCCCGACGTATCTGGCGCGCCCGTTTGCCGTCTTGCGCCCTCAGCGAGCTGGAACGTAGTGTCCTGGGGGTGCAGCGCACAACAGACGACGTGCCCGGCTGGATGATCCCGGAGATTTACCGCGACTATTACCGCACCGGACGGGGCGCCGACCTTATCGCGCATGTCTTCTACCATAACCTGGTCGACATCACCTCCATGGCCCGGCTGGCCGGACGGCTGGCCTGGTTGTTCGAAATATCTCACCTCGAACAACACGTGGCCCAGCTACACCCACTTGACTGCCTCAGCCTCGCGCGTTGCTATGGGGCAGTAGAGTGGTTCGAGGCCGGCGAGGTAGCCTACCGGGCGGCCCTGCGCCAGGTTGCTGCCGCCGCCGAACGCGCGCTGGTCTTCCGTGAGTTGAGTTTCTTCCTCAAGCGCCTGGAACGGCGCGCCGAGGCGGCGGCGCTTTGGGAGGAGTGGATCGGCACAGTGGCCGGCGATGATCTCACGCCCTATATCGAACTCGCCAAGTACCACGAGTGGCACACGCTCGACCTGGTTACAGCGCGCGGTTGGACCGCCTGGGCCATTCATTCGATCCAGGACTGGCCGCCCGGCTTCGCTCGAGAGGAGAAGCTGGCTACACTGCAACACCGCCTGCTCCGGCTGGAACGCAAGCTGGCCGGGTTGGAAGCAGACGGGTCGGGCGCCGGCGACCGCAATCAGCAGGATGATGCAGTGGAGCAGATCGAAGACTGAGGAAGGATAGGAAGAATCAATGCAAGTCGAAAACACCCATCTGCCGGGGGTTGTCATTGTCGTCCCGCGCGTGTTCCCCGACCCGCGCGGCTTCTTCATAGAGAGCTACAACCAGGCCACCTTTCACCAACATGGCCTGGACGCAGTGTTTCTGCAAGACAACCATTCGAAATCCGTACGCGGCACGTTACGCGGCCTGCACTTCCAACTGCCGCCGGTGGCCCAGGTCAAACTGGTGCGCGTCGTACGCGGCGCGGTCTGGGATGTCGCGCTGGACATCCGGGTCGGGTCGCCCACGTTCGGGCAGTGGGTGGGCGTTGAGCTTAGCGCCGACAATTTCCGTCAACTATATATCCCGGCCGGGTTTGCTCACGGCTTCTGCGTGCTGAGCGACGAAGCCGAAGTGCTCTACAAAGCCAGCCAGTTGTACAGCCCTGCTCACGAGCGCGGCCTGCTGTGGAGCGATCCAACGGCCGGCGTGGCCTGGCCGGTCGCCGAGCCGCTGCTCTCCGAGCGCGACCGCCAAGCAGGGACGTTGGCCGATTACCTGGCCGGCGAGCATTTCGTATACGAGGGTTGAGACCGGCGCGCGGTTTGCGTGTTCTATGGCGCGGCCTCCGCCGGACAACAAAGAATGCTGGTACAAAACAGCACAGACAGATTTGTCATCTGCATATAGCATAAATGAACACTACAATATTCCAGCAACAGTCTTCCAATTAATGCCCCTTTCGCTCATCGACTAAGGAGGCTAACGTGGCATTGACATTCCCGAGCCCGGAGTGGACCGCCCAGTTGAAGACGGTGGTCAACAACGATCAAGCTTATGCCCAGTCCGCCAAGACCTGGGAAGGCGACTTTTACTTCATCATCGAGCCCGGCCCGGGCATCAAGCAACCGGTCAAGATGTACCTCGACCTGTGGCACGGCAAGTGCCGCGAGGCACATATCGCGGCCGGGGTAGAGGATAAGCCACCGGAGTTCACCATTTCTGGAACGCTGGACACCTACCGCAGGGTCTTCGAGAAAAAGCTGGACCCGATCCAGGCGTTGATGACCCGCAAGCTCAAGGTCCAGGGCAACATGATGAAGATCGTCCGTTCCGTCAAGCCCACGCTGGATCTCGTTAACTGCTGCTCGATGATTCCGACAAGCTATCCGGACCAGGTCCAGGCCTGACACTCGGCGCTTGACCCGTGATGCGCCTCCCACCACGCATCACCTGGAACGCGGCACTCTGGAGCCACTATGTGGTACTTTAACAGTCCTGAGATCATGTATGGCGAGGGCGCGCTGAGTTACTTGGACGAATTGTAGGGCAAGCGCGCCTTTATCGTAACCGATCCTGGCGTACACCAGTTGGGCTTCACCGAGCTGGTGAGCGCGCACCTGCGGACCGCCGGACTGGAAGTGGTCTATTTCGCAGAGGTAGAGCCCGAGCCTTCCCTGCAAACAGTGGCCCGCGGGGCCAAGGAAATTCACGAATTTGCTCCCGACTGGATCGTTGGCCTGGGCGGCGGCTCGGCGATGGACGCTGCGAAGGCAATGTGGATCATGTACGAGCGCCCCGAGTTTCAGCCCGGCCAGACCGACTTCTCGGGCAGGCTGGGTCTCGGCACTAAGGCCCGCCTGCTCACCATCCCGACTACGGCTGGGACCGGCGCTGAGGTCACCATCGCGGCTGTTATCACCGACACCGTCGAAGGGCGGAAGCTCGAGATACCGTCGCGCGAGCTGATGGCGACCCTCGTGATCGTGGACCCGGCTCTCACGGCCAATCTGCCGCCCCATATCACTGCCGATACGGGCATGGACGTTCTCACCCATGCCGTCGATGGCTACCTGAGTTCCTGGCACAACGATTTCACCGATGGACTGTGCCTCAAAGCGGCGGAGATGGTCTTCAAGTATCTGCCGCGGGCTTTCGTTGACAGCGGCGCTGCGGAAGCGCACGATTCGGAGGCGCGCGAGAAAATGGCCAGCGCTGCGACCATTGCCGGCCTGGGGATCAGCAATTCGCACATCGCGCTGACGCATGCCATCGGCCATTCCCTGGTGTGGTTTTCCACCGGCCGCACGGTCCTTATGTGGCCCTGGCTCTGCCCTACTTCATCGAGTTCGAAGCCAACGGCGGTGCCAACCGGGTCGCCGATCTCACCCATTTCCTTCGCCTGCCCGCGACGGATGAAGCCTCAGCCGGTAAGGCCCTGGCAGGCGCCGTGCGGGATTTGATGCGCTCGGTCGGCGAACCAGTGAGCGTGGCCGAGATGGGCGTCGACGCCGTCGAGTATGAGACGTGCCTGGAACATCTTTGTGACCTGGCTTTGGGCGACACTGCCATCGTCACTTCGGCCCGCATGCCCGATGTCGATGAACTGACCAAATTATACCGCTACATGTATGCGGGGCGCGCCGTCGATTTCTGACCCTCTCGGCGCCCAAATCATAAGTCGCTGTGGATCGGTTGCGGGCCATTCCGGCATGAAGGTATTTGCCACGCAGGAGGTAGTCAAATGGCAATCTCCAGATCCAACGAAGTGTTCGATTACGTGGTAGTTGGCTCAGGATTCGGCGGCAGTGTCTCGGCCCTGCGCCTGGCGGAGAAGGGCTACCGCGTCCTGGTGATCGAGAAAGGCAAACGCTTCCGAGACAAGGACTTCGCCACCACCAACTGGAAGATCTGGAAGTACCTCTGGATCCCGTTCGCGCGCTGCTTCGGCATCCTGCAACTGGGTTTCTTCCGCAACGTGGTGGTATTGCATGGAGCAGGGGTCGGCGGAGGCAGCCTGGGTTACGCGATGGTGCTGGAGCAACCCGGCGACGAGTTGTATCAAGCGTCCCCCTGGCGCGGCCTGGCCGACTGGAAGTCCATCATGGCTCCGAATTATGCGACGGCCAAGCGCATGCTCGGCCTGGCGGAGAACCCGCGTGAATGGCCTGGCGACGCGATCTTGCGTGAGATCGCCGAGGAAATGGGGCGAGGCTCAACGTTCCGTCGCACCTCGGTCGGCGCCTTTTTCGGCGAGCCGGGCGTCGAGGTGCCCGATCCATATTTCGGCGGCGAGGGTCCCGCGCGCAGCGGCTGCATACACTGCGGCGCTTGCATGGTCGGCTGCCGTTACAACGCCAAGAACACGCTTGTCAAGAACTACCTGTACCTGGCCGAGAAACGCGGCGCACGGGTCCTGGCCGAGAACGAGGTGACCGATGTCCGGCCCCTCCCGCCAAACCAACCCGACGGCGCCCGCTACGAGGTCATCTATCGCAGTTCGACGGCCTGGTTCCGCAAGCCCGAGCGCTTCGTGCGTGCCCACAACGTCGTGTTCTCAGCCGGTGTCATGGGCACCCTGCGGCTCCTCTTCCGCTGCCGCGATATCACCGGCTCCTTACCTGACGTATCACCCCGCCTGGGCGACTATGTTCGCACTAATGACGAGGCCTTGCTCGGCGTCATCAGTCGGGACAATAAAGCAAACTACTCGGAAGGCGTCGCCATCACTTCAATCTTCCATCCCGACGACGTGACCCATGTGGAGCCGGTGCGCTACCCGGACGGCTCCTCGCTGATGCGTTTCCTGGCCGGTCCGCTGATTGAGGCCAGCAGCAATATCGGCGCGCGCTTGCTCAAAGTCCTGCAGCAAGCCGTCAGCCATCCGCTGGATTTCTTGCGCCTGATGGTCATCCCCGGTTGGGCCCACCGGGCAACGATTCTCCTGGTAATGCAGAACGTAGACACGCACATGCACGTCCGCTTGGGCCGCAGCCCGCTGACGCTTTTCCGTCGCAACCTGGTCTCCCAGCTCAGTCGCGGCGAATACATCCCACCCGAAAGCCGCATCGGCCACCGGATCACGCGCGCTTTCGCCGAGAAAAGCAATGGCGTGCCGGCGGGCTCCATCAGCGAGGCTCTGCTCGACGTGCCCATGACCGCGCATATCCTCGGCGGCTGCACTTTTGGACGTAACGCAGAAGAGGGCGTTATCGACCTTCAGTGCCAGATGCACAACTACCCTGGCCTGTTCGTGATCGATAACTCCATCATCCCGGCCAACCCGGGCGTCAATCCCAGTCTCACCACCACCGCCCTGGCCGAATACGCGATGAGTTATGTCCCGCACAAGAATGGCGGCGTTCCGGCAGGGACGTAAATCGCGCTCCCGGCCAGCAAAAAGCCCCGGCTGTGTCGATCGACGCAGCCGGGGCTTTGCATAGCGCAGCCGCACCTACTCCCCGTCGCCGCTCCCCAACGGCACCAGGATGTCATACCAGAAACGATCTTTGCGGCTGCTGGTCATGGCCGCATGCACGTGTTTCACCTCGGTGTACTCGTGCAGCCCCCAGATGCCCAACTCACGCCCGATCCCGCTCTGCTTGTAGCCGCCGAAGGGCGCTTCCACGTTGATCAGGTGATAGTCGTTGATCCACACCGTTCCGGCCCGGATCTGCTTCGCCACTTCTACTGCACGGTCGATATTGCTGCTCCACACGCCCGCGGCCAGCCCGTAGATCGTGTCGTTCGCCATGCGGATCGCCTCTTCCACCCGATCGTACTTGATGACCGTGAGCACCGGTCCGAATATCTCTTCCTGGGCAATCCGCATGTCATTGCTCACATCGGTGAAAATCGTGGGCGTGATGAAATGGCCGTGCGCCAATTGGGGATCCGTGGGCCGGCTCCCCAGCAGCGCGGGCGTCGCGCCCTCTGCAAGACCGATTCGGATATACTCCTCGACCCGCCTTAGCTGCGCGGCGCTGATCAGCGGCCCCAGGTCCGTCTCGCCATCGGCGGGCAGCCCCACGTGGATGCGCCTCGCCCGATCGAGCAGCCGCTCCATGAACGAATCATAGATCACGTCCGGCACAAAGAGACGCGTGCCGCTCTCGCAAGCCTGGCCGTTGTGCATGAAAGTCGCCCACAGGCAGCCGTCGATGGTCACATCCATGTCGGCGTCGTCGAGCACGATGCTTGGGCTTTTGCCGCCCAATTCGAGTGTCACCTTCTTGACGGTGCCGGCCGCCTGTCGCATCACCTCACGCCCCACCTCGGTGCTCCCGGTGAAGGCGATCTTGTCTACCAGGGGACTGGTCGCCAGTTCGTGGCCGATCGCCGCTCCCGGTCCGGTCACCAGGTTCAGCACGCCGGGCGGCAGCAGTCCCGTCTCGTGGATGATCTCCACCAGCTTCAGGGCGCTCAGCGGCGTCAGGCTGGCCGGTTTCAGGACCAAAGCATTGCCGGCCGCCAGGGCAGGCGCCAGTTTCCAAACCGCCATCAGGAAAGGAAAGTTCCAGGGGATGATCTGACCGCACACGCCGATCGGTTCCCTCTGGACAAAGTTATAGGAGCGCATCGGGAAAGTGATCTGTGGCACGGGCTCCAGGGGTTCGTAATCGGCCAGCTTCGCGAAATGCCGAAAATGCAGCACACCCACCGGAATGTCCATCAGAAAGGCCTTACGCCAGGTGGACCCGGCGTTGCGCATCTCAATATCCGATAGCTCGTCCTGCCGGGCCTCGATCGCGTCCACGATGCGGTGCAGGATTTGCGAGCGTTCGCCCGGGCACAAATTGGGCCAAGGGCCTTCGTCAAAGGCGCGGCGAGCCGCTTCGATCGCGTCTCGTGTGTCGTCTACAGCGCCCCTGGTCACCTGGGCCAGCACGTCCCCGGTCGCCGGGTCACAGATAGGTTCGTGCTGTTCGCCGCGACCGGGCCGCCACTCACCATCTATGTACAGTCCATAGACGGGCACGCCTTCACTGTTGTGTAACATTTCCGCGTTGTGCGACATGACCGCCCCCTGTATGTGTAGTTTCTCGGGCATTTATGCTATCCTGGATCCCACCGGCTCACATTGTGCTATCTTGCACCGAGTATAGTTTAGCCTGCGCCGGCGTCGCTGTTAGCTTGACTACTGCCCATCGGTTGCAGCGAGGTGAGTAGAGCATGGCCTTCTAGCAAGATACGCAGACTCTCTGCGCTGTGATGACCGAGCTCTTCCAACGCGTCATGGCCACTCCATCGGCGCGGCATCAGTTGCGCCGGACAGGATTGATGCTGCGCATGCCGGCTGATGTGCTCCACCGCGTGTGGCAGTCTGAGATCAGATTGCGCGACGCCTATCTGAGCGGCCAGATCAAAGTTGAAGGCTCGTTGGTGCGCGCATTCGCGCTGGCCCACCTCTTTCGCCAGGTCGAGGCCCTCTATCCGACGGTGCTGCAGGACAGAAGTCTACTACCCGGATCTCGCCCTGATCGGAACAGCGGGTGAAACGCAAAACGCAAAACGTGAGGACAACCTTCTTGCCCCTTCGTTTTGCGTTTTTACGGGTCAGTCCGCTGCGGCCGATCAGCCTTCCCCGGGCGTAGCCGGGGGAGGGGACGCGGCCGGCGCTTCCGGCGCTTGCGGCGGAATGACCGTCTGCGGGGCAGGAGCAGCCGTCTTCGCAGCCCGGCTGGCGATCAACTCATCGAGCTTGGTTGCCAGCAGAGACATCTTCGCGTTCAGCTCGGCCACGTCATTCTTGGTGGGCACTCCCAGGTGGCCCAAAGCATCCATCACCTGGCGCTCGGTATCGGCAAGCGCTTGCTCGGCCTGATCCTTCGAACGCTGGGTCAGGTCGGCCATCAGCTTCCGCGCATCCTTCTCGGCAATTTCGCCCCGCTCTACCAGTTTGTCCAGGAAAGCCTTTGCTTCGTCTAGCGCCAACCCGGCCACGCCCACACCCGACATCAGGACGGTCCGCGTCAGGTCGGCCATGCTTCGGGCCGCGGCCCGACCATGTTTCCCGACGTCCTTCATCATTGTGCTCATATCTCGCTTTTCTTTCACCCGGTACCTCCCTCGACCAGCAAACTCTACCCTTCTGACGCAGTGCGTTATAAACATTATAGCAGCACGTGCCGGTCTCTGTCAACGACAATTATTCGCGCTTGACATCTTGTGATAGTGTTCATATAATCGGGAAGAATGTTACAAGGGTGCTCACAAGGAGGGCCCAATGGATAAGCTGTGGCTGTCACATTATGAAGCGGCTGTGCCCACAGCCTGACCTACCCCCAAATCCCCCTTCACCAAATGCTCGAGGATTCGGCTCGCAAGTACCCCGACAATACGGCGACTCACCTGGTATTGAGTTACGTGGGTCCGCTCACGATCGGGGGCACCCTGACCTACCGGCAACTGCTCGATCAAGTCGATCGTTTCGCGAGCGCTCTGCATTGCCTGGGCGTGCGGAAGGGCGACCGCGTCACGCTCGTTCTGCCCAACCTGCCGCAGTTTGTGATTGGTTTCTATGGGACCATGAAGCTGGGCGCGATCGTGGTCAATACCAACCCGACTTACACTGCGCCCGAGATCCAGCAGCAATTCAGGGACGCCGGCGCCGAAACAGTGGTGGTGGTCAGCGGCTTTTACAAGAAGATCAAGGAGGTCCAGGCTCAGACGCAGATCAAGCGCGTGATCATCACCGATATCGCGGACTACGTGCCAGGCATAGGGCGCTTGCTGGCCGAACACAAACTGAAAAAGGACGACCTGATGGTCGACGTGCCGGACGGCAACGGCGTTTACCATTTCCGCCCTCTGCTTGACGCGCACCCTGAGCCCCCGCCGCAGGTTGAGGTTTTGCCCAATGACGTGACGCTCTTCCAGTACACCGGCGGCACCACCGGCATTCCGAAGTCGGCCATGCTCACGCACTGCAACCTGCTGGCCAACACGATCCAGATCCGGCATTGGCTGGTGGGCATGGAAGAGGGGAAAGAGCGCATGATGGGCGCCATCCCGTTCTTCCACGTCTACGGCATGACGGTGGCGATGAGCCTCACGATCCAGGCGGGCGGCATGTTGACGATCTTGCCCAATCCCCGTCCGACCGAAAACGTCATGAAGGCCATCCAAAAAGAGCGTGCTTCGCTCTATCCCGGTGTACCGGCGATGTACATCGGCATCATCAATCACCCGGACGTGGCCAAATATGACTTGCGCTCGGTCAAGGCGTGCATCAGCGGCGCCGCGCCCCTGCCAATGGATGTGCAGATCAAGTTCGGTGAGATCACCGGGGGCCGGTTGGTCGAAGGTTACGGCCTCACCGAAGCGGCGCCCGTGACACATGCCAATCCGGTCTATGGTGAGCGTCGCGCCGGCTCCATCGGTCTACCGATGCCCGACGTGGAAGCCAAGATCATAGACTACGAGACCCTGACTGAAAAACCGGTGGGCGAGGACGGCGAGTTGTGGCTGCGCGGCCCGCAAGTTATGGTCGGTTATTGGAACAAGCCCCAGGAAACCGCTAAGACCATCACCCCTGATGGCTGGCTGCGCACCGGCGATATCGCCCGCATGGATTCCGACGGTTACTTCTATATCGTGGACCGGCTGAAGGACATCATCATTGCCTCGGGCTTCAATATTGTGCCGCGCGAAGTTGAGGAGGTGCTCTTCCAGCACCCAAAGGTGCAAGAGGCAGTGGTGGCAGGCGTTCCCGACTCCTACCGTGGTGAGACGGTCAAGGCCTACATTGTCCTGAAGACCGGTGAGACGGCGACGAGCGAGAAAATTCGCAGTTTCTGCAAGGAGCGCCTGGCGCCTTATAAGGTGCCGACGCAGATTGAGTTCGGCTCCGAACTGCCCAAGACGAACGTGGGCAAGTTCCTGCGCCGAGTGCTGGTCGAAGAAGAGCGTAAGAAACTCGGCGCCGTCAAGCAGTAAACCCGGGCAACCTCGCAGGGGAGAGTGGGATAACTCAGATATCGAGCACAGCCGTGCTCCCGGCGATCCGCCGGCTGCTCTCGCTCTCCCCAGCTATTCTTGCCCTCCGCCCCCCTACCTCCTCAATTTTGGCGCGCTTGCCGCATGGCCTATCTTCTGTTATTCTATTGCTTCGGATTTTGAGTATCAACACCTGCCGCCCATCCGTGTCTTGCCAGGCCGGCTTAACGTGATCGCGAGCTGATTATGTCTTT
>JADGQF010000172.1 GCA_017882045.1 Anaerolineales bacterium
CTGAGGATTCCCCGCACGCGCACCCCTCCCCAGCCAATCTCATATGTTACGGGATACCGGGTTGAGCCGGAGTACAGATTATAACACAACCGGCGCGCCGGCACACCAGGCGGCGACCGCGATTTTGCCCCGGCCCGGCCGAGCGCAATAAAGCCTCCCTGATCCAGGGGCTTTAATATATTAATATAAAATATTTATCTTTAAGTCGAAGTATTGGGAACAATCATTACCTCACTTGTTCACTATAAGATTTATTTATTATAAGATTAATTCATAAGTCGTGGCAATGTGCCGGTCTACGCGGTTTGGTTCTACCAAGCCGGTCGCTAAAGCGTCCATGCTCAGACGCTGGGTACGCGGTTAATGGCGCTCCGCGATCAGGCGCGAAATGTCCGAGGAGACCCATCGATGTGTAATGCACGATTTTGTGCTGGCGAGGCAGACCCGTTTCGCCGTATTTAGTATTGCCAATTTCCCCGGCAATGCACGTCTGTGTCGGGTGGGACTCATGCCGAGGATTCGGTGAAAGAGAGAAATCAGGCTGTGGATATCCAGAGGTATTTGCGAGTTCTTCTCAGTCGCAAAGCCATCATCATACTGACCGCCGATCTGGCTCTACTGGTCGTGCTGGTAGGGACGCTTCTGTCGCCGCGAGCGTACACCGCGTCGGCGCTTTTGCGTGTCTCGGCGGGCGCAGCACAGGGGCCGGCGAGCTTTGACCCGAACTACCAGGCTCGCTTACAAGAAACCAGCCTGCGTCTGTTGACCAGCCGCCCGTTGCTGGAGCAAACCATCAGCCAACTGCATCTTGACATGATGCCCGACCAGTTGGCGGGGATGGTGAACGCGCAGGGAGTGCCGAACACCGAGCTGATCCAGGTCAACGTGACCGGCACTAACCCGCAGCAGGCGGCGAGCATCGCGAACATGCTCTCGTCGCTCTTTAGCCAGCAGGGGCAAGCGGTCTTCTCGGGCCAGGGTAAGAGCGCCCAGGAGATATTGCAGGGCCAGATCACGGCGATGGACCAGCAACTGCGCACCGACCGGGCCGAATTGGCTGCCCTCCCGGCGCCCGCCGGCAACGGGACGTCTTCGCCCGCGCGTGATGCCCTGGCCGCAAAGGTCGCGTCTGAGGTAGCCACGTACACTTCCCTGCTGGACCAGCTCCAAAAGGCCGGGCTGAACCAGGCGTTGGCAGCCAACGGCGTGACCATGGTCCAGGCGGCGCTTCCCCCCGACCGGCCGAGCTCGCCCCGGGTTGCCCTTAACCTGGTGCTGGGCCTGGTGCTGGGACTGGTGGGCGGCGCCGGACTGGCGCTGCTGCTGGAGCAAATGAACCCTGCAGTGCGTTCGGCCGAAGAGCTGCAGACGATGACGAAGGCGCCTCTGTTGGGCCAGGTCCCGCTGGCCAGGACGCTGTGGTCACCACAACGCCGGCCGGTGCTGTTACAGAATGTGCGTCAGCAGTCGGTCGCGAACGAAGCGTTCCGGCGCCTGGCGACGAGCACGCTGTTCGTGGCCTCACGCAACCGCTGCCATACGCTGGTGCTAACCAGCGCCCGGCCGCATGCGGGGAAGTCGACGGTGGTGGCCAACCTGGCCCTGGGGATGGCGCAGGCCGGTCGCGAGGTGATCGTGGTGGATGGCGACCTGCGGCAACCGGCGCTGCACGGCGTTTTTGGGCTGCCCCAGGGACCGGGCTTGAGCGACGTCCTGGTCACGGCGAGCGATGCGGCGTCTCTGTTGCAACAAACGCAGGTTGCGCACGTGCGAGTGCTGACCAGCGGAGCGCCGGTGGGGGCGCCGGGTGACCTGCTCTCGGCCGGCCAACTGCGCAAATTGATGGATCGGCTGGCGTCGCAGGCGGACATCGTGCTGTGGGACAGCCCGCCGATCCTGGCCGTGGCCGATGCGGCGATCGCCGGGTCGTTGGCGGACGGTGTCTTGCTGGTGACGGCGCAGGACGGGGCAACTGCGAAGGATATCGAGGGCGCCCTGAAGGAGCTGGACCGGGCGGGCGGGACCCTGCTCGGGGTGATCTACAACCGTGTGCGGGGCGATAACCTGGAGCGTTACTATAGCTCTTACGTCGCCAGTGGCGGCAAGCGGCCCCAGTCGGGCGTCGACCGGACGACGGCACGTCCGACAGGCGTCGATCAGGCGGCCGGCGGGCCGATGGCTGGCGGACCGGTGGCGGCCGGCGCCCCGCGTGCCAACAACGCGGTGGAGAGCAGCAACCATCCCCGAACTGCCAAGGGATAGGCGAACGTGCGGCTCGTCCGGCGAGGAACAGGTTGCGCGGCCTGGGTGCCGTAACTAAGAAAACTGGCCTGCGCCTGACGAGCGCGCTTGACAAGGAGGATGGTACATGGTGAGAAAAAGATAACATGAGGTAGCCACCGCTGGGTGGCAATAGCGGGTGACGGCGCCACGTCAAACGGAGGTACTGAAGGTGAATGGATCCAGAGAAGTGGCCGACACCAGGCCGATCATGCTCAACGCGGAGTGGGAATTAGCGGAAGTTGGGGTGGTCGCACGAGACTTCGCACCATCTGCCGGGGCGACTGGGTGCGTTCTAGCAGAAGCGGGTGCGCCAAATAAGGGTAGCGCCGCCGGCAGCCTGCCGGCCCGCCGGCGAGCCTCGTTCTATATGCTCACCAAGCAGATCCTGGACGCCGCACTGTCCTCTTTGTTGCTGGTAGTACTCTCGCCGCTGTTTCTGCTGATTGGGTTGCTGATCAAGCTTGATTCGAGCGGGCCAGTCTTCTTCCTGCAAGAACGAGTCGGCTACGACCCTACGACGGGTCGGCAGATCATCTTCAAAATGCGCAAGTTCCGCACGATGCGCCACGGGGCAGACCAGTCAGCGCACCGCGCGTACGTTTCCAATCTGATAAAAGAGAACACCGGGCTGGTGAATCGAGCCGTGAGCTTGAAGATGGCGAACGATTCACGCATCACGCGCGTGGGGCGATTCCTGCGTAAATCCAGCCTGGACGAGTTGCCCCAACTGATCAATGTTATGTTGGGAGAGATGAGCCTGGTCGGGCCGCGCCCGGCTTTGCCGTATGAAGTCGAGATGTATGAGGAATGGCACAGACGGCGCCTGGAAGCGCTTCCCGGCATGACCGGTTGGTGGCAAGTGATGGGGCGCAACCAGGTGAGTTTCGACGACATGGTGTGCATGGACATGTACTACATCGAACATGGCAGCCTGGGTCTGGATCTCAAGATCCTGCTGCTGACGCCCCTGGCGGTATTCGCCGCTAAAGGGGCGGGTTGAGAACGAATCTGATATTCGAAAGGGGACACTATCATGCTTGGTCTAACTACGGCAGGCCAGACTGTCAACTCATCGGCAAACTCTGTAGAAACAACGACGGCCTGCGTAAGCGTGGGCGTGATCGGGACCGGTTATTGGGGACCAAAGCTGGCCCGGAATTTTCACGAGCTGGCCGGCGCACGGCTGGATTGGGTTTGCGATCTGCGGCCGCAGCGCCTGGAGCACATCCAGTACCTTTATCCCGAAGTCCGCACCACCCAGGCATTCGAGCAGGTGCTGGCTTCGGACGTGGACGCCGTCTGCATCACAACGCCTGTGCGGACGCATCACAAGCTGACCCTGCAAGCGCTGCGGGCGGGCAAACACGTGCTCGTCGAGAAGCCGCTCGCCATGTCTTCGCGTGAGGCGGAAGAGATCATCGCCGTGGCCGAAGAGCAGCAGCGCGTGGTGATGGTGGGACATACCTTCCTCTACAACCCGGCGGTGATAGCGATGAGAGAGCTCATCGCCAGCGGGATGTTGGGCGAGATCTACTACATCGACGCGACGCGGGTGAACCTGGGGCTTTTCCAGCCAGATATTAATGTGGCCTGGGACCTGGCCCCGCACGACATCTCGATCCTGTTGTATGCGTTGGATATGCGGCCGGTGGCGGCCAGCGCGCGCGGCCGGGCTTGCGTGCAGCGCCAGAAACTCATCCATGACGTGGCCCACCTGACGCTGGATTTCCCAAACGGTCTGTTTGCCGATGTGCGGGTGAGCTGGCTCGATCCGTGCAAGATCCGCCGGTACACGGTGGTCGGCAGCGAGCGGATGCTCGTATACGACGATGTCGAGCCCGAGAACAAAATCATGATCTACGACAAGGGCGTGACGATCCCGCCCTATGCCGATACCGAGGCCGACTTCCGGCTTTCGTATCGCACCGGCGAAGGCGTGCCCTATCCGATCCAGTGGGAGGAGCCGTTGAAGGTGGAGTGCCAGCACTTCCTGGACAGCATCAGGCTGGGCACGGAACCGCGCAGCGGTGGCCGGAACGGGCTGGAGGTGGTAAAGGTGCTCGAGGCGGCGCAGGTTTCGCTGCTGAACGGCGGTGGGCGGGAGGTCCTGGCGTGGTAGAACAGGCCAACGGTGACTACGAGTACGAACATGATTACGACTTCGTCCGCATTGCGCCGGACGTGAAACTGGGGCGCGACGTCAAGATTTTCGCGTTCGTGAACCTGTACGGCTGTGAGATCGGCGACGAGTGCAAGATCGGCACATTCGTGGAGATACAGCGCGGAGCCAGGCTGGGGCGGCGGGTCAAGGTGTCCAGTCACTCATTCATCTGTAGTGATGTGACGATCGAGGACGGAGTATTCATTGGCCACGGGGTGGTCTTCATCAACGATAAGTACCCGCATGCCACCAGTGCCGGCGGCGAGCTACAGACCGAGGCCGACTGGGTCTCCATCCCCACGCTGGTGAAGCGCGGCGCTTCCATCGGAAGCAACGCCACGATCCTGTGCGGGGTGACGATTGGCGAGGATGCGATAGTGGGAGCCGGCAGCACGGTGACGCATGACGTCCCTCCCGGCGCGATTGTGGCCGGGAATCCGGCCCGGGTGATGGAGAAGGCGCGAGCCCTGGCAGGAGGCGAGCATGGCTATTCCGTTGGTTGATCTGCACAAGCAATACGCTCCGCTCAAGGACCAGGTGCTGGGCGAGATCGAGCACGTGTTGGAGGGCATGCACCTGTTCCTTGGCGACAACGTGCGGGACCTGGAGCGGGAGTTCGCCGGGTACTCCGGGGCCACGCACGGCATCGGCGTCAGCGATGGGACGGCGGCCCTGACGATCATTCTGCGGGCGTTGGGGATCGGCCCCGGCGACGAGGTGATCACCGTTGCGCACACTTTCTTTGCAACGGCGGAAGCGATCGTGCTGACCGGCGCGCGCCCGGTGTTCGTCGACATCGACCCGGTATCGTACCTGATGGACCCGGCGCAGGTGGAATGCCTGATCACAGCCCGCACCAAGGCGATCCTGCCCGTGCACCTGTATGGCCAGACGGTGGAGATGGAGCCGATCTGGAACATCGCGCGACGTTACGGGCTGAAGGTGATCGAGGATGCGTGCCAGGCGCACGGGGCGGAATACCACGGCCGTAAGGCCGGGTCGCTGGGGGATGCCGCGGCGTTCAGCTTTTACTACTCGAAAAACCTGGGCGCCTTCGGCGAGGGCGGCTTCATCTCGACGAACGACGACGAGCTGGCGCGCAACGCGCGCATGGTGCGCGATCACGGCTCGGAGCGGCGCTATTACCACGACGTGATCGGCTTCAACGGGCGGCTGGATGAGATCCAGGCGGCCGTGCTGCGCACCAAGCTGCCGCACCTGGACGAGTATAACGCGCGGCGCCGGGCGCATGCCGCCCGCTACGACCAGTGCCTGGCGGGCACACCGGTGGTGACGCCGGTCGAGTGCGCGGGCAACAAGCACGTGTACCACCTGTACGTGATCCGGGCGCCGGAGCGCGACGCGCTGCAGGAGTGGCTCAAGGAACGGGGCATCGCATCGGGCATCCATTACCCGGTGCCCTGCCATCTGCAGAAGGCCCTGGCCTCGTTGGGCTACAAGCCGGGCGATCTGCCGGTGACCGAGCGGGCCGCCGGCGAGATCCTGTCGCTGCCCATGTATCCGGAGCTGACCGGCGAAGAGATCGCGTTCGTGGCGGACTCGGTCAGGGAATTCTACGCTAAGAGGGCGGGCTGATCCCTATGCGGGCATCCTTGTCTGACATGGTCTGGCGCGCCCGTTACGGCGGGCGGCTGGGCCAGATCACTGCGGCGATGGGGCTGGGGCTGGCGCTGGGGCTGCTGACCCGGAAGGTCATCTCCTGGGCGGGCAGCTCCAACTATCGCCTGGCGATCGTGGCTTGCCTGATCCTGTTCATCGTAGGGGTGGTGGTCAGTGTCGACGCACGCAAGGTATTGCTGGTGTGCGTCGCGCTGACTATCCCGGTGAATCTGTCGTTTGCGCCGTTGGGCCAGCCGGTACTAGTGAACCCCGGCGGGGCGGCGGCGGGCTTTGTGCTTTACCTCTACGATCTGCCGTTGTTGTTGCTGTTGGTCATCTGGTTGTTCGACACGCTGAGCGGCAAAGAGCCGTTCTTCGTTACGCCCGTCGACCTGGTGGCGCTGCTGGTCATTGCCTGGTCGGTGCTATCGATGTACAACGCGCCCGACCTGGGTCTCAGCGCAGCTGAGCTCTTGCGCATGTTCAAGCTGTACTTGTTGGCGCGCGCGGCTATGACCTATATCAAGAGCCGGGCGATGATGCGCTGGGTGCTGGCAGCCCTGTTCGTGGGCTTGATGGGACAGAGCCTCCTGGCGCTGCTGCAGTACACGCGCGGCGCTCGCTTCGGCCTGGGCGACTTCACCGTGGGCGACACTTCGGTCAACGGCGTGCGCGTATCGGGCACGATCGGTTGGCCGAACACGTTGGGCGCTTATGCCGCGGCCTTGACGGTGCTGGCTTTCTCGGTCTGGGTCTGTGGTGCGAGCGGCGTGTTGAGCCTGCTGGTGCCGATTGCCTTTGTGACCGGCCTGGCGCCGGTGATCCTGAGTTTCTCGCGCGGGGCGTGGTTCTCACTGGTGATCGGGCTGGGTGTTTGTTTTGGGTTAGCGGTCTATGCCCGGAAGACAAGCTTCAGGCGGCTCGTGGCCGTGGGCGCCGGGTTGGTGGTGGCCTTGATCCTGGTTCTGCCTTTCCAGGGTGCGATCGTCCAGCGGCTGAGCACGCTGACGGCGAGCGCCAGCCAGGTAGTAGATCGCCTGTACCTGGACCAGGTGGCCTTGAACATGATCCGGCAGCATCCGCTGCTGGGCATCGGCATCAACAACTTTGTGGCCGTCATGCCGCGCTATGACACCACGGGTGTGAGCCTGTATTTCCTGCAGCCCGTGCACAATTGGTTCCTGTTCGTGGCCGCGGAAACGGGGCTGCCGGGCCTGGCGCTGCGGCTGCTGCTGATCGGTCTACTGCTCGGGGCGGGGCTACACACGGCACGCTCCGCGGACCGGTTCTGGGCGGCTTGCGGCATTGGCCTGGTGGGCGCGTTCGTCGTCTTATCCTGCACCAACCTGGTGGACGTACACCTGTCGACCGACGTGATGCAGGGTCTGTTCTGGTTGCTGGTGGGCCTGACGCTGGCGGCCAACCGGCTGGGCGTGGGGGCCAACGCGCGTGAGGCGGTTGTCGCGCCGCACGCAGCCCCGGCCGGCCAGGCGCGACAAGGCAGCCTGGCCTTCACCCGCGCGCACGACGACCCGGCCGGCCCATTCTGAGCCGCCGCAGCTAGCGGTCCACTCGCCAGGAGAGGTTTCGCCTGATGAAGATTGCAGTGCTGGTTTACAGCCTGGATGGGATCGGCGGCATCGCCAAGCACGCGCTGTGCGTGGCCCGGGAGTACACACGGCTGGGCCACGAGGCGACGGTGTGGGCGGTCGAGTGGAACCGAGAGGGCTGCTACCCACGCATGACGGCCGAGATGGACGTACGGTCGCTGCGCGGGCCCGCCACGCGGCCCAGCCTGGAGCGGACGGCGCGGTTGCCAGGCGTCAGGATGGCGGCCTACCTGGCGCAACTGGGGAAGTACACCGTCGATCAGAACCGGCTGGCGGGCAGGTTGGCCGAGGGGAACGCCGCTCAGCCGGAATATGACGTGATCAACCCGGTCGGTAACCTGGTGAGTTGGGCGGCTGCCGGCTACAAGCGGGCGCATGGCACGCCGGTAGTCTGGATGTGCTGCGACTTCTGGCCGCCGGCCGGCCACCCACAGGCGCTTGCCGGGGCCGGCGGCTTGCGCAAGGTCAAAGACAGCGTGAAGGCAGGGTTGGCCCTGCCTTTCGAGCGCTATGACCGGGACTGCGTGCGGGCGGCGGACGAGATCGTGGTCCTGAGCGAGCGGGTCAAGGCGCAGATGGCGGGACATTACGGGGTGCAATCGTCCATCGTGCGCGCCGGGGTGGAGATCGAGATGCTACAGCGCGGCGATGGGGCCAGGGTCCGGGCGCGCTACGGCATCTCGCAGAGCTCGTTCGTGTTGCTGACGGTGGCTTTGCTGATGCCGCGCCGGCGGATCGAGGACGTCATCCGGGCGCTGCGCCTGCTGGTGGACGAAGGACGTGACGTCCGCTACCTGCTGGTCGGCGGCGCCTATCACAGCCCCGAGTACGTGCAGGCGCTGAAGGCCGAGATCGTCGAGTGCGGGCTGAGCGAACAGGTAGTCTTTGCCGGCGAGGTGCCGGACGACGAGCTGGCCGACCATTACCATGCCTGCGATGCTTTCGTATGGGCGGCGGACGAGAACCAGTCCTGGGGCATGGCCGGGCTAGAGGCGCTGGCAGCGAGGCGGCCGCTGATTGTGTCGGGAGCCAACGGGCTGGCGGAGGCGCTGGAGAACGGCAAGACCGCCCTGGTGACGGCGAGCCGCTCCCCGCAGGGCATCGCCACGGCAGTGCGCAGGTTAGGCGACGAACCGGGCCTCGCGGCGTCGATCGCGCGGCAGGGCGCCGGATTGGTGAACGAGCGCTACTCATGGCGCAGCAACGCCGAGCAGATGGTGAGTTTGTTTGAGAGAGCAAGAGCGAGATGAGCGTCATCGCCAGACTGGCGTCCAACAAGATCGCGAAAAACACGTCGGCCCTGATGCTGGCGCAGATGGCCTCACGGCTGTTAGGCGTCCTGTACATCGGGGCGCTGGCCCGTTACGTGGGGACGCAGGGCATCGGGGTCATCTCCACTGCGACCTCGGTGGCCGGGCTGGCGATCTTGCTGGTCGGGCCGGGACTGGACACCTTGCTGGTGAGGGACGTGGCGGTGGAGCGGGGGCGGGGGGCCGCCTACGCGGGGAACGTGCTCCTGCTGAAGCTGGCGCTGGCGTTGCCCTTCTTTGGGCTGCTGGTGGTGATCGCGCGGCTCGCCCATTACCCCGCCGATACGCTGCCGATCATCTACACCTACGGGGTGGTGTACCTGCTGGACGCGCTCTGTTCGACCCTGGCCTCGGTATTCCAGGCTTTCGAGCACATGGAGTACGACGCTCTGACGCAGGTGGTACGCGACGCGGTGAACGTGTTCCTTTCGCTGGCGTGCATCGCTCTGCACTGGTCGCTGCTGGCGATCACCCTGGCCTCACTGGCGGCGCAGGTCGTCAAGCTGCTCCTGATGAGCGCCATCGTCAGGCGGCGCTTCTTGCGCCCGGCCTTCAACGCCGGACTGGCCGGGCGAGCGGCGCTGCTGGTCACCAGCCTGCCCTTCGGCGTGCTGTTGATCCTGCACACCGTCCAGGCGCAGTTGGGCAGCTTCATGGTCTCGCTGTATCGCCCGGCAAGCGAGGTAGGCATTTATTCGTCGGCCTCGACGCTGGTCACCATGCTGCTACTGCTGGCCGGGGCTTTCTCGACGGCGATTTTCCCGGCCTTCTCCAGCCTGCACGCCGGCGAGAGCCACGGTCTACGGCGGCTGTACCGGCTGTCGTACAAGTATCTGCTGATCATCGGCTTCCCGTTGGGGCTCGGAACGATCTTATTGGGGGAGCAGGTCATCTCGCTGGTATACGGCGACCGCTTTGCGGCCTCGGCGCCGGTGATCAAGATCCTGGGCCTCTACCTTTTTGCGCTGGTGGGCTACGCCAACGGTCCGCTGCTGAACGCGGTAGGCAAGCAGCGCTTTTTCGCGTGGACGCAGGCGCTGGCGGTGTTGCTCAACGTGGCCCTGTGCGTCGTAATGGTGCCGCGCTGGGGCGCAAGCGGGGCGGCGACCGCGATGGTGGTGGCCGGGGTGAGCACGTTCTTCGTGCACTCGGCGGCCTGTCACCGCGAGCTGCACTTGCCCCTGCCCTGGGGGACGATGGCGAGGGTTGCGCTGGCAACGGCCTTCATGGGCCTGGCGACGGTCAGCGCCCTCGAGCTAGGCGTGAACTGGCCCCTGGTGCTGGTCCTGA
>JADGQF010000025.1 GCA_017882045.1 Anaerolineales bacterium
GCGCTCACTTCGTCGGTGAGGTGGATCCAGGGGAACCACTGCCGTCCGTTCCCGTATGGGCCGCCGGCAAACAGGCGGAAGGGCAGCAACATACGCGGGAACGCGCCGCCTTCGCGTGCCAGCACCACCCCTGTGCGGATGATGACCCGCCTTACGCCGGCCGCCTCTACGCCCGTCTCGACGGCCGCGGTCGAGTTTTCCCACTCCACCGCGACCTGCGCCAGGAAGTCGTGCCCCGGCGGTGTTTCCTCACTGAGTTCCTCGTCACCGTGCGGGCCGTAGTAACCGACCGCCGAAGCCTGGATCACCACACCCGGCTTTTCGGCTGCAGAAACCACCGCCTCCACCACCGCCTGCCCGGCGTTGGTCCGGCTCTCCCGGATGCTCTGCCTGCGTGCGGCTGTCCAGCGCGCATCGCCGATGTTCTCGCCTGCCAGGTTGACGATCGCACCGGCCCCCTCGACCAGTTGGCCCCAACCCGCAGCGGTGCGCCCGTCCCAGCGGACAACCTGCACCGCGCCCGGCAGTCCCCGGACCCGGGCGGGGTCTCGGCTCAGCACGACCACCTGGTGATGATCTGAAACGAGGCTAGCTGCTAATGGCCGGCCGATCAGGCCGGTGCCTCCCGTGATAATGACTCGCATGTCCTTTCCCCCTATCCTCGGGTTCTTAACCAGACCCCGGGCAGCCGCCGTAGTTTGCCCCACTTGCCCACGTGCGCGCGGCGGGTGAAGACGTCGCCGCCATGGGCCGCGATGTCTTCCAGTATGCCCTGGTAGAGGATCGCGGCTGCGCCGATTGCGAAGCGCCCGTCACGATTCAGCATCGCGATCCCCTGGCCACGCCTCGGCGTAGAGAGCGCGGTAGCGGGCGATCTGGAAGTCCATGAACACTTGCCAGCGCGCGCTCATCCGTCCGGCGGCTATGTCGTCCTCGCCCAGGTCGAAAGCCGCCAACTCGTCCAACGGCAGATACAGCCGGCCGGCCCGCCAATCCTCAACTATATCACGCAGGATATTGGTCATCTGCAGCGCCACACCCAGTTTGACGGCGTAGGGGATGGCCTCAGGACCGCTGAAGCCGATGATGTGGGCCGACATCAGTCCCACCGTCGTGGCAACCCCGTACGCATATCGGGCCGATTCGTCGAAGATTGCGTAGCGGTTCTGGCGCAAGTCCCGTCGCACCCCCTCGAATAGCTGCTCGACATACCCCTGCGGGATGCGATAACGCGTGTGTCCGCCCAGGCCAGGGCGACGGGATCGTCGCGTCGCGGATGCGGCGAGAGAGATTGGATGCGCCAGTTCTCCAACGCCGTCTGCGCATCTCCCTGCGCCCGGTCCACCAGGTCGTCGGTGCGACGACAGAAAGCATACAGGGCACGCACCGCCCGCCGTTTGGGCGCTGGCAGCAATGCGGAAGCCATGCTGAAGGTCCGGCTGTGCTCGGCGGTCACGGCCGCACAGGCGCGGTAAGCGGCGTCGAGTTCCGCCGCGCTGGCCTCTATTCTGCTAACCGTATCGTGCTCGTCTGCGCGCTGGCCCGCCCAGGCCAGAAGCACGTTTTCCCAGCTCAGGGTACTATTCAATCTTTCGCCTAGTGTCTCGGTCGTCATCAGGCGTGCTCCGCGACTCTTGGGCGCGGGCCGGTGGGTGCTCTCGCCGGCCCGCCCGCCTGGCGAGAATGCGTTCGACGGTCAGGCGCGCTGACAGCAGCACGATGGGCAAGCCCGTCCCTGGATGGGTGCTGGCACCGACGAAATACAGGTTGTGGTAGCGCGCATGAACATTGTGCAGGCGGAGGTAGCCCAGCTGGGCGAAATTGTGGCTCAGCCCGAAAGCCGATCCGTTTGCCAGATTCAGATCGCGTTCGTATTCGGCGGGACCGAGCGTCTCCTCGGCGACTTCGCGCCCGTCCAGATCGCCCAGGCCAAGCGTCGCCAGGCGTTCTGTGATTGCGGCGCGCGCCCGCGCCCGCAGGGCCTGCCAGTCTTGCGGATGCCGGGCGTCCAGGTGACCGACAGGCACGAGGACCATCAGGCTGTCGCCTTCGGGTGGGGCGAAGCTCGGGTCGGTATGCGTGGGTGCACAGTATGTAGAAAGATGGCTCTTCCGGCAACGTGTGCTGGTCGAAAATCTGCTCGAACGAGCGGCGGAACTGGTGATCGGCCAGAAAGGCGTTGTGATGCAGCAGGGCATGCGAACGTGCGCCGCGCACCGCCCAGTAGAACATCAAGGCCGCAGAAGTATACTTCTTACCGGCCAGGCGGGCCGCGTTGCCGTCATCCGGCAGCAGTTTGCTGTAGACGTAGGGCAGGTCGGCGTTGGCGACCACCAGGTCGGCTGCCAGGCGCCGGCCATCGGCCAGCGTTACTCCTTTCGCCTGGTTGCCTTCCACCACGATCTGCTCGACCGGCGCATTGTATTCGATGCGCACGCCCTGCTTTTCAGCGATCCGCGCCAGGCTCAAGATGACTTCATAGAGACCCCCCTTGGGAAACCAGACCCCGTCCGTCGCCTCGACGTACTGGAGCAGCGAGAACGTGGCCGGCGCCTCGAAGGGGCTGACACCCAGATACATGTTCTGGAAGGAGAACGCGGCCGCCAGGCGCGGGTCGCGGAAGAACCGGCTGGTGTTATTGTAGTGCGTGATCAGCGCCTTGAGCTGGATCAACAAAGGCAGGTTGCGCAGGCTGAAGTATTCGCCCAGTGAGTAGAAATTGCGTCCCACGAGGCGCTCGAGCGAAACCCGGTAGTGACGATAGCCTTCGGCCAGGAAGCGCAAGTACGCGCCAAACGCCCCCGGTTCCAGCGCGTCCAGTTGCTCGCGCATATACTGTAAGTTGCTGCTCAGGTCGAGTTTCGATCCATCGTGGAAATGAACCCGGTAAGCCGGATCTAACCGTACGAGATCCAGGTGGTCTTCCATACGCTCGCCCAACGCCCGGTAGGTTTCGGCAAAAACGGCGGGCATAAGGAAAAGAGTTGGACCCACGTCGAAGCGGTAGCCTCCCAGATCAAGAGCGGTTGTGCGTCCGCCGGGAACGGCATTCTTCTCGAGCAGGGTAACGCGGTACCCGGCATTTGCCAGCCTGGCAGCCGCCGCTAGCCCGCCAATGCCGGCGCCGATCACTATTGCAGAACCCACGGTCGCGTCTCCTCTTGTCTGTCCCCTGATTTTAGTGAAGTTCAATCCCTACACGCCAACATGCGACATTATAACACTACGTAGAGGTTTTGTCAATATCCAGTTAATATGTCGTGGGGGAAAACTAGACAAGTGCGAAGAAGTATGTTAGTATGCGCGCTAGGAATTATAAAGGAGGTGAGGCCAAATGGCAATGCCTGTTGATAACCAACCGCCGAGCGACTACCCCCTGTACAATATCGGCGCAGTCAGCCGGATGACGGGTATCTCGATCGCGACGCTGCGCATGTGGGAGCATCGTTACGGTTTTCCCCAGTCCGGACGCACGGCCGGTGGTCACCGGCTGTATTCGGAGCGCGACGTGATGCGGTTGCGCTGGGTTAAGGGCCAGATCGACCAGGGAATGCAGACGGCGCAGGCCATTCACGCCCTGCACCACAACGAAGAGGCGGTTGAGGCGGCGGCGCGCCCGGCAGACACCGGAAGCGGCGGTGGCAGTTTGCCGGTCGAGTTGGCCGACCTCAGCCCCTACCGCGAGAGCTTGCTGGTCGCGCTTCTCAATCACGATACGGCCACAGCCGATCGCGTACTGGGTGAGCTCTTGCTGTCTCAAGCCCTCAGCCGGTTGATCTACGAGGTGATCGTGCCGGTGCTGGATGAGACCGGACGCGGCTGGCAGGAGGGCCGGATCAACGTCGCGACCGAGCACTTCGCGACCAACTACGTACGCCAGCGCCTCATGATGTGGATGCTCGCCGGCCCGCCCCCCTTCCCGGTGCATCGGGTTGTGCTGGCGGCCGCTCCTGGCGAGCTGCATGAGGGAAGTTTGCTCATTCTGGGCGCGCTGTTACGGCGCCGGCGCTGGCCCGTCGCCTACCTGGGACAGTCCGTCCCGCTGCCGGATCTGGCAGCGTTCGCAACGGACTTGCAGGCCCCGGCGGTGGTGATCGTGGCGACGACCGAGCCGCCTGCCGCCGCGCTGGCCGATTGGCCGCGCTACTTGCCAGACGCCGCGCGCTTGGGCAAGCCATTTGTCGGCTATGGTGGGCGGATTTTCAACGAGAAGCCCGAATGGCGCCAGCGGGTGGCCGGAGTGTTTCTCGGCGAAACGTTGGAAGACGGCCTGAATGCCATCGACCGGTTGTTGCAGGGACAGCAGGCCCGGCCGCAGTGACGCTGTGGCCGGGCCATTCGCGATGATAAAGCTTCCTTGGGCTTGTTCAAGCACTGAGCGGATCACGTCAGGAACCGATGGAACATCTGCCTGATCAGCCCCAGGGAGCCGATACCGAACAGCACGAGCAGGATTATGAGACACTTCAGCGCGCCCAGTACCACGCGCAACTCGCCCGACAGCATGTCCCACAATGTATCGTCGAAGTCGTGATCGGCTTGGGCGACCTGCTTAAAGAACTCGCACAGCGTGCCCCATAACCCGGCTTGTGCCGGCTGCGTCGCGAACGCCGCGATGGGGCCGCCCAGGCCGTTGCTTGCCGCCACCAGGCGGTCCGCCGGCTCGGCCGGGCCGTTGCTTGTGGTCACGAGCGGTTTCGGCCGATCGTTTTTAGGGAGATCGGACGCATTCGTAACCGGCGCGCTGCCTGTCGCCGCGGGCTCCGCTCCCGACTGGTCCCGCGTCCACCCCAATACCAGCGAGAACACCAGAACAACGCACAGCAGGAAGACCAGTAGCCGTCCCATATTTGCCTCCCCCTTGCGCCACTATGCCCGGTCTGCCGCTTCAGTTGTTCTCTTGTCGTCATCCTTTCGTGAATTCCGTCGTTGACGGTCATGGCTTGTCATTTTGTCGGAATTCTACAACGGTTTGCCGTTGTTTGCCGGCCTGGTTGGCGTCCCTTTGCGTCTCGTCGCAGCGCGCTGCTCCCTACCCTGGGAAAAAGACTGTGGGTGCCGATTTGACCAAACCTGCCACCTGGATGCAACATTCAGTGACCTTTGTTCTGCAGCACGTTTGGAGGGATACACCAGTATGGAAATCGGATCGTACTTTCAGGGAGTGGCTGAACTGCTTCCGCAACTGCCGGCCAAGCCGGTCGAGGAGATTGTTGCCGTATTAAGGCAAGCGCAGCTGAAGGGCAAGCGCATTTTCATGTTTGGCAACGGCGGTAGCGCGGCTAATGCTTCCCACATCGTCAACGACATTCTTAAAAGTACTGCCCGCGAGGGGTCGCCGCGTTTCAAGATGTTCTGCCTCAGCGACAACGTGCCGACGCTCACCGCCTACGCCAACGACGTCGGCTATGAGGTGGTCTACGCCGAGCCCCTGGCCGCGTTGGCCGAAGCCGGAGACGTGGCCTTTGGGCTCAGCGGCAGTGGCAACAGCCCCAACATTCTGTGCGCCATGCAGACCGCCCGCCGGATGGGCCTGACGCGCATTGGCCTGACCGGCCGCGATGGCGGTCAGCTAAAAGACAACTGCGATATCTGCATCGTAGTGCCCACTCAGTCAATGCAGATGATCGAGGATGCTCACCTGGTGATCCTCCACGCGATCTTCCTCGCGTTGTGCGAATGATGACAGGCGCGGCCGGGCTGACGGACCGGCAACCTCTCCTGCTGGCGCTCGATTTCGGCGGCAGCAAACACTCGGCTGCCCTGCTGGTGCCCGGGCAGCAGACCTGGCTGGCACAGGCGCGCATCTATTCTCCCCCCGGTCGCGATGCGGCCTACGACCAGGCGACGATGCTACGCATGGCCCGCGAGTTGTTGACGACCAACCCCGGCAATCTGGTCGCGATCGGGGTCAGCTTCGGCGGCCCGGTCGACGCGCGGCGCGGCCTGGTGCACCTGTCCTATCACGTGTCCGGCTGGGATAATACACCCTTGAGCGAGATGCTGCGGGCTGAATTTGGTGTGCCCGTGGCCGTCGATAATGACGGCAACGTTGCCGCGTTGGGCGAATGGCGCTGGGGGGCCGGCCAGGGCTGCGGTAGCCTGCTATACGTCACAGTCAGCACGGGGATCGGCGGCGGTTGGGTGCTCGGCGGGCGGATCTACGGCGGCGCCGACGGCATGGCCGGCGAGATCGGCCATGTCCTCGTGCGGCCCGGCGGCGCGCGCTGCGCCTGCGGCAAGCGCGGCTGCCTGGAGGCCGAGGCCAGTGGTCTGGCCATCGCGCGCGTGGCGCAGGAACGCCTGGCCGCGGAAGCCGGCGCCGGCGAGATGCTGCGAGCGCTTGCCGGCGGTTCTCCGGCCGTCCCGACGGCCGAACATGTGGCGCGCGCGGCTGAGCGTGGCGATTCGCTCGCGGCCGCGGTGCTCGAGCAGGCCGCGGCGGCCCTAGGGACCGGGCTGGGGGCCGCGATCAACCTGATGAACCCCGAGCGGGTCGTCCTGGGGGGCGGGGTGACCAGGTCCGGCGCACGCTACTGGCAAACTATACGGGAGACTGCCCGCGCGCACGCCTTACCTCTCACGCGCGTCGATATTCGGCCTGCGGGGTTGGCGGACGACGCTCCGCTGTGGGGCGCGGCCGCCCTGGCTGAAAGCGTCGCCGACCAGGAGTGTGACCAGCATGCTTGAGATTATCTGCGATCAGGTCCCGCGCGGCCGTATCCGGCACGCGCTGTTCGATTTCGATGGTACGTTGTCACTGATCCGCGCCGGCTGGCAGGAAGTCATGGTGCCCCAGATGGTGGCATGGTTGATGGAGACGCCCACCCATGAGAGCAGAGCCGAGCTGAATGACGTCGTCACCGGCTACGTCACCCATTTGACCGGCAAACAAACCATCTACCAGATGATCGAGCTTGCCGAGCAGGTCGCCAAACGCGGCGGACAACCGCAGGAGCCGCTACAATACAAGCGGTTGTACCTGGCGGCGCTCTGGGAGACGATCAAGGACCGCGTAGCCGGTCTCAAGAGCGGAAGGATCCCGCCGGACCAGTTGATGGTGCCCGGTGCGCGTGCCATGCTGGACGCATTGTGTGCCCGCGGCGTGCGCTGCTACCTGGCGTCGGGCACCGATGAACCCTATGTGCTGGACGAGGCTGCGGCGCTCGGCATCATCGACTATTTCGCCGGTATCTATGGCGCGCAGGACGACTACAAAAGCTTCTCGAAGCAAGTCCTCATCGAACGCATCATCGCCGAACATGGCCTGGCCGGGCCTGAGTTCGCCGGGTTCGGTGACGGTTTTGTCGAGATCGAAGATACCAAGCAGGTGGGCGGCATCGCCGTCGGGGTGGCGTCCGACGAAGTGACGCCCGGCGGGACCGACGCCTGGAAGCGCACGCGCTTGATTCGGGCCGGAGCCGACGTCATCGTGCCGGATTTCAGCGAGAGTGGCGCGCTGGTCGAATACCTTTTCGCTTGCTGAACGGAGGAGTATATGCCCTACCCCATGTTTGACCGCAGCCGCCTCAAGCTCAAGCCGTTGAGCGAGCGGGTGCATGATATGCAACTGGACGAAGTGCTGCCCCTGAGTGCTGCTGGGGAGCCCTTCGCCGACCCGGCGTTGCCGCAGATCGCCCAGCGCGTGGCGCGTGCGCGGGCGCACGATGCGCCGGTAATACTGATGATGGGGGCGCACGTCATCAAGACTGGCCTGTCCCGCTTCGTGATTGACCTGATGGCGCGCGGGATCGTTACCCACGTGGCGATGAATGGTGCCGGACCGATCCACGATTACGAGCTGGCCCTGATCGGCGCGACCACCGAAAGCGTCGCTCGCTACATTCAGGAGGGCCAGTTCGGGCTGTGGCGCGAGACCGGCCAGATCAACGATATCGTCGCCGCCGGGGTGCGCGACGGCCTGGGTTACGGGGAAGCGGTCGGCCGGAGCATCGTCGAGGGCTCTTTCCCGCATTCGGACGTAAGCATCCTGGCCGCCGGATATCGTTTGCGGGTGCCCGTCACCGTGCACATCGGGCTCGGTTATGACATCATCCACGAGCAGCCGAACTGCGACGGCGCGGCCCTGGGCGAAGCTTCCTATCGCGACTTTCTGATCTTCACCCAGGCCGTATCCCGACTGCAGGGAGGTGTGCTGCTCAACTTCGGCACCGCCGTGATGGGGCCGGAAGTGTACCTGAAGGCACTCTCCATGGCGCGCAACGTGGCGCGCCAGGACGGGCAGCAGATCAACCTCTTCACTACAGCCGTTTTCGATCTGCAGGATCTGGGTGATGATCTGCGCCATGAAGCGCCCAAGACCGACGCACGCTACTACTACCGGCCCTTCAAGACGATCCTGGTGCGCACCGTGCAGGATGGCGGCGAGAGCTATTACGTGCGTGGTCCGCATGCCGGCACCCTGCCGGCGCTCTACCGGCTGCTGGTCGCTGCCCGCTGAACGGGAGGAGACGAGCATGAACCTCGACCGATTGCGCGCCATCCTGGACCGCTTTCCCCGCCTGAACATCCTGGTCCTCGGCGATTTCTTCCTTGACAGGTACCTGATCATCGAGCACGCCCTGGCGGAAATCTCACTGGAGACCGGGCTGGAGGCGTACCAGGTAGTGAAGGTGCGCTGCAGCCCGGGGGCGGCCGGAACGGTGACCTCAAACCTGCGGGCGATGGAGGTGAATGTTTGGGCGCTGGGCGTGATCGGCGACGACGGCGAGGGATTCGAGTTGCTGCGCGCTTTACGCAATACCGGTGTGGATGTGAGTGGGCTGGTCGTGCGCTCTGACCGCGTCACCCCGACTTACACCAAACCCTTGCTGCAGGAACAGGACGGCACGCAGCGCGAACTGAACCGCCTGGATATCAAGAACCGGTCGCCCTTGCCGCCTGACGCCGAGGACCAGGTGCTCGAGCGGCTCAGGAGCCTGCTGCCGCGCATCGACGGGGTTGTTGTGGCCGACCAGGTGCCAGAGGCGGACTGCGGTGTGATCACCGAGCGCGTCCGTGCCGAAATCGGCGCCCTGGCCCGCGCCTATCCGAAAGTGGTGTTCGTGGCGGACTCGCGAGAGCGCATCGGCCTTTTTCGGGATGTGATGCTCAAACCCAACGCCCGCGAGGCGCTGCGCGCCACGTGTCCTGCTGGGCAGGAAGAAGTCCTTCCCGCAGCGGAGAGCGCAGTCTCTTCAGCCGCCCTAGCGAGCGGCGCCGAGCTTTATCGCCGGGCGGGCCGGCCGGTTTTTTTGACGTTGGGCGCGGCCGGCATCGCAGTCTTCGATGAGGACGGCCTGGCGCAGGTTCCGGCCGTGCCTGTCAGCGGCCCGGTCGACATCGTCGGCGCGGGCGATGCGACCATGGCCGGCATCTGCTCGGCTCTTTGCGCAGGCGCGACGGCGCCCGAGGCCGCGCAAGCCGGCTGCCTGGCCGCCGCGGTCACCATCCGGCAGATCGGCACGACCGGCACCGCTTCACGCGCTCAGATTCTGGACTGTTGGCAGCGACGAGGGTAGGCTCCCCAGGAACTGCCGGATGGCCTCCACGACTGCTTGCGTCGAACCCGGCTCAAGGAGTGCCATGTGGCCTCCACCCGGCACGATCACCAATTGTGCGCCGGGAATCTGCTCCGCCAGGTAGCGGCTGTATTTGATCGGGGTCATGCGGTCGGCATCGCCACAGATGACCAGCGTGGGGACCGCGATGCGGGACACATCCGCCAGGCGGTCGAAGTAGTTGCAGGCGAGGAAATCGTCGTGGATAACCGCGGGGGGCACTGCGCGCAAGCGACGAACGTAGAGGTCAAGTAACTTGGGAGGAACTTGCCCGGCGTGCGACCACTCGGCGAGCAACCGGGCGGTGGCGTCGAAGTCGTCGAGGATGCCCCCCAGGATCTCCGGCGCGACCCGCAGGCGCGCGCCCGTGCCCACCAGCACCAGCCCTGCCAGCCGGTTGGAGGGCTGCAGGGCCAAGTCGAGCGCGATGGCCCCGCCCATCGAGTGGCCGCCCAGCACGAACGGCCGCAAGCGCAGGACCTGCGCAAAGCCATGCACTGCCTTCGCGTAAGCACTGACGTCTGACCGGCCCTGGCCGCCGGACCCGCCGTGCCCCGGCAGGTCAAGCGCGTACACGTCGTAACCGGCCAGGCGGCGCAGCTCGCCCGGCCAATGCATCAAAGTTCCCCCGGCGCCGTGCACGAGCACCAGCGGAGGGCAACGCCCGCCCGGGTCGCCTTTGTGTGCGTAATAGTGGAGCTTTTCGCCGCTTACTATGGCCGTTGACATGGGTCTCAGGGCTTGTTTTCGATCGCTTCCAGAGCTTGCTTGAGTTGATCGTACGTATCCCACAGATCCTGTGGGATCAGCCGCACCTCGGCCAGAACGGGCATGAAGTTAGTATCGCCGTTCCAGCGCGGCACGATGTGGCAGTGCACGTGGTCCTTGACCCCGGCGCCGGCTACTTTGCCGATATTCATGCCGATATTGAAACCTTCAGGGTGCATTGCACGCCGGAGAGCACGCACACCCCTCTCCACCATCGCCATCATCCCGGTCACATCTTCGGGCTTTAGTTTCTCCAATGAGTCCACGTGATGATACGGCACGGCCATCAGGTGGCCATTGTTGTACGGGTACTTGTTCAGGACCAGGAACGCGCGCTCGTTTCGCTCCAGAATGAGCATCGCCCGGTCATCTTCCGCCTCGAGCATGTTGCAGAACACGCAGCCCACCTGTTTGTCGCTCAGGATATAGTCCAAGCGCCAGGGAGTCCACATGCGTTCCATAGGCACTTCCTTGTCTTAGAGACGCAGTCTCCGAGTGGCAGTCTTCAAATGGCAGCCCATAACCTACAAGCTGCGCCCTCGGGGGCGCAGCTTCTGTCTTGAATCACTCAATTCGCAATGTTGCAAGTGCCTGTTGGACCACGTTCTCGGCTGTGATACCCAGGTGAGCCATTACTGCCGGACCCTTGCCGGATTCGCCGAAGCGGTCGATGCCGACCGCCCTGCCGTCCTGGCCGACGTAATGCTCCCAGCCCAGCGTGACGCCCGCTTCCACAGAAACGCGTGCGCTCACCGCCGGTGGCAGAACGCTGTCGCGGTAGGCTGCGTCTTGCTCGTCGAATAGTTCCCAACTCGGCATGCTGACGACGCGCGCCCTAATGCCTCGGGCCGCCAGTTGATCGCGTGCGGCCACGGCGACTGCTACTTCCGAGCCGGTGCCGATCAGAACCAGGTCAGGCCGGCCACCCTCGGCCTCGGCCACTACGTAAGCGCCGCGCTCCAGGCCGTTACCCGGCGCGCTGCTGGTGCCGGGCAGGGCCGGCATGGCCTGGCGGCTGAGCAACATCGCGACCGGGCGATCGCGCCGGGTCAGCGCGTAGCGCCAGGCTGCGGCCGTTTCATTGGGATCGCCGGGACGGATGACGACCAAGTCCGGGATGGCCCGCAGCGACGCCAGGTGCTCGACCGGCTCATGGGTCGGCCCGTCCTCACCGACGCCCACGCTGTCGTGTGTCCAGACGAAGATCGTGGGTATCTTCATGATCGCGGCTAGGCGTGCGGTCGGTCGCATATAATCGGCGAAAACGGCAAACGTCGCTCCGTAGGGGAAAGTTCCACCATGTAATACCAGACCGTTGAGGAGCGCGCCCATTGCATGCTCGCGGATGCCAAAGCGGATGTAACGGCCGGCGAAGTCTCCCGGCGTCACGTCCACTGCGCCCTTGAAGCGCGTGTTGTTTGACGGCGTCAGGTCTGCCGAGCCGCCGATCAGAGTCGGGATGCGAGCCGCGATCGCGTCCAGTACTTTGCCGGAAGCCGCGCGCGTGGCGATCTTGGAGCCCGGCTGCCATACTGGCATCGCCGCGTCCCAGCCGTCGGGCAGCTCTCCTGCCCAGGCCTGTTTGAAGGTTGCGGCCAGCTCGGGGCATTCCCGTTCGTAAGCCGCCAGCATCTGGTTCCACTGCCCCTCGCACTCGTGCCCGGCAGGCAGCGAACCCCTGTAGCGGGCCAGCGCCTCTTCCGGCACCCAGAACTTCTCGTCGGGCGGCATGCCCAGGGCCTGCTTGGTCAGCCGGATCTCCTCTTCGCCCAGCGGCGAGCCGTGCGCGTCGGCCGTATCTTGCTTGTTCGGGCTGCCATAGCCGATGTGCGTGTGGCAGATGATCAGCGAGGGCCGGTCGGTGACGGCTTGGGCCTGGCGAATGGCCGCGTCGATGGCCGGCATGTCGTAGCCATCCACAGCTTGCACGTGCCAGTGATACGCCGCAAAGCGCACCGGCACGTCGTCGCTGTAGGAGAGCGAGGTCGGTCCGTCGATGCTGATCTTGTTGTCATCGTAGAAATAGATCAGCTTGCCCAGCTTGAGATGACCGGCGAGCGAAGCTGCCTCGTGGCTGATTCCCTCTTCCAGGTCGCCGTCGCCCAAAGTGGCGTAGACGTAGTGATCCATGATCGGGTAGCCGGGCCGGTTGAAAGTGGCAGCGAGGAATGCCTCGCCCAGCGCCATACCCGCCCCGTTGGCGAACCCTTGCCCGAGTGGGCCGGTGGTAACTTCAACGCCGGGCGTCAGGCCGTATTCCGGGTGGCCGGGAGTGATGCTGCCGAGCTGGCGGAATTGCTTGAGCTGCTCGAGCGGCACGTCATAGCCGGTCAGGTAGAGCAGGCTGTAGAGCAGCATCGAGCCGTGACCGCCGGAGAGCACGAAGCGGTCCCGGTTTGGCCATTTGGGATTGACCGGGTTGTGACGCAGAAAGCGCGTCCAGAGGACGTGAGCCACGCTCGCCATGCCCATCGGCATGCCGGGATGACCGGAATCCGCCTGCTGCACCGCATCCATGGCCAAGCCGCGGATCACATTCGCGCAAAGCTGATCGAGTTCGTCGTAGCCGGACGAAGGCAGCGTGGGGCTGACAGAAGTCATCATGCAAATCTCCGACGGCTGATCGCATTTGTGTCGGGCAAGCCAGCTTCCGGAGGTCTGCCCACAAAACTATGCCAGTTTACCAGAAACATGGGGTCGCGTCAAGGAGGAAACCTAAAAGGCTGAAAGAGGATTGACACCTCGTGAGAGCGGTGTTATTCTGGGCGAGGGAGGGTACTATGCACATCGTCCACGTCTTCATTCACGTTAAGCCGGAGTTCCTTCAGGCGTTCGTTGACGCCACGCTCGCAAACGCCCGTAATACCCTTCAGGAGCCGGGGGTCGCGCGCTTCGATTTCGTCCAGCAGACCGATGCGCCTAACCATTTCGTGCTGGTTGAAGTCTACCGCTCACCCGACGATCAGCTCCGCCATCGCGAGACGGCCCATTATCAGACCTGGCGCGATGCGGTGGCCGAGATGATGGCTGAGCCACGGACTGCGTACAGGTACACGAATCTCTTTCCGGCAGAAGAAGGCTGGGGCTAGACGCCATGCGCTTCGAGTTTGCGACGGCAGCGCGCGTCATCTTCGGGGCCGGAACACTCAAGGAGGCGGGGGCGTTGGCAGCCGGTTTCGGGCAACGCGCCCTGCTGGTGACCGGCGCCAGCCTGCCCTCCGCCGGCCCGCTGCTGGCCGGCCTGGCAGACCACCATGTCGGCTGCGTTTCTTTTGCCGTGAGCGGTGAGCCGGACACGCAAGCTGTACGTCTTGGCAGTGAGCTGGCGCGCCGCGAAGGTTGTGACGTCGTCGTCGGCTTTGGCGGTGGCAGCGCAGTGGACGCCGGCAAAGCCATCGCCGCTCTGCTGGCTAACGGGGGCGAGCCGCTGGATTACCTCGAGGTCATCGGCCGTGGCAAGTCCCTGGCCCGGCCTTCCGTGCCCTTTATCGCCATCCCTACCACCGCCGGCACGGGCGCCGAGGTGACCCGCAATGCCGTCCTGGCAGCGCCTGAGCAGCACGTCAAGGTCAGCTTGCGCAGTCCATTCTTGCTGCCCCGCGTCGCCCTGGTGGATCCCGAGCTCACCTACAGCCTGCCGCCTGCCATTACCGCCAGCACCGGTCTGGATGCGCTGACGCAGTTGATCGAGCCTTTCGTTTCGGCGCGCGCCAACCCTCTGACCGGCGCTCTCTGCCGGGAAGGGATGGCGCGCGTTGCTCGCTCCCTGCGCCGTGCTTTTGCAGCCGGTGATGACCCCGCCGCGCGCGAGGATATGAGCCTGGCGAGCCTTTTCGGTGGTCTGGCGCTCGCGAACGCAGGCCTGGGCGCGGCGCATGGCATTGCCAGTGTTGTTGGGGGTATGTACCCGGCGCCGCATGGCGCAGTCTGCGCCCGGCTCTTGCCCTACGTCATGGAGACCAACCTGCTTGCTCTGCAGCGGGCCCGCCCTGATAGTCCGGCATTGCAGCGCTACGACGAAGTAGCGCAGGTATTGACCGGCAACCCAGCGGCCGCCGCCGCGGCTGGCGTCGAATGGGTGCAGGATCTGTGCCGCGAATTGCGGGTCCCACCGCTGGGCGCCTACGGCTTGACCCGGCAGGACCTCCCGCTTGTCGTCGAGAAGTCGCTCGTCGCGAGTAGCACGCAGGCCAACCCGATCAAGCTGACCCCCGACGAGATCGCGTCCATCCTATCGCGGGCGATCGGATCGCAAGCGATCGAGGAATAAGCTCAGAAAGGCCGGTGTAGCGCGGGCATGTATCAGTCTCTTTCAGTGCTTTTGATCGAGCAAGCTCTGACCACAAGGCGGCTGGGCCATCCGGTCGTCTACCTGGAGCGCATCGGCTCGACCAACGACGTGGTCCTTCAGCGAGCCGCGGCCGGAGCGCCCGAAGGATTGCTGGTGCTGGCCGAGGAACAAACCGCGGGTCGTGGACGGCAGGACCGCACCTGGTGGGCTCCGCCGGGCAGCAGCCTCTTGATGTCCCTGCTGTTACGCCCCCCCATCCCGGCCGCGCGTGCCGCGCAGTTGACCATGTGCCTGGGCCTTGCCGCCGCCGAGGGGGTCGAGCAGATCAGCGGCTTGCGTCCGGGTCTGAAGTGGCCAAACGACCTGTTACTGGACGGGCGCAAGCTGGCCGGGATGTTGACCGAGTTGCGCCTCAGCGGCGACCAGGTTGCCTATGCGGTTCTGGGACTGGGCCTGAATGTGAACCTGGAATTCACTTCCCCCGATCTGGCGCCCATCGCCATCAGCTTGCAGATGGCGGCCGGTCATCCCGTCGAGCGCCTCCCGCTGTTGGCCGCCATCCTGGAGCGCTGTGAAGCCTGGTACGAGCGCCTGCTGGCCGGAGAATCGCCGCATGTTGCCTGGTCGGCCCGGCTGGACACCCTTGGCCGGCGCGTAGTGGTCAGCCTGCCGGCCGGAACGCTGGAGGGGCTCGCCGTAGGGGTAAACGCCCAAGGCGCCCTACTCGTGCAGGCAGACGATGGCCAGGTCAGCACTGTCTGGGCCGGCGACGTCTCGTCGCTGCGCAACCGGACGCCCGGCGGCCCGTAGCCGCGTCGCCGTCCGTCTTGGTGCCTGTTCTTCCTCATGCTATAATGCCGCAGCCTGACTAATACTCCCGAGAGGCCTGCGATAGTGCCGATCCGCGCATGTACACTTTTGATACTTGCAGCGCTGTTATTGCTGGCCGCCGCGCTGGCCGGGCTGTTGCCCGGCGATGCCGTGGCACGAGCTATGTTCCAGTCTTCGCCACCCGACGTTGAGTTCACGGCAACGCCCACACTCATCCCCACAGCCCCAGCTATCGCGACGCCCATCCCGCCGACCCCTACGATGCCGGCCGTGGGCAGCCCGGCGCCCACGCCCATCACTCAGACCCCCGGTGCTACCGTCTTGCCGCCATCGACCGCAGCGGCCGTGCCGCAGCCGATCCTCGAGCCGACGGCTGCACCGCCAGAGGCGCCTGCTGTGAGCGATTACCTGCCGCCGCCGACCCTGACTGCCCCCGGCGCGTTCGCGTATGGCCAGGGCCTGCCCCAATTGACCGGCCCGCGCACCTCCCTGTCCTCAGGACAAGCCGGCGCGGCCGCTGACCCGCAGGCCGCGCCGGCAGCTGCGTCCGAAACGGCCCAGGTGATCGACAACCTGGTGTCGCTTCTCAGTTATGGCTGGTTGTGCTGTGGCTCCGTTCTGGTGGTGCTGATTGCCGTAGGGTTTGTCTGGCTGGCGCGGCGCAAGCCGGCCGGGTGAACCGGCGATGAGTGACTACCGCCGGCGTACCCTGCTCTTACTGCTGGGCCTGACGGGGTTGGCCTTCGCCTTGCGGGTGGTCCAACTCGACGGGCAGAGCCTGTGGCGCGACGAAGTGGACGCCTTACGTTTCGCAACCCAGCCACTGCCTGCCTTATTGGCCATGTTCCGCAGGCCGGCCGAAAACGGACCGCTGTTTTTCCTTGGGTTGCGGCCCTGGCTGGCGGTCGCCAGGCACAGTGAGTTTGCGCTGCGTTTCCCGTCGGCCTGGGCTGGGACCCTGGCAGTTCCGTTGCTGTACGTACTGGTGCACCGGCTTACTGCCGGGTTTGGACGAGCAGTGGGACGCGGCCAGGCATCCGCAACGGCGGGCCTCGTGGCCGCGCTGCTCATGGCCACCGGCCCCTACCTGGTTTGGTATGGGCAAGAGGCCAAGATGTATGCGCTGCTCAGCGCGCTGGTGCCTCTGGCCCTGTTGTTGGCGCTCGACGTGGCCCGGCGCGGTGGCGCATGGCGCTGGGCGGCGCTATATGTGTTGACCGGCCTGAGTTGCTACGTGCACCTTCTGTCGGTGCTGGCCATCCCGGTGCAGGCGCTGTGGCTGCTGATTCTGCCGACAGGACGGCACGCACGGGCCCGCCGGCTCCAGGCCCTGGTGTACCTGGCCGCGCTGGTCTTGCCTTATCTCCCCCTGGCTTCCTGGGAGATCGGCTATTGGCTGACGCCTCCGGCGCGTACGGGGCAGCCGGTAGTTTCATTGTCCGACATTCTCAAGGTGTTAGGGGTGGCCTACAGCCGGGGCATTTTGCCGGTGCAGCAGCCCCTCACCTTGTTGCCGGCCATGTTGGCGTTGCTCTCAGGGCTGCTGCTGTGGATCGGAAGCCTGCCGCGGCTCCTGGTTTCTCGCTCTGACGCAGCTTTGCCCCTGCTGATCGGGCCGGCGCCGGCGGTCAGTATGTCAGCCGCCGGAGGATTGGCGCCTATGGCAGCCGGACCCGGCGCGGCGCACGGCGCCGCGGACCTGGCGGCGGGGTCCGCCACGGGGCGGACCCCGCCGCCAGGTGGCCGGCGCGTGTTGGCTTTGCTTGTGCTCTGGCTGCTGCTGCCGCCGGTGGAGATCTACCTGGTCTCCCTCCTCGTACCGGTCTTCCTGGACCGTTACCTGATCTGGGTGATGCCGGCCTTCGTGACGCTGCTGGCCTGCGGCGTCGTGGCTCTGTATGGCGCGTGGCGGCCCCTGGGCCTGGCCACGTTTGGAGCCGTTCTGGCATTCAACCTCCTCGGAGTGTGGATGCAGGACAGCCAACCGATAAAGTCTGACTTTCGCGCGGCGGCTGCGTACGTCATGGCGCACGAATCGCCCGGGGACCTGCTGATTTTTCAGATCCCGTACAACCGCTACACCTTTAGCTATTATGCCGGCGAGGGGCAGCCGTGGATCGATGGGCCCTACACCAACCGCGGCCAGGACCAGGCGTTTGTTGACGGCTGGATGGCGCGCGGCACCATGGGAGCCCGCCGCGCCTGGCTGATTGCTTCAGAGGTTCCACTGTGGGACGCGCGTGGGCTGACTGTGCAGTGGTTGGCCGCCCATGCTGCGGCCGAAGACCGGGCGGACTTTGCCCGCGTGAGCGTAACGCGGTACGTACTGCGGTAGGTACCGAAGAAGTGACACATGCCAGATACTAAAAAACCGCCGCTCGATCCCAATGACCCGGTGGTAACTATCCGCCGGCCCGGCGAGCCTAGTTTCACCCTGACCCTGAATGAGTATCGCCTGGCGCTGCTCGGCCTGGTGGATTTCGCGGGGGAGTGGGAGGCGCTGGAGACTGCGACGACCTTCGTAGTCGATGGCGCAAGGAAGGGTGCCCTGGTCCGCGAGCGTCTGCGGCCACTGGCCGCTCACCTGGACGTTCTCCTGGCCCGCGGTGTGGACGGTCTGGAGTTGTTGGCCGCGCGCCATTGGTTCCGAACGAGTGAGGCCTGAGTTCCCGGCCATGCAGAGCGACTCCCATCTCTTTAGCTTCGGCTTTCCAGAGGGCCGCGCCGGCGGCGACCCGGACTGGCTGCCCAGCCCGGGGCAGGTAATACGGGCGCGTGCTCAGCTAGAGCAGCAGGGTGTCTTGCCGGGGCTGGCAGGAGAAGGTCCGGTGTCCCTGCTTGCGCCTGGTGAGATTCCCTGGCTTTGGTGGGCAGGGGCGGTGCTATGGATCCTTGCCTGGCCGACAGTGATTACTTTTAAGACGAGCGGCACGCAGCTCCTATGGTTACCCTGGTGGCTGCCGCTGTTGCTGGCGCCGCTGCACATGGCGCTCCTCGCGCTCCCGGTGATTGCCAACGAACGGGATGCCGGGCGGGATGCGCTGCGCCGGCGCTTTGGTCGCATTCAGACTCTAGTGCAGATCATGGCCCTCGAGCCGGAAGAGTTCGAGAGCTGGAGCGCGCTGCTGTTCCAGTTGATGGGTTACCGTGTCGTGCAGACCCAGAACACGGGCGATCACGGCATCGACCTCGAGCTTTCCAATGATCGCATGCGCCGCGGTCTCGTGCAGTGCAAGCGCTATCGTGGCACTGTCGGTGAGCCGGCTGTGCGCGATCTTTACGGCACCATGATGCACGAGAATGCCGAACGCGGCTGGCTCCTGACCACCGGCGCCTTCTCCCGGCAGGCGCGCGCATGGTGCAACGGCAAGCCCATCGAGCTGTGGGATGGGCGGAGCCTGCTGGCGCTGGCAAAGAGCTATCGCTGAAGTATCGCTAAGCCATTTAACCAGCATTTCTGATTACGACGAGGTACTCATGAAACGACCGAATGTGAACCATCCCCTGATCTTCGCCCATCGCGGCGCCAACTGCGTCTGCCCGGAGAATACCCTGCCGGCTTTCGCGGCCGCGATCGACCTGGGCGCCGACGGCGTCGAGCTCGACGTGCAGTTCAGCTCCGATGGCAAGTTGGTGATCATCCACGACTACAGCCTGGACAAAACCACCGACGGCAAGGGCCGGGTGGTCGGGCAACCTTATGAAGAGCTGCAAAAGCTGGATGCCGGCAGTTGGTTCGGGCCGCAATTCGCCTCCACCCGCATCCCTACGCTCGACCAGGTGTTGGACCTGCTGCAGGGCAAGCTGCTGATCAATATCGAGCTGAAGTCCCTGGACATGAACTCCACTCTCGGCCGGGATGTTGTCCGCTGCGTGCGGGCGCATAGCATGGTCGACCAGGTGGTGCTCAGCTCGTTCAACCCGTTCACCTTGCGCTCGGCCAAGCGCGCCGGCCCCGAGTTCGAGTGTGCCCTGCTCACCGCCCCGGACTTGCCGGCCTGGATGCGCACCGGGCTCACGCGTAGCTGGAGCCTCGCGCAGGGCTTGCACCCGGAATTCAAGATGGTCGACGCGCGCTACGTGGCTGCCGCCAGGAAGCGCGGCATGCCGGTGCGGCCGTGGACCGTCAACGAGGAGCCCGACTTGCGCCGCATGCTCGACCTGGGCGTGGACGCGATCATCACCGATCGGCCCGACAGGCTGAAAGCACTGCTTGGTTAGCCGGAGGTGCCAATGTTGACCGCTTTGCCGGACCGCTCTGCTTCCCTGCAACCCTTCTTCACGCCGCGCGGCGTGGCGGTCATCGGCGCCAGCCGGGACCCGAGCAAGCTCAGCTATGGCGTGATGCGCAACCTGCTGGACCCCGAGCATGGTTATCCGGGACCGGTCTACCCCGTCAATCCCCGGGCCGCTGATATCCTCGGCCTACCCTGCTATCCTGATATCAGCGCGGTGCCCGACCCGGTCGAACTGGCGGTGCTGCTGGTGCCGGCGGCCATGGTGCCGGGCGCCGTTGAGGCCTGCGGGCGGCGAGGCTTGAAGGCGGCCGTGGTCATTTCGGGCGGCTTCCGGGAGATTGGGCCGGAAGGCGCGGCGCGCGAGCGAGAGATGGTCGAGATCGCCCGGCGCTATGGGATGCGGGTCATGGGCCCCAACGGCATTGGGGTCATCGATACCCATACGCCGCTTAATACCACTTTCGTCAAGGGCATGCCTCGGCGCGGGCACATCGCGTTCCTCTCCCAGTCAGGTGCGTTGTGTGGCGGCATCATCGATTGGGCGCTGGCGCGCGGTCTTGGCTTCAGCCGCTTCCTGAGCGTCGGCAATGAGGCCGATGTGAATGAGACGGACGTCATCCCGTTTCTGGCGGCGGACGACATCAGCCGGGTAATTGCCTTGTACCTGGAGGATGTCAAGGGTGGCCCCGATTTCGTCGCGGCGCTGCGTGAAGCTGCCCAGCGCAAACCTGTGCTGGCCATCAAGACTGGCCGCACTGCCGGCGGGCAGGCAGCCACCGCTTCGCACACGGGGGCGTTGGCCGGTGTGCACGCGGCCTTTCGCGCCGCCTGCAAGCAGACGGGCGTGATCGAGGTCGAGAGCATCCGGGAGCTCTTCGACGGCGCGCTGGCCCTGGCCTACCAACCCTTGCCGGCCGGCGGCCGCATCGCTATCCTGACCAATGCCGGTGGCCCGGCGGCGCTCGCCGCTGATGCGCTGGAGAGTGCCGGACTGCAGTTGGCCGGCACCGGCCCTGAGGCACAGGTGGCGCTGCGAAGATGCCTGCATGCTGAGGCGCAGGTGGCCGGCCCGGTCGATATGTTGGGCGGCGCCGACCACGGGGATTACCGGCGGGCGCTCGATGCCGTGCTGGCCGATCCGGCCAACGACGGCGTGTTGGCGATCCTGGTGCCGCAAGTTCTGGTTGACCCGGTGGCGGTGGTTGACGCCATCGCGGCCGGGCTCGCCGCGGCATCCGCGGCGAGCCCGGCCGCGGTCGACGGCTCAAGCGCGCCCCGCAAGCCCGTTCTGGCTTGCCTGATGGGCGCGGCCAGCCTGGATGCGGCTTTTGCCGCCGCCCATCGTGCGCAAATCCCAGCCTATCCTTTCCCAGAGGACGCCGTGGCGGCGTTCGGCATCCTGCGACGCCGGGCCATGGAAATCGCCAAAGCAACCGAGAGGGGAAAGAGCGCGTCGATCGCCCCAACGGCCGGCCGGCAGCCCGATCAGGCCAGCATGGCTACCGGCCAACGCCTGCTGAGCGAAGCCGCGGCGGCAGGCCGTACATCCCTGGATGCTGCCGAGAGCCGAACCGTGCTGGACGCTTTCGGCCTGGCCACGCCCCCGGACCTTCTGGCCACTTCGTCTGCTGAGGCGGCAGAACACGCCCGGCGCATCGGCTTCCCGGTCGTGCTGAAGCTCGCCAGCCCCGATATCCTCCACAAAACGGACGTCGGCGGCGTGATCCTCGGCGTGACCGATGAGGCTGCCGCACGGGCGGGTTTTGACATCATCTTGGCGCGCGCCCGCGCCGCTCACCCGGACGCCCGCATCCGCGGCGTGCAGGTGCAGCGCATGATCGGGGGTGGCCAGGAAGTCATCGTCGGCGTCAAGCGTGATCCGACCTTCGGCCCGTTGATCATGTTTGGTCTGGGCGGCGTTTACGTGGAGGCGCTGGCCGACGTGAGTTTCCGGCTGGCCCCCTTGACCAGCGCGGATGCCGAAGAGATGATCTCAGAGGTGCGCTCGGCCCGTTTGCTGGCCGGGCTGCGCGGCGCACCCCCGGCCGACCGGGCAGCATTGGTGGCTGCGATCGTGCGCATCGGCGACCTGGCCGCCGCTTGCCCGATGATTGCCGAACTGGACGTCAATCCGTTGCTCGTCTTGCCGGAGGGCCAGGGAGCGCTCGCGCTGGACGCGCGTATCATCCTGGCATAGGTCCGGCCAGGCTCAGATTGTGAGAAAAATCACTGCCTGGCCCGTGCGAACCGCTTATAATCGCGCATAGGCATAGCTACGGTTCCACTCTTTCCTCTGGGGGTGCCAATGGACGTTGATCGGGCCGAGTCTCCGCCGCCCCGCCGCCGCCTGGGGCATCTCCTGCGTCTCTTCCCCATCTGGACCTGGCTTTCGCTGGCCGGTCTGTTTGGGGGGATTGCCGGCCTGGGTGGCTTCACTTTCACCTACGCCAAGGGTTTCTCTTACCTCTCGAATGATCCGCGCGCCTGTGTCAACTGTCACGTGATGCGCGACGTGTTTGACGGTTGGAAGCACGGCAGCCATAAGGCCGTCGCCGCCTGTAACGACTGCCACGTGCCCCACAATCCGCTGGTCGCCAAGTACGCGGTTAAGGCGTTGGACGGTTTCAAACACAGCGCCGCCTTCACGTTGGGCGGTTTCCCCGAGCCCATCCGGATCACGGCCTTTGACCGGGCGATCGTCCAGCATAATTGTGTCAGTTGCCACGGCGATATGGTGTCTATGATCGACCACTCTACCGGCCCGGACCCCACCGATTGTCTGCATTGCCATAGTGACGTCGGACACCTGCAGTGATTCTCTAAGAGAAGCAGTCGAAAATGACCACACACGATCGCAAAGCCCTACCCGACGGAAGCTTTCCCGGCCCGAATGCCCCGCGGCGCACCTGGCTGCTCATTCTGGCGGCTTTTGTCGTCGGCCTCCTGATCATGGCGGGCGTCGGCGCGGTCCTGGTCAGCATTCAGGGCCACAAGGCCGAGCAGACCCAGTATCCGCTACGAGTGGTGCAAATCGCGCCCACCGAGTTAGATCCGGCCGTCTGGGGTAAGAACTTTCCGCACGAATACGATACCTTCCTGCAGATGAAGGACGATACGCTCAAGACGCCCTATGGCGGCTCGGTGCCTTTCAGCAAACTGGAGCGCGACCCGGCGATGAAGACCATTTGGGCCGGGTATGCCTTCAGCGTGGACTACAACCAGCCGCGCGGCCACTACTATGCGCTGGTTGATCAGAAGAAGACCAAGCGCCAGGAGTTCGCCAACCAGCCGGGCGCCTGTGCCAACTGCCACGCGGCCGAAGCGCCGCAGATGATTCAGCAGATGGGCTGGGAAAACTTCAACCACACGCCCTATAAGGAAATCTCCGGCACGCTGCATATCGGCACGTCCTGCGCCGACTGTCACGACCCGAATACGATGGAACTGCGTATCACCCGCCCGGCGTTCGTCAATGCCATGGCGGCCCGTGGTATTGATCTGAGCAAGGCCACCCGCCAGGAAATGCGTACCTACGTTTGCGCGCAGTGCCACGTCGAGTATTACTTCAAGGGTGACAACAAAGTGCTGACCTTCCCCTGGGACAACGGGCTCAAGGTCGAGGACATTATCGCCTACTACGATAAGATAGGCTTCAAAGACTGGACCCACGGGGTGACCGGCGCGCCGATGTTGAAAGCGCAACACCCGGACTTCGAGATGTGGAGCTCCAGCATCCACGCCCGGTCCGGTGTAACCTGCGCCGACTGCCACATGCCCTACATCCGCGAGGGCGCGGTGAAGGTGTCAGACCATTGGCTGCGCAGCCCACTCGCGAATATCAACCGGGCCTGCCAGCCCTGTCACAACGAAAGCGAGCAGGAACTGCATGACCGTGTGGTGGCGATCCAGGATACGACGATGGAGCTGCTCAAGCGCAGCGAGACCGGGCTCCTGGCAGCGATTGACGCCATCAATGCAGCCAAGACTGCCGGGGCCAGCGATGCCGATCTGAATGAGGCCCGCCAACTGCAGCGTAACGCCAGTTTCCGTTGGGACTTCGTTTCCTCCGCCAACAGCACCGGTTTCCATAGCCCACAGGAGAGCGCCAGGATACTGGCCACCGCGATCGACTATGCCCGGCAGAGCCAACTGGCGGCCGTCAAAGTTACCCCGAAATCCGCCGCACAGAAGTAGACCAGTCGCAGCCTCCCCTGCCGACGACTTTGGCCGCCACCCCCGCGGGTGGGTGGCCAAAGTCGTCGCCGGTCTAACGGTTGCTTCTCCGCTTTGTTTGACGAATTTGCGGCCTTCGGTTATCATGCGTTCAATCATTCACGGGTCGCGGCGCATGCGCAATTCGTGCATGATCCGCACAGGTGGTAAGGAAGTCCACCGGTGTGACGGTGGGTAAGCCCACCGTCGCGAGGGTGGGTAAGCCTCTTAGTAGGCGCGGCAACGATCGGTTGGTCTGTGTTGGCGGTAAGGGCGAAGGAGGAAACCCGCAAACACGACCCAGGCAGCCCGTTCGATTGCCGCACAGGCTGGCTCCCGGCCAGGCCAATTCCCCAGGCCGCCCGGGCAGCCGAGATGTCCAGTTCTTAGCACTTTCCCGAACCGGATTTTCTCAGACCGCAAGGAGCACCTCAATCGGATGCCCTCAATATGCATTCCTATGTCGCACTCTACCCACTGCCAGGGGAGCGAGGCGCCTGCCACCCGCCAGGCCGGGCCTGTTACCCGCAGAGCCCGCTTGGCCGGCTCGCGCCTGGCCGCGATCAGGCTGGTCGGGCAGATAGTCCTGCTGGGCCTCCTCTGCCTCGCGTTGGCAAGGCCGGCCGAAGCCTCTCCCCTGCCTGCCGAGGGCGGCGACCAGCCGGATGCCGGCGCTCTCCTCAAAGATCAGCCGCTGCCCGCCGTCGCCGCCGTCACCGCTGTGGCGCGCACCGAGAGCATTGAGTACCAGGTGCAAGATGGCGACACCCTCTATGATATCGCCTCTAAGAACGGTATCGGCGTTCAGACGCTGATCTGGGCCAACAACCTGGAGTCGAATCCCGCCAGCTTACGCATTGGCCAGTCACTGACGATCCCGCCGGTGGACGGCGTCATACACGTCGTCCAGGCAGGCGACACCCTGCTCGGCATCGCAAGCCGTTACAAGGTCGACCTGGATGCCATCCGTTCCTTCCCCGGGAATCACCTGGACGGCGACTCGCTGCTCCAGCCCGGCCAGAAGCTGATTGTGCCCGGCGGCCTGAAGCCCGCGCCCCCGCCGAAAGTCGTGGCGCCCAAGCCGGCGCCTGCACCAGCGCAGGCTGTTGCCGCTGCTGCGCCCGTCGCTGCGCCTGCCCCTGCACCAGCGCAGGCTGTTGCCGCTGCTGCGCCTGCCCCTGCGCCTGCCCCTGCACCAGCGCAGGCTGTTGCCGCTGCTGCGCCTGCCCCTGCACCAGCGCAGGCTCCCGCACCGGCGCAGGCTGCGGCCGCTGCTGCGCCATCCGCGCCAGCTGCTCCCGCGCCGGACGGCGCTCCGCTTGTGACCGGCCATTTCGTCTGGCCGATCAGCGGGACCGTCTCGCAGGGGAACCAGCCCTACCATCATGCGCTCGATATCCTTGGCAAGCTGGGGATGCCCATCAAAGCCAGCGACGGCGGGCGCGTGGTTTACGCCGGCTGGACGGATGACGGCTATGGCTACCACGTCGTCATCGACCACGGCAACGGCTACCGCACCCTGTATGCCCACATGAGCCGCATCGACGTCCGGGTGGGGCAGAGCGTGCAGCAGAACGATATCATCGGTGCGGTCGGCGCTACGGGCCGGGCGACTGCCTTCCATGTCCATTTTGAGATCGAACAGAACGGTGTGCGCCTGAACCCCGCGCCGCTTCTGCCCTGAATCCTGCTCAGTTCACTCAGAGTCTGGCCAGGCATGTGCCTGGCCAGACTCTGAGTGGCGTTGCGCAGTGGCTGCCAACGTCGAGGCGCGTGCGAGGCCCTGACTAAGGCAGGTGTCCGGTGACAGTCGGCGGGGGCGCAACTCTGCCGGCAGCGGGCGTGGCGGGCAGGAGCATGCAGTAAAGCTCTTGGTAGCGACGTACGGTGTCGCCCACGCTGTGCTGCGAAACGCGCGCCAGGCCGGCGGCGCTCATGGCCGGCCACCGCTCACGTTCGTCGGCCAGTTGGGCCATGCGGCGGGCGGCATCTCCCGCGTTGCCCGGCGCAAACAAGTAGCCATTCACGCCGTCCTTGACCAACTCCGGCAGCGCGCGTGCATTGGCGGCCAGAACGGGCTTGCCGCAAGCCATGGCTTCCAGGGTGGCGATACTCTGCAGTTCCGCTTCGCTGGGCATGACGAATACGTCAACGCTGTTCAATAGCCCCGGTAAATCCTCAGGGGGTACATAACCTGTGAACACGACACGTTGGCCGAGATCCATCTGCTGG
>JADGQF010000437.1 GCA_017882045.1 Anaerolineales bacterium
ACATTGGCCTCGTGGTTATCCTGCACGTCATCTTGAACAACTCGCGGTTAGGCAACTGGATCATGGCGACCGGCGGCAACCTCAAGGCCGCCCAAGCGCGCGGCGTCAACACCGACCGCGTCAAAATCATCCTCTTCACGCTGTCAGGCCTGCTGTCCGGCCTGGCGGGAAACATCGATGCGCTACGCATCTCGGCCGCATACCCCATCTCGGGCACCGGTTATGAGCTGGAGGTGATCGCCATGGTGGTTATCGGCGGCACGCTGCTGAACGGCGGCCAGGGCACCATCCTCGGGACGGTCATCGGCGTGCTCCTGCTCCGCGTGATCCGCAACGGGATTATCGTCGTCGGCGTGCCGGGCCTTGCGTACAACATTTTTATCGGCGTGATCATCATCCTCATGATGGCGCTCCACTCTGGCATTGGCCGGCGCCAGGTCGGGGGGGAGGCGTAAGATGGAAGGCGAGATCGTACGTCTGCAGAACATCGTGAAGAGCTATGGGAAGGTACTGGCGCTGGACGATGTGACGGTCGCCATCCAGCACCAGGAAATCGTGGGCCTGGTAGGGGACAATGGGGCCGGGAAGTCTACCCTGATCAAAGTGCTCTCCGGCGCGACCCGAGCGAATAGCGGCAGCATCTATTTCAAGGGCCGGCCTGTCAGGATCGCGAATGCCCAGGATGCGATACGGCTGGGCATAGAGACTATCTATCAAGATTCGGCCCTGGTCGCGCAACTGTCGGTGGCGCGCAACCTCTTCCTGGGGCGCGAGCCGGTCCGTCGCACCGGCCTGTTCCCTACCCTCGACAAGGCCACGATGCGGACCGAGACCGGGAATCTGATCCAGCAGGTAGGGATCACAAAGAAAATCCACCCGGATACGCCGATCACCGCCCTTTCCGGAGGCGAACGCCAGTCGATCGCCATCGCACGGGCGATGTACTTCGAGGCCGACCTGATTATCCTCGACGAGCCGACCAACAACCTGGGAATCGAGGAGAGCGCCGGGGTGTTACGCTTCATACGCGAAGCGAAAGCAAAGGGTCACTCCAGCATTTTCATCACCCACAACCTCCATCACGTGTTCCAGGTCGTCGATCGCATTGTTGTGATGCGGCTTGGCAAGAAGGTCGGCGACGTTCGCAAGGCGGACACCACCATCGAGGAAATCGAGCAGGTAATCACGGGAATGGTCGACAGCATCGGCATGGGAACTGCATAGACGCCCGATTAGGAGATCATCGTAATGAATGGTCGGGAACGGATCCTGGCGCACCTCGCCGGCCAGCCGGTGGACCGGCTGCCACTGATGCCCATCACCATGATGTTTGCCGCGGACCACATCGGCGTGCCCTACCTGGAGTATTGCATGGACCACCGCAAGCTGGTGGCGGCCCAAATGAGCGTCGCCGAGGCGTACGGCTTCGATTACGTCTCGTGCATCTCCGACCCGACCCGCGAGGCGGCCGACCTGGGGGCCGCGGTACGCTACTTCCCAAACCAGCCGCCGGGATTCGACGAGAAGCAGGCGCTGCTGGCCGACAAGACGCTGCTGGCCCGGCTAAGGGTTCCGGACCCCGCGGCAGGGCCGCGGATGAACGACCAGTTGCAGGCGGCCAGGGATCTCAAAGAGCAGGCTGCGAGCGCCTACCTGGTAGAGGGCTGGATCCAGGGGCCGTGCGCTGAGGGCGCCGACCTGCGCGGCATTAATACTCTGCTCGTCGATTTTTATGACGACCCTGCCTTCGTGCGCGACCTGTTCGAGTTCGCACTTGAGCTGGAACTCCGCTTCGCGGCGGCGCAGGTCGCGGCAGGGGCAGACCTGATTGGCGTGGGCGACGCGGCGGCCTCGCTCGTTGGGCCGCGCATCTACAACGATTTCGTCTGGCCTTATGAGAAGCGGATGGTTGACGGGCTTCATGCCATGGGCACCCGGGTGCGGCTGCATATCTGCGCCAATACACGCCGGCTGCTCAAACAGATGGGCGAGCTCGGCTGCGAGATCGTGGACCTGGATTACCCCTCGCCTTTGCAGGAAGGCCGGGCCAGGATGGGACCCGACCAGGTGCTGCTGGGCAACATGGATCCGGTGCGCGCGCTACGCGATGGCACGCCTGACAGTGTCCAGGCAGCCCTGGCCGAGTGTCACCGCCAGGCCGGCCCGCGATATATCGTGGGCGCGGGCTGCGAGGCGCCGCGCGAAACGCCGCACGAGAACGTGCGGGCGATGGCTACGTACGCAGCAGGGCACCGGCCAGAGGACCTGGGGGCGTGAAGGCGCCGGCCCTCGGCCGGTGTCCCGCGTGGTGATGCCCCATCCGTAACATTGTGACTGTTCACCAACCGGTATGCAGGAAGAGGGTAAGGACTGAAGGGCGCATCGCCCCCTTGCCCCCGGCGGTACGCTCAAGCGATCACTGCCGCCAAATCAGCGCCGCCAGCATCCAGCAGGTTGCCGGCCCAGGTGATCAGACGGCTGACATTCAGCACGGATTCACGGCGTTTGTAGCGCCGCATCGTGCGGTAACGCTCTTTGACCCGCCAGCCGATGAAGCGCTGGGTCGCATTGTTGATGCCATCCATCCGTTCACCCTGCGGGCCATGCCAACGGCCATAGAGCGTCAAGCGCTGCCAGATATTCCACCGATTCAGACTGAACAGGCGCATGCGGTAGGCCAGAGTCTCTTGCTCCTGGCGCAGTTTTCTGGGTGAGCGCGCCTGGCCATAACGGCTGTGAATCCCTGCCAACTTAGCGCTGGCTTGAACGACAACAGCGCCACGCCGACGGTCGGGGGAGTAGCCAGCCCGGCATGGAACGTCACGACATGTAACAACCCCGCTGTCACCAGCCTCGGCTTCACCGACCAGACCGGCG
>JADGQF010000438.1 GCA_017882045.1 Anaerolineales bacterium
AGGCGCCGTTCTCGGCGATGACTACCACCAGCGCCGCCTCGCCCAGGCGGTCATCATCGGGTACGAGCAGGGACGCCAGGCCATCGGCGCCGACGGGCTTGAGCTTATCCACGATGCTGCTGGCCGGATCGGCCGCTTTCGTGCGGATGTCCAGCGATAGGCCCGCGGCCGCGCCGGCGAGCTCGACCTGGCAGCGCATGCCCTTCCACGACACCTGCTTGATGGCGAGGACCGCTGCGCCCGCACCACCGGCCGTTACCTCGATGATCGGCACCACGCACTCTTGCGGGCTGAGGCCGCCATGGTCGTACTCCAGGCCGGCCTCGTAGCAGGCAATGCCGGGCGCAACCGCAATGCAGACGCCCGGGTCCCAACGCCAGGGTACTGTTGGCTGATCGGTCTGCGCCCCGTCCTTCAACACCGCGCAACGCCCTTTGCGCTCCAGCGTCAGGTGCTGCGGCAGGTCGGCCTTGGGCAACCCGCCGGGCAGCATCAGCCAGCCGTGATCGGTGATCACCACGACGCGCTGCCAGCCGGCAGCCAGCAACTGCGCAATGCGCTCCTCCAGCGCGCGCAGCTCGCCGCGCAGATGCCAGGCGATCTTCCAGCCGTGCCCGTGGCCGTACTGGTCAATGGCGCCGATTTCGGTCCAGGCCTTGCCGGCCGGGTCGCCGCACTCGTCGCCGCTCAGGACCTCGTAGCCCGCTTCTTGCAGCAGCTTACGCAGGTTGACGGCGTTGGCAGCCGCGCCGCTGGCTTTTACGACCGGCACGAGGCCGGGACTACCGCCGGCAAACTGCGCGGCTACCGGTGAGATGGCCGGCTTGGCCGTCGGGGTGACCGGCGGCAGAGCTGCCAGGGTATGGCGAGAATGGCAGGTCAGGCCGCGCCGCTCCAGATGCGCGATCAACTGCTGCCCGACATCGAAGCGTAAGGCGTCGGAGAAGAGCAGGCAGGCGCCGGCTGCGGCGGTGAAAGCCGGTTTAGTCACATAGCAGTGCGTCGGGTCCGGCAGGATCGCCTGCTGGAATGCTAGCGCGGCCTTCTCTAACCAGGGCCGGTACAGGGGGAGGATGCCTGCCTTCAGCGCAGCCACATCCTCAGCGGATCCTACGGCTGCCAGGGCAGCCAACACCGCGGCATCTACCTGCCAGCCCCAATCAGCATAAGCATCGGCTATGGCAGTGGCGGTCGCGCCGCCGAGCGACTTTTCGCTCAACTGCGCCAGCTTCAGGAGATGGACCAGCGCTTCCGCCAGGGGCGCCGCCTCCAGTTTGGCCCACACCCAGCCGCGGCGCGGCCCATGCCTGGCCTCCAGCTCGTTGATCGCCGTCCGGGACTCGGCCGGCAATCTGTCCTTGAGCGCCAGCAGCGATTCACGTAACTCCGTCTCAGCCGATTCGTTATCTTGCGGCCAATAAGGCAGTTTCTTTTCGAAGAGCGTCAATTGCGCCGGGCGTGCGCGGCGCAGCAGCTCGGGCACCTTGGGATAAGCATCCGGCGCTTCCAGGAAGCGCTGCCAGACACCCTCCCAGGCTCCCTTGGGCTGACCGAGCCGCGCCGCCGCAGCCAGCTCGCCGTCCTGTTGCGGGTGGATAGCATAGTTATGCTGGCACAGGTTGCAGAAGGCGGTCCACTCGGGCTGGCCGACCCCTGCCCGGTAGCCTTTCGGATCGTTCATCCATAGCAGCAGCCGGCGAGCTTCATCGGGATTGAGCAGGCCGTCCAGAAAGGGCGCCCGTAAGGGAGCTTCCTTGCGCAGATGGCTAAGCGGCTCGCGCGCCAGGACTGGCAGGGCCCGCGACAGCGCCTCGCGCGTGGCGTTATCGGCTGCGACCGGAATGCCGAAGCCACCATCGGCGCTTTGCAGGAATCCCGCGATAGTCCAATCGCGGCCGTTCTTGTGGGTCCAGAGCACGCCGCTGTATTGCAGGCCGGCCAGGGGCTGAAGGTTGCGTGGGCACTCTTCGATGGCGCGTAGATCCTGGCGGCTGAAGCCGGGCAGGTAGATGATGGGCGTAGCGTCGTCCGGTAACCGGTCTTCAGACAGGGTCCTGCCGATCATGCAGCGGATGTAGGGCGCAGGGCCGCAGCGGTCGGCGGGGCTGTAGTCTCCAAAGGTTAGCAACGGCAGTCGCGGTCGCAATTCCCGGATGAGAGCGGCCCATTGACGCTCCTTGTCGGGCCAGAGGATAGCCACCGGAGCTACCTGGTCGTCGTGGTTGTATTGCGCTGCCCGTTGCAGGGCTTCCTGCAGCGCGTCAAGCAGCGTCGTCGCGGTCTCGCTCATGGCTCAGCTCACGAAATCGTCCAGGGTGAGGACACGCGGAGAACTAACGCGCTTGTCCCAGGGCCGGTCATTGGTCAGGATCGCATCGGCTCCGTGCAAGCGGGCGTGCGGATTCCGATCCGCCCAGCTACCTGAACCGCGTCAGGGGTTTTCAGCCGCGTTTCAGCGCGCACGCGGGCTGCCTCACGGGCCAGCGGCTGATCCAGGGGAATGATAAGCAGGTTCGGGAAGTTTGTCAGGTACAATTCCCACTCGCGCATCGTCTCCGCATCGCCTTTTTGCGCGGGGTATGTGAGCAGCTCCGTCAGCGTGATCGTGGTGGTCACGCCTTCCAGTTTCTTTTGCTCCACCGCGGCGAAAATGGCCGACGTGTACTCCACGTAGCGGGGATGCTCCGCCAGATGGTAGGCAAAGACGGCCGTATCAATGCAGACCCTGTGCAGACGCGCTAACTCGTCTTGCAGCTCCTTCAGTCCCATGCCTCTCGCTCCCCTGCCAGCCATTGGCCGATGTCCTCGCCCTCCCAGACTTCCTTATGGAGGCCGCGTAGAGCATTGGTGAAGCTGGCCGGTCGGGCGCGCAGG
>JADGQF010000173.1 GCA_017882045.1 Anaerolineales bacterium
GGCTTCGGCGAGACAATCGCAATCTTCTGACCGATCAAGCGGTTGGTAAGCGTGGACTTACCCACGTTGGGACGCCCAACCATTGCCACAAAACCCGAACGATGATCGGCGGACAATTCGTCGGGCAGGAGAACCTCGTGGTCAGTTGCCATCGGCCTCAACTAACTGACGGGGAGGGCTGCGGGGTCAAGCCGCAGCCCTTACCCGATCACGCACGCGGACCGGCGGCCACCACTTCGGGCGCCACGTTATCCGCAAACTGGGCAAAGTTCTTCTGGAACATGCCCGCCAACTTCCGCGCCTGGACATCGTAAGCGGCCTTGTCGCGCCAGGTCTCACGCGGCTGCAGGATCTGATCCGGCACGCCGGGGCAGCGGGAAGGGACGTGCAGACCGAAGATGGGGTCGGTGGTCAGCGGCACTCCCGCCAGGGCGCCGTCCAGGGCGGCATGCAACAGAGCACGCGTGTGCGCCAGAGACATGCGATGGCCGATGCCAGGCGGGCCGGCGGTCCAGCCGGTGTTGACCAACCAGACGTGCGCGCCGTGCGCCTGGATGCGTTCTCGCAGCATGCGGGCGTACTCGAAGGGGTGCATCGGCAGGAAGGGCGCGCCGAAGCACGCGCTGAAGGTGGCCTGCGGCTCGGTCACGCCGCGCTCGGTGCCGGCCAGGCGGGCGGTATAGCCCGAAATGAAGTGATACATCGCCTGCTCGGGCGTCAACAAGCTGATTGGCGGCAAGACGCCAAAGGCATCGGCAGCCAGGAAAAAGACATTCTTGGGATGCCCGCCGCAGCCTTCGGGAACGATGTTTTTGATGAAGTGGATCGGGTAGGAGGCGCGCGTGTTCTCGGTGATCTCCTCGCTGTCCAGGTTCAACTGGCGGGTGACGGGATCGACCACCACGTTTTCGAGGAGCGTGCCAAACATGCTCGTCGTGGCGTAAATGTCGGGCTCGCCGGTCGGGCTCAGCTTCATCACTTTGGCATAGCAGCCGCCCTCGAAGTTGAAGACGCCCGTCTCGCTCCAGCCGTGCTCGTCGTCGCCGATCAGCGCCCGGCTTGGATCGGCCGAGAGCGTGGTCTTGCCCGTGCCTGACAGCCCAAAGAAGAGCGCCGAGACGCCGTCGGGGCCGATGTTGGCAGAGCAATGCATCGGCATGACGGACCGACGGGTCATCAGATAGTTCATGATCGTGAAGATCGATTTCTTGACCTCACCGGCGTAGCTGGTGCCGCCGATCAAGACGATCTTGCGCGCGAAGTTGATCACCACAAACGCCTCGGAACGAGTACCGTCCGTCGCCGGGTTGGCCCGCAGATGCGGCGCTTGCAGGACCAGGAACTCAGGGGTGAAATCCGCCAGTTGTTGCTCGCTTGGCCGGATAAACATGTTGTGGACGAACAGCCCGGTGACCGCCAGCTCACTCACCACGCGCACGTGCAAGCGGTAGTTGGGATCCGCGCCGGCGAAGACATCCTTAACGAACAGGTCCCGGCCCTGGAAGTAGGCCAGCATCTTACCCAGCAGAGCTTCGAAGGTGACTTCGCTCACCGGCACGTTTACCTTGCCCCACCAGATATCGTCCTCGCTGGTCGGCTCCTTGGTAATGAACTTATCGTTCGGCGACCGGCCGGTATACGGCGCGGTGACAATCGCCAGCGACCCACCGTCCGCCAGCACGCCTTCGCCACGCGCGACCGATTGCTCGATCAGCGTCGCCGGAGAAAAATTCCAGTAAACATGGCGCGGGTTGATTATCCCGTGATTCCCCAGTCCATAGCTACTCTCGACACCATTCACAGCTTGCATGGCAGTCTACCTCCCGTTCAGGCGAGATCCCAGCCTGCTGGCTCCCGGTCCTTTGCCCGCTACCCGGCTTGCTCTGGTCGGCTCAGGCCGTTTCCAGCTTGAGATCCTTCATTGTGCCGCGGATCAAGTCGGCCGACTTGTTGAGCGCAACCCTTTCATCCTCGTTCAGTTCCAACTCGATAATGCGCTCGACGCCGGTGCAACCCAACATCACAGGCACGCCGAAGCAGATGTCATTCAAGCCATACTCACCCTGCAGATAGACCGAGGCCGGGACGATCTCGCGTTTGTTGCGCACGATAGCCTCAGCCATACGCCAGGCCGCCGCGCCGGGTGCGTAGTACGCGCTGCCCGTCTTGAGGTACTGCACGATCTCCGCACCGCCGTTGCGCGTGCGTTCGACGATGCGCTCGATCTGCTCGTCGCTTAGGAAATATTTGAGCGGCATACCGGCGATGTGCGAGTAACGCACCAGAGGCACCATCTCATCGCCGTGTCCGCCCAGCACGGTGGTATGGATGTTTTCGGGGCTGATGCCCGTCTCCATGGCGATGAAAGTGCGCATGCGCCCGCCGTCGAGCACGCCGGCCTGGCCGATCACCCGCTCGCGCGGGAAGCCGCTCGACTTCAGGGCCACGTAAGTCATGGTGTCCAACGGGTTTGTCATGATCAGGAGAATCGCATGCGGCGAGAGCTTTGCCACCTCGGTCACAACCGAACCAACGATCTTGGCATTAGTGGCGACCAAATCTTCGCGCGTCATGCCCGGTTTGCGCGCCACGCCGGCAGTAATGATGACGAGGTCAGAGTCCGCGGTGTCGTTGAGGTCAGAGGTACCGATGGCGTCCACGGAGTGGCGGGCGATCGGACCGGCCTGGATGAGGTCCAGCACCTTGCCCTTGGCCAGCCCTTCGACAATATCATGCAAAACGACCATCTGGCATCCGCCCGAAACCACCGCCCAGTGGGCGATCGTCGAGCCGACAAACCCGGCCCCAATAACACTTACCTTGCTCATGTTAGTCTCCTTTTCAACTTGCAAGAGGAAACGACCGATTGACGTTCGGGCGCACGGCGTGCGCCCCACCACGGCGTGCGTGCCAAGCGGCGGAGGTCGCAACCTGCACCTGCGTCAGGCGTTGACTGCTATGGCAACCAACTCAACTGCCAAGGGCGCTTCGACCAGGATACCGTCCGCGGCCAACACCGGCTTCAGGGCGGCAATGGCACACTCGAGCATCGTTTCGTCAGGCTCGCGCGTCGTCAGACGTTGCAGGGCGAGACCGGGGGCGATGAGCACGCGCACCCAGGGGCGTTCGACACGCGCAGCCGTGAAACGCATGAATTCATAGGCGATCCCGGCGACCACGGGGATCAACACGATGCGAGAAGCCAGGCGCAGCAAGACGTTGTTGAAGTGGAACGGCGCAAAAACGATGATCGCGATAACCATGACTGTCAGCAGAAAGCTGGTGCCACAGCGTGTGTGAGAGGTGGAATAGCGGGCCACCGAGGATGGGTTCAAGGGAGCCCCTGCCTCGTAGGCGTTGATGGTCTTGTGCTCGGCGCCATGGTAGCCGAACACTCGCCGGATGTCGGGCATGAAGCCGATGCCCCACAGATACAAGAGGAACAGCCCCAGACGGATAACGCCTTCGATGACGCTGCCCGCCAACCCGCCTGCCAGCGGCGCCAACCATTTGGCCGCCAGTGTGGGCAACAGGAAGAACAGACCCACCGCTACGAGCAGCGAAGACGCCACCGTGGTCCAGGCCACCGGCCCGGTAAACTTGACGTCCTCCTCCTCGCTCATGGCCACATCGGCCGACCAGAGCAAGGCCCGCATCCCCAGCCCCAGGGCATCCCACAACATCCCGACGCCGCGTACGAAAGGCCACTGGCCCCACTTCTTGGTGTAGATGGCGGCGGTCAACGGCTCCTCATGGAGCGTGATCTGGCCGTCCGGGGCACGCACGGCGACCGCCATACTCTTGCGCCCACGCATCATCACACCTTCAAGAACGGCTTGCCCGCCGTAATAAAACTTGGCCAACTCTACCCTCTTTTCAAGCAGTCTACCTGCAACGGCATTCTACACGCCAGCCCAGTGAGTGTCAATGGCATTCTACCATTTCGGCGCCTTTAGCACAAGCATTATGCGTTACAGTCCCCGGTCTATCCCTGCTCGACGTCGTCAACGTCGTCGGCGTCGTCGCCACTGGCGTCCTGCTGGCGCGCACCCTCGTCCGCCTCCCCTTCCAGTCCCAACGCCATCAGATAGCCGCGCGCCCGCTCGGTTTTCGCGTAACGATTAACTAGCTTCCAGAAGCGCGGGCCGTGATTGGCCTCCAGCAGGTGCGCCAACTCGTGAACGAGCACGTAGTCTCGCACCCAACCGGGCAGGGGCGCGAGACGGTCGGAGATGCGAATGGCGCCGGTGGCCGGGGTGCAGCTGCCGAAGCGATGGTTCTGGTTGGCCACGTAGCGGATCTCCCGCCAGTGCAGCTTGCCGCCAAAGTACTGCCGGTTGAGCTCAGCGGCTCTGCGGGCCAGTGACTGGTCGTCGGGGCCGGCAGCACGGTTGCTGCGGGCCAGCAGGCGGTCCTTCAGCTTCTCGATCAGCGGCGCCAACTCCTCGTCCTTAGCGCCTGCCGGCGCGAGCACCTCGAGGACGGCTCCCCCGTCGGTCAGGCGGGCCGACACAGTCTTCTGCCGCCGCCCACTACGTATGATCCGGATCTGGGGTTCGTCTGCCATGCCCGGCATGATAGCATGGCGGCGCGCCGATGACAAGGACAAACGCGAGCCGGGATTTGGGGATTGGGCGAAGCGGGCATATCCTGTGCCAAACAAGCTGCTCAGCGAGGTTTTCCGGCTATGCCGACCAGACGCCACATCCAACGACCTGACGCAGCCGGGCGCGCCCGGCGAGCGCCGCCCGAAGCGGCCCCGCGGCCTGCAGCGGCCCCACCGCCAGCGCGGGCGCAGCAAGCGCCGCAGACGCCCCAGGCGTCCGGCGGCAGCTTCGACGCCGCGGCCGCGCGCGCTGCGGCGCGCTATTTCGACGCCGACACATCCGCCTTCCTGGACGACCTGCCGCTGATCCAGGCCTATGCCCGGAGCACGCGCGGCCCCTTGCTGGAGCTTGGCTGCGGCACCGGGCGGCTGCTCGTGCCGCTCGCGCGTGCCGGCTACGCGCTGACCGGTGTGGATCTCAGCCCGGACATGCTCGGCCGGGCCCAGGCAAAAGCAGCGGCGGCAGGGGTAGCGGAGCGCGTGACATTGCTGCAAGGCGACTTCGGGCGCATCGCTCTTCCCGAGACCTACCGCTTCGCTTTCATCGTCATGAACACCTTCTTGCACCTGCTCAGCCGGGCCGAACAACTGCAGGCGCTGCGCCACTGGCACGCGCACCTGGCGCCGGGCGGGCTGTTGCTCATCGACGTATTTGCGCCCGATGTGAGCGAACTGGCAGGCTTGCAGGGACAGGTGGAGTTCGACAAATCCTGGGTCGACCCGGCCAGCGGCGCGACCGTGATGAAGCAGTTCATCCGCACGGTCGACCAGGCGGAGCAGATCGTGCACGCCGTCATGATCTACGACGAGATCGCGCGCGACGGCCAGTTGCGGCGCACCGCCATCCCCTTCGACCTGCGTTATGTCTGGCGTCTCGAGGCCGAGTTACTGCTGGAGCAGGCCGGCTTCATCGTCGAGGACGTGTTTGGCGACTGGGAGCTCGCCCCGTTCAATAGCGCCAGCGAACGGCTGATCCTCGTGGCCCGCAAGGCCTAGAAGCGATCACAACATCTCAGCCGGGCGCCGGCGTAACGGACGGGGTAGGAATCAGGACCGGTTCGGGCGCCGGAGGCTGCGGGGTAGCGATGGCCGGCGAACTGCCGCCGGGCTCCGCCGGGACCGTCGGCGTGCCGGTCAGCTCCCCGGCGACGGTGGCAGTGAGCCCAACGGTGGCTGTAATCGTGCTGGTCGGAGTCGGAGTAAAGGTCGGGACCTCAGTGGGCGGTGGCGGGCAACCGGAAGCAGCGCTATCGCTCTTCCCGAGTGACATCAAGGGTTGGCTGTCGAAAAGGGCAGCCAGCTCCTTGTGCAGCTGCGCGTCGTCCTTGACCACCAGGATGCTTGACCCTTTGTCCGACCAGCCGTAGGCCAACGCATCGAGGCTGAAGATGACACCGTGCACGTTCTCGGGGCGCAAGCCGATCCCCAGGCGGGCCAGGCCGACCACGTCCAACAGGTTCAGGTCACTCTCGAACGTGTCGCGCAGCGCAGACCAGAGGGCCGGGATGCGCGGGATGACGTCAACTTGCAGCGCCCGGTTACGGATAGCCCAGATCAACTGCTGCTGACGGCGGCCGCGGCCGAAATCGGTAGAGACGTAGCGGTACGTCGCGAACTTCTTGGCCATCTCCCCGTCCAGGTGCACCTGCCCGGCAGGTAAGTTCCAGTCAACCACCCCGTTGGGCGAGCTCGCCAGCGGCACTCGCTCGTAAAGCGGGCAGTCGAGCGTCACCGTCACTCCGCCCAACGCGTCCACCAGGCGCACCAGCCCCTCCATCTTGACGCGCACGTAGTGCTGCGCGGGCAGGTCGAGCGTCTGCGTTAGCACCCGTTCGAGCAGAGCCGGGCCGCCGCCGGGGTAGTGGCTTTTTTCGCCGAAGTAGTCCGCCTCGTTGATTTTGCCCTTCCCCAACCCCGGGATGTCGACGTACAGATCGCGCGGGATATTGACCACACCCACGCGCTTGTTTGGCTTGTCGACGGCCAACACCATGATCGTATCCGTGTTCCAGGCAAACTCGTTCGGGCGCTGGTCGATCCCCATCACCAGGATATTGTCCGTCTTCTGGAGGAGACCGATCGAAGAATGCGGAGTCGGTGTCAGCGTGGGAGTCGGGGACGGCGTGACGCTCGGTGTGGCGCTCGGCAAGGGCGCCAGCGACGTGAGCGGCGCAGCAGCCGCGGCTTCCGCAGCCGGCGTAATCGGCTGGGTCGCGGGCCGGGCAGCGGGCCGGCATCCCACGAGCAACAGGGCGCAGCAAAAGCCTGCGAGAAGCAGGGCGCGTCTTACACGCAGGCCGGCGAGGGGCCTGCCAGATAACTCCGCTCGACTGTGCATCACGCCACCTTGTAGCCGATCTTACGCAAGAAGCTCATGCGCCAGGCCACGCCGCCGGCATCCTCGATGCCCTTGGTGTGGATGCCGTCGATGACTCCCAGGATGCCCCGGCCCTGCTCGCTTTCGACCAGGAGCACCTGGACCGGGTTGGCCGACGCGCAGTAGATGCCGGCCACTTCGGGCACCAGTTTGATGGCGTTCAACACGTTGATCGGGAAGGCATCACGCAGGAACAGGATGAAGGAGTGGCCGGCGCCGAGCGCCAACGCGTTGCGTTCAGCGAGAGCTTTGAGGTCCGCGTCGGTGCCCGTCGAGCGCACGAGCGCCGCTCCCGATGATTCACAGAAAGCCAGGCCGAACTTGGCCCCCGGGACGTTGGTGACCATCGTCTCGTGGATATCCTCCACGGTCTTGATGAAATGGCTCTGCCCCAAGATGAAGTTCAGCTCGTCGGGGTTTTCGATCTGGATCAGTTTTAGCTCGAACGGTATGTCTGCCATACGTCATACCTCCTCCTAGCATTTGCGACTTGCCCGCACGCCCCCGCAGGGACCCGCCGCCGTCTTAACAGCCGGCGCGGGGCCAGTGATGTCAGTGCGGGCGATCCGTCAGGTGGGCCAGGCGTGCCAGCGCATGGCGCCGCAGCAGGTCAACGCTGCGCGTGGCCACCCACGTGCGGGAAACAAAGCCCGTGCCGCCATACGGAAAATGGCGGACTTCCGTGACGTTGGAAGCGAACAGAGCCACGTACGTCTCGCCTGTCCTATCGCCTCCATACACGTCGTTCTCAGTCTCCATGTCGCCCAGCACCGCCACGCCCCAGCCGACGTCGTAGGTGTCGCAGAGCGCGCCCGCCGCGGCGGCGGCGACCATCTCGCTCACCCAGCCGTAGGCATCGATCATGGCCTGTGAGACACCGAGCAGCGAGCTGAGCTCGGCGGGCCCGTGCACCACGTGGGCCACGGTGACCACGCCGGCCCCTTCCGGGGTACTGCGCAACAAGAGCGCAACCTCCCCGCCGGTCGCGCTCTCGACCAACGCCACCCGGACGCCTGCCTGCGCCAGGAGCCGGCCGGTGACCGCTTCAAGGACGTCCGTCCCCGTACCGTAGATGCCGTCATTGCCGATGCGCGCACGTACCTGTGCTTCAACTTCTGCGATCATGCGGTCGGCCTCAGCCTCCGAGGCCGCCCGCGCCGTTATGCGGATGTCGGCCATCCCCGTATGCGCTGACAGGCCGACCGTCGGGTTTGCCAGGCGCATCAACGGATCGATACGCTCGTCGATCCAACTCTCGCCCAGGCCAATCGTGCGCAGCACCCTGGCCTTGATCGTCACCTGGCTGTTGCCCAATCGTTGCCGCAGGTAGGGCAAGACTGCGTTCTGCAGCAGGTGTTCCATCTCACGTGGCACACCGGGCAGGGCGATCAGCGTGCCACGCGCATCCTCGACGATAAAGCTAGGAGCAGTGCCCACGGGATTCTGAATCGGAATCGAGCCCGCGGGCAGATAAGCCTGGCGCCGGTTGTTCTCGCCCATCTTCCGTCCCCAGCGGGCAAAGATCGCCTCGATCTGCGCCAGGCACTCGGGGTACAGCACCAACTCGCGGCCGGTCGCTTGCGCGGCTGCCTCACGCGTGACGTCGTCGACGGTCGGTCCCAAACCACCGGTGATGATAACCAGGTCTGCGCGCTCTAGCGCGTGTTCGAGCACCAGCACCATACGCTGGACGTTGTCGCCCACCGACGTCTTATAGTACAGATTGACGCCGATATCACGCAGCGCCCGGGCGATATAGGTGGAATTGGTATCGACGATCTCACCGAGCAGCAGCTCGGTGCCTGACGTGACGATTTCTGCATCCATGGGCAGTCCTGGGTGAGAGTTAGACCAACAGCATCGCCTGCGCCTTGATGTCCCGCAGCCGCTTCGCCGACTCGGCGTCATTGCGCCCTACCAGGTCCTCGACCAGGCGGTCCATAAGGTTGAGGATATCAGGTGTGATCTGATCCTTGCGCTCCTTGATCATCTTACGCGTCTCTTCGGGATAAGGCGCCCGTAGCAGATCGTTGATCAAGCGCACCTCCGGCGGCATGCCCTCTTCCATCACCTGCATGATCTCTTCCCAGATCATCTGCATGCGCGCCAGCGCTTCCCGGGCGCCCCGGCGCTCGGCTTCTTGCACGTTCAGCTGGAGCACGGACATGAAGACGTCATTGATCTCGTCCCTGCGCTCACGCACGGCCGAGCGAGGTTCCGGCGAGTTGATGAGCTCGCTCAGGAGGTCGGTCGCCTCCTTATAGGCCGCCCGGGTGATCTCGTCGATATCCTGCGTCACTTTGAGCAGCCGGTCGCGCAGCTTCGTGAGCCGGTCGCGCTCCGCGCCCTGGCTGGCTTCGAGACGTTCGGTCAGTTTCTGGAAGAAACTGTAATCCATCAGCGGGCGGGCCGCCACGGCCATGGCGTCCACCGTTTCCGCATCCGCCGCCAGAACCTTTTCCAGCAGTTCATCCGGCGTCTTGACCTCGTCCAGCGAGGCGACTGCCTCTTGCTGTTTGGCGGCCTTCTTGCCCCACGTCGTCAGCTTCATCAGCTTGTCGCGCAGGTCCAGTAGCTTCTGGGCGCTGAGCTCGTCGCCGGTCGCCGTGCTCTGCTCGAGGGCATTGCTCAGGATCATGAAGAATTCGCCGTCCAGCAACGAGTCCTGCGCCTTGGCGAGCATTGCCAGTCCCTTGGTGTCGTCGACCATGACCATGGCCTGATCGAGCAGCTTCATCTTCTTACGTTGGCGGTCCAGTTCATCCTGGCTGACGCCCATGGTGCCCAAGACTGCATCCATCAAACCCTGCCGGTTGAGGAACTGGCGGGGGTTGAAGAAGTAGCCCTTGCGCTGCTCGGGGGGCAGCGCGCGCATGAGTGCCTGGGTCATTTCGCCGATGGCCTTCTGGCGCTCGATTTCCGGCAGGCTCAACTGGGGTGGGAAGTATACGGCCAGGAACTCCGCCGCCGGGTCGTGGTAGAGGAGCGGCACCTCGAGCATGGCGGTCTGTTTGCACTTTGGGCAGGTGGCGGCGTTAATTTGCCCACTTAGGAAGGCATTCCTGAGTTCGGGATACTGCCCCACGTCGATGATCGAAATGATCGGCGCCTGAAACGGTGTCCCGCAGTTCGGGCACTGGATCTGAACTTTTTGAGCTTCGGGCATGGTACTTGGTAACTTATCCTTTCGTACGTAAACGTGAGCATAAACGATCTCTTCAGAATTCAGGCTAAATGTTGCCGGAAAAGCCGGCT
>JADGQF010000174.1 GCA_017882045.1 Anaerolineales bacterium
CTAAAAACCGGCGGCAGTAGCAGTGGGCACACCCTGGTGCCCACTGCTACTGCCGCCGCAAGCAAGCGTCCTCACTAGCACCGTAGCACCGTAGTCCAAGCGCAAGTGTCACTCACCTTGGGGGGGGCGAGGAGTGGACACCTGCGCTGACGCGGACACGCCGGGGGGCCGGCCGCGCGGGTTACTCGCGCGCCGGCGCGCCGGCCCAGGAAGCAGCGGTAACGAGGTAACCGTCGAACCTCACATTGCAAGCATTCAATCTGGAGAGCCCGAAAATGAGCCCACCGGCGACCATCTAAGCCTGGTTTTCCCGCCGCGTGCGCTGGCGAAAGCGGTATGACTCGGCAAGAAACTCAAGGATGTGGGACCGATGAAGCGTGATGACGCGCTCCCGCAGCGCCATCTATCGGCATGCTCGTCGGCCTTGTAGTCGGGAGCAGGTCCGGAACCAATCCGGATCTGCTCCCGATCAACGTTCGCCCCGCTAAATGTCGGCGCCCGACTTCTCCACTGCTGCGGAAACGACATCAAAACCCAGGTCTTCGGCCATATTGAGGGCCACGACGACCAGAAGTATTGCCGTCCGAGCACGCTCAGGAACGCCTGCCGAGTGTCTGTCCTTTGCTCCTTTTGTCCATTGGACACTTATGCCGTCGAGCGGGTCGCTTCAATGGGCCGATCACCAACCGCGCGCTCAGCACCAGCCCTTCATCGTTTTTCCATTTGTGACCACATTCAGGACTGCACCTGCTCCATGACTCTCATCAGCCGCCTGGGTAACCGGCCCATTCCGTGTTGCTTCCCCTCCCGCTCTGTGCTAACATGCGTATGGTAGGGAGGGTGAAATGCTGCATTACAAGTACTTGCTGGTCGGCGGCGGCATGACGGCGGACTCGGCGGCGCGCGGCATCCGCTCGCTGGACCGTGACGGCACCATCGGCCTGATCGGCGCCGAACCCGACGCGCCCTATAACCGCCCACCGTTGTCCAAGGGGCTCTGGCAGGGACGGCCCATCGACAAGATCTGGCGCAACACTGCCGCGCTGGGCGTCGAGTTGCACTTGGGGCGCACCGTGACCGCCGTCGACGTGCAGGGTAAGACGGTGACGGACGACCAGGGCGAGACCTACGCCTACGAGAAGCTGCTGCTGGCCACCGGCGGCACGCCCCGGCGGCTGCCCTTCGGCGGCGACGCCATCATCTACCTGCGCACAGTCGCAAGCTACCGCCGGCTGCGCGCGCTGGCGGACCAGAAGGGGCACCTGGCCGTTATCGGCTCGGGCTTCGTCGGGTCCGAGATTGCCGCCTCGCTGACGACGAACGGCTGCCGGGTGACGATGATCTATCCCGAGCAACGCATCGGCGAGCGGGCCTTTCCGGCGGAGCTGTCCGCCTACGTGACCGACTACTACCGCCAGAAGGGCGTCGATCTGCGGCCCGGCCAGACCCTCTCGGGCGCCGAGCCGCGCGGCCAGGGAGTGGCGCTGCGCGTCAAAGCGGCGGATGGGAGCGAGAGCGAGCTGCTGGTGGACGGCGCGGTGGCCGGGCTCGGCATCATCCCCAACCTGGATCTGCCCCGGGCGGCCGGCCTGGCGGTGGAAAACGGGATCGTGGTCGATTCGTCCTTGCAGACCAGCGTGCCCGGCATCTACGCGGCGGGCGACGTGGCCTCGTTCCACAATTTTGTGCTGGACAAGCGTATGCGCATCGAGCATGAAGATGCGGCCAACAGCATGGGCATGGCCGCCGGGCAGGCGATGGCCGGCCAGGCCGTCAACTACACGCAGCTGCCCTTCTTCTACTCGGACCTGTTCGACCTGGGGTACGAGGCCGTGGGTGAGTTGGATGCGCGCCTGGAGACGTTCGCCGATTGGCAGGAACCCTTGCGCAACGGCGTGATCTACACCCTGCACGATGGCTCACTGCGCGGCATCTTGTTGTGGAACACCTGGGGGCAGGTCGACACGGCCCGCCAACTGATGGCCGAGCGCGGCCCATTCACGCCCGCCGCTTTGAAGGGGAAGATCACCAACCCCTGAGCCCGGGCCGGGAGCGATAAGGATGCCTAACCCTGGCGCCATAGGCGCGCTGGGGCAAAGGGCAAGGGCCGGGACCCCCGACGGTTTATACCGTCGGGGGTCCCGGCCCTTTTTTTGTGCGCCTGCTTGACGCCGGCCTGTCCTCCCGGGGGGTCGTGGCCCGGCGCGGGGCAGAGGTTCAGTCGCCGCCCGCGCGCCGGCCGTTGGGATGACATTTGACGCAGTTTGTGAGATCCGTGATGCCCCGGTTGGCGTGGCGGGCCTGCTCGGTCGCCGCGTCATGGCGGTGGCAGCCGTAGCAGGTGTAGCTCTTGTAGACATTATTGGGGTGGCAGGTGGCGCAGGGGCTGTTGGCGCCCTCGTTGCCGTGGTTGAGCGGGAAGGGATGGTTCGCCAGGTTGGCGGGACTCCAGCCCTCCGTGCGGTGGCAATCGGCGCAGGTGGTCCCGAAGACGCCCACGTGCGAGGCCGGCTGCTTGTGGCAGCTCTCGCAGACGGTCGGGGTGCCCTTGAAGACGCCGTTGACGTGGCACGCGTCGCACTTGACGCCGGTGTGCTTGCCGGTCAGCGGGAAGGCGGTCTTGTTGTGATCGAAGGTCACATCCGCCCAGCCTGACGTCTTGTGGCAGGCGGCGCAATCCTGGCCGAACTGGCCCGCGTGTTTGTCGTCCTTGGCGTGGCAGCCGGAGCACGTCGTGGCTGTGCCTTTGTAGACGCCGTTGGCGTGGCACGTGGCGCACTCGACGGTGCTGTGCTTGCCGGTCAGCGGGAAGGCGGTCTTATTGTGGTCGAAGGTCACATCCTGCCAGGCGCTCACCCGATGGCAAGCGGCGCAGTCCTGGCCGAGCTGGCCCTTGTGCCGGTCGTCCTGCGCATGGCAGGCGTAGCAAACGCTGGGCGTGTTGACGAAGAGCGGATCCTTGTGGCAGCGCTCGCAGGCAACGTTCAGGTGTCCACCGGTCAGTGGGAATTTGGTCGTGGCGTGGTCGAAGTTGGCCGGCTGCCAGCCGGCGGCTGTGTGGCATTGAGCGCAGTTCTGCCCCAGCTTGCCCTGGTGCGGGTCCCTGGCGCTGTGGCAGGCGGCGCAATCCGTGGGCAGCGGGCCGAGCTTCGCCTGGCCGGTGTGGCAATCCTGGCACTTCAGGCCGGCGTGCTTGCCCTGCAGCGGGAAGCGGGTCTGGCTATGATCGAACTGGAGCAGGTGGTCCTGGCCGTTGTGGCAGCCGAAGCAGCCATCGCCGTAGGCGGCGAGGTGCTGGGCCATGAAAGCCGGCTTGAGCTGGGCGTGGCAATCTCGGCAGATGGCCTGGTCGTAGGGGCCGCGGAAGCCGGAGGGATGGCAGGCCTGGCAGGTGAACGGCTTGCCGCCTGCCGCCTGGGTGTGCTGGTTCAGGGCGAAGCCTGTCTGCTGGTGATCGAAACCGGTCAGGTCCGCCGAGGTGAGGTTTGCCGCCGCGCCGCGGTGTTCGGTATGGCAGCTACGGCAGTTGCCCACACTCTGCCAGGCGCCGTGGATGCCGTTCTTGCCAGCGATCTGGGCCCTCACGTCGGCATGGCAACCGAGGCACAGGTCCGCCATACTCTGCGCGGACCAGGGCGCGGCGTGACAGGCCAGGCAGTTGCCGGCGAGGGATGAGTGCGCCGTCACCCCGCCCGCGGGCGTTCCGGCCTGGGCATTGAGCGGGCCGGGGCTGAAGAGGATGCCGCCTCCCAGCCAGGTGACGGCCGCGATGATGATTACGAAAATCCCTGTTGCCGCCAGCCCAAGCGAGGAGAAGCATCCAGGCCGCATCGCTCACCGCCCCAGGGTATGGAAAAAGAGCGCCGCCAGCACGTGCAGGGTCGCGGCGGCAAAAAGCACCATGCCGAGCGGCACGTGGACCGTGTGCCAGAGCGCCAGCAGGCGGCGGGCACGCGCCAGCGAACCAAGCTGGCGATCCAGGGCCGCCCGCCGGCCCAGCAGTTTGTCGAGCTCGAGCACCTGGCGCCGCTCACCTGGTGCGAGCTGGGCCAACTCACGGCGCCAGCGGGCCCGCAGCGAGCCGGCCGGGAGCCGCACCGGTGCGGTCTCGAAAGCGTTGCCGGGCTCTGAGATGAGGGAGGTGGAGGTGAGCGCAACCGGGACTGTGGCCAACATCTGCCCGGCCAGGCTGCGCAGTGTGGCCGGCTGGCCGGCCAGCCAGTCCTGCAACCGGGCATTGAGGGCCGCGATCTCGTCCGCCACCTGGTTGGCCTCCAGCTCGACGCCGCTCGCCGTGCGCGGGATGGAGGTGTAGATGTAACGGCCGACGAAGCCGCTGATCACCACCAGCACGGTGAAGAGCGTGGCAATGCCGGCCAGGCCCTGGAAATGCCAGGCGGTGTGCAGCAGCACCAGGTATGGGCCGAAGATGCCCATGAAGATGTGCACCGACAGCCACGTCCGCAGGCGGCCGAAGCGGACGCCGCGCAGCCGCTTGCGCAGGCTGTAGAGGGTCTCGGTCGCCAGCATCAGGGCCATGCCGATCACGCCGAGCCAATGCGCCGGCGCGGCGCCGGACGCTGGGATGCCGCTGCGCGCCAGGTAGAGGTAGAGTGGGGTCACCAGGACGGCCGCGGCCAGCGCGGCCAGCAGCTCCCGGTTGCGTCTCATGCCCGCACCGCTTCGTAGAACGGCAGCAAAACCTGCGCCAGATCGGCGCCGGGCGCCAAAAGGGCCGCGCGCACGGGGCCCAGGTCAATCGCCTGCTCGATCAGGTAGCGCGCCGGGGTCGCCAACCGCTGATCGCCCATGATCACCGCGCCGGCCAGCCGGTTGCCCTGCACGTGCAGACGCTGGTAGGCGCCGGGCGCGCGGCCGCTGACGACGCGCAGCGCGTCTCCGTCCGGCGAGGCCGCTTGCCAGGCCTCGCTGGAGCCGCGGCCGGCGTGGCGCAGGTCGTCGTCCGCTCCTGCCGGGCTGACCTGTCCGGCGATGGACACCCAGAGATCGGCCAGGTAGCAGACGTTGAAAGGCGTGCCCGGCCGGTACAGCGCGCCGGGCGCGCCCGCTGTGTCGCCGTGCGCCGCCGGGCCGTCTGCCAGGTCAGCGCACGCCATGTTGGCGCCCGCCGTTCGCCCGGTGGCGATGGCGACGGGCCAGAGCATGTTAAGATGGCCGGGCGCGTCGCCGTCGGAGACTTCGGCGATGTCGCCGGCCGCGAAGATGTCCTTCACCCCGCTGCGCATGTGGCCGTCGACCAGCACGCCCTTGCGGGTGGGCAGCCCCGCCGGGCGGGCAAGCTCCAGCCGGGGTTGGACGCCGATCGCGATGCCCAGCACTTCGCAGCCGATGCGCTGCCCCGCCCGGGTCTCTATGCCGGCCACGCGCCCCTTGCGCCCCAGCACCTGGCCGAGCTCGGTTTCGGTGTGGATCTCGACCTGCTCGTCACGCAAGCGCTTGAGAACCAGCCCCGATTCGGCTTCGTCCAGCACCGACGACCAATAGCGCGCGCGGCGCAGCAGGTAATGGACCTTGAGGCCGCGCGCCAAAAAAACCTCGATCAGCTCCAACGCGGTGACGCCGCCACCCACCACCACGGCGCTGCGCGCCTGGCGGACCGCGTCCAGGATCGTGCGGGTATCGCTCAGGCTGTCCAGGGTGACGACGCCGGCCAGGTCTATGCCGGGCACGTTGGGAAGGGCGGCTGCCGAGCCGGTAGCCAGGAGGAGGCGGTCGTAGGGCAGGCGCCGGCCCCCCGCAAGATGGACCAGGCGCGCAGTTGGATCGAGGCCCTCGGCCCGGGCATGGACCGTGTCGATCCGCCAGTGCCGGTAGTAGGCGTCCGGCCGGCTGAAAAGCTGTTCCTGGGGGACGCGCTTGGCGAGGTAAAAGGCCAGGCCGGGGCGGGAGTAGAAACGGTAGGGTTCCTCGCTGACAATGGTGATCGAGGCGTCCGCATCCAGCGCGCGGATGGCTTCGGCGGCGCTCAGGCCGGCCGGTCCGTGGCCGATTATGACGTGCCTGCAGGCTTGCCTGCCGGTCTGCACGGCGCCGGGACGGCCGCTCATGGTCCCTCCCCCGGCGTGAAGGGCAAGATTTCTGCCGGCGTCGCGACCAAGCATTGGACATCCGCAGCCAGCATGCTCAGCGTGCCGCGCGGGCAGCGCCGGACGCACTCGCCACAGCGGATGCAGCGGCCATCGGTGACGGGGAGGCCGCGCCAGGCGTAGGAGCGCACGTCGATCCCCACCGGGCAATCATAGGCGCAAATGCCGCATTGCACGCAACGCTCGGCTTCGGACACCACCTGGCCCGCGGCCAGGGCGACGCGTCGCTCGCGCTCGTCGGCAAAGAGATCGGGAAATAAGGGCAATAGACGCGCTCCGCTGCATGATGGGGAGGCCATCCAGCGGATTATAAGCCGTGAGCAGCCGGTCTCATTATGACCTAGCTCATATATGAGCCGCTCATATTGGAGCCGCTCATATTGCATTCCAGGATTCCCAACTGGGCCGTCCGCCTGCCGGGCGTCGAGTACGAGGGCGACGATCCGGACGGTTTCATGTCGCGAGATGCGATTGTCGCCTACCTCAGCGGCGGATCAGCGACATGAACAAGGAGAGCGCGTAGAGCAGCACCGGCAGGCCGATCAGGGCGGCGGCGGCGATGGCGGCGATCGCGCCCGGGCTGAGCAGGCGCCCCGGCGTGACCTCCCGGCCCTCGACCAGTTGCCGCGTGGCCCGTGCGGCTGCGCGTGCCAACTCGCTGACGTCCCGGCCTTCAACCCCCGCCCATTGCCACCCGTCAAGCGCCAGCGGCACAAGCACCTTGGTGGCAGGGCTGGCGCTGATCAGGGCAGCCACCTCGGGCGTGACGGCGCTGCCGGCCGCGCCGGGAGCCCCGCCTCCCAGCGCGGGGGCGGCGATCACCCAGGGACCGACGATGATCTGCGCCTGCGCGATTTCGCTCGCCATCCGGCCGGCGGTGTCTGAGGCCAGGCGCAGGCTCAGCGCGGCCAGCCCCGGCAGCTCGCGCCGCAGTCGTTCGAGAACAGCCTCCGCAAAGCGCCCGTCGCCGACGTCAATCACCAGCACCCGGTAGCCGGCCAGGCCGGCGGATTGGTCACCCCGCGCCAGCCGGGCATCGGAACGCAGCGCGTAGGCGTGATAGAGCCAGACCGCGGCGCCGATGAGCAGGAAGGCCAGGTTTTGCCCGATGTTGCCGGCCAGGTTGCCCTGAGAGCCGGCGCCGAGCAACAGGCTGAGCAGCCGATAGAGCACGTAGACGCCGGTGCCCAGCACCGTCAGGGTGGCGGTGGTGAGGTAGAAGTAGAGGTAGATCCTGCGTACCAACGAGCGCCGTTCGTCGCTCCCCGAGGATGTGGCGGCCGTGGCCGTCGCCTGGAGCGGACGCCAGGGGAGAGCCCAGACGGGGAGGCCCGCGATCAGGGCCGCGCTGAAGGCGGCCAACTGCTCGCGGTAGGGCTGAATGAAGCCGCCGCCCAATGCGCGGATGATGACGCTCAGATCGCCGCCCAGGCCGATCAGGAAGGCGGCCAGCCCGATGGCCGCGACGAGGTAGTAGTAGAGGCGGCGGATGGAAGCCGGGCGAGAAGCCTGGCGACTGGAAGTCGCAGCTACCGGCGCGAAGCCTCCCTGCGGAGGCTGGGGAAGGGAAAGCGTGGCGAAGCCTGGCTGCACACGCTGGGGAGGGGGAGGTGGAGCGGAAGGGAGGGCGGCGGCGGCGTCTTGTTGGAGGACGCGGCTGTGATAGGACCAGAGGATGGCCATGCCGGCGATGAGGGAGAGGGGGACGCGCAGGTTGCCCTGGGTGGGGATTGACAACAGGCGGCGGAAGAGATCGGCCAGGACGACGGCCGCGCTGCTGACGCCGGTTGTGACGGCGATGAAGACGGCGGCGTAGAGATAGAACTTGCGCAGCGCCGAGTCGCGCTCTGCCGGATCATCGCCGGCATAGAGGCGTTGCGCCCAGCCCCAGGAGCTCAGCCAGACGGGCAGGCCGACCAGCAGACGGCTGATCTCGTCGGCCAGCACGACGTTGTTGAGCGGCCGGGCGGCGCTGACCGGGCCGAGGCCCAGCTGAAACAGCAGCCACGACACCAGGTGATCCAGGCCCAGGATGGTGAGCGTCAGGCCGGCCGCGCTGACCCCGAGCACGTAGAGACGGCGCAGCCCGGCCGCGTCACCTGTCTCGGGCGCCTGCGCGCTGTCTCGCTGCAGGATGCGCCAATGATAGGCGAAAAGGAGGGCGAGCACGGCCAGGGCGATCAGGTCACGCACGATCACTTGCCCGCTGGATTCGAGCGGCGCGATGATGGGGCGGGGGGAGCTGCCGAGGGCGAGCCGGAACAGGCGGGCGAGCAGGTCAAAGGCCTGCGCCAGGGCGGGTCCGAGGAACGCGGCCAGTGTGCCGTACAGGTAGAGGCGGCGCAGCGGACTGTCGCGCTCGTCGGGGTCGCGCGCGGCCAGGCGCTCGGCTTCCAGCCAGTGGGCCAGGTAGACGGGCAGCCCGATGACGAGCAACGCGATCTGGAAGGCGGTCAGCGTGACGGGCGCGCGCCCGGGCAGGGTCAGCAGGTTGCGCAGCAGGCCGATCGCGCCCCAGGCGAGCGACTGCAACGCCACGGCGCAGATGATGTAGACGTACCAGCGACGGACGGCAGCCATATCACCCTCCCTACGGCTTCGGCCCGGGGTTGTGGCAGCCGTTTGCCTGTTCCCAGCAGGGGAGCCAGTAGCGATCGGCGCTGACGATGGTCCAGGCGCCGCCGGTCTGGCCCAGGCGCATCTCAAAGCTGTCGGTGGTCTCGCCGGAGTTGAACAGCTGCCCCTGGTAGAAACGGGTCTCGTGCACCTGCACGGTGGCCGTCTCAGCGCTCACCTGGGCCGGGTCCGGGCTGAAGGCCACCAGATTTTCGTCCATCTGAAACATGTAGCGGTTCTCGTGCACGTCGGCGGCCAGGGCCTGGGCATTGCCCGGGGGACTGGCCAGCCGGGGCGAGAGGCCGGCCAGCGCGCGTGCGTAATCGTTGCGCTGCAGCGCCAGCAGATAGTTGAAGGCCACGGAATCAGGGGCGGTGTCGGGCCGGTAAGTGAGCGGCGCTTGGCGCATGGCAACCACCAGCGCGACGGTGACGAGGAGGAGGACGCCCGCGACGATGGCGATCAGGAATCTATCGGTAGATTTCATGGCACCTCAGCGGCCCGGCCAGGTTCTGACGCCAGCAGTATAAGGGCAAACGGGCGGTGGGACCAATGGTGGCCTACAATTGGACGTCGGCGCCGAGGAAGCGGTCCAGGCGGCCGGCCTCGGCCAGCAGCACGTAGGCGGGCTCGGCGCCACGGTCGGGGCCCTGGCAGATGAGACCCTCCAGGGCGGCGCGCTGGACCAGGTAGGCGCGCGCCTGGCCGGCCAGCGAGATGCCGCGCTCCGCCAGCCGGGCGACGATCTCGGCGCGGGTCAGAGGACCCTCCCGGGCCAGGGCATCTTGCAGTGCGCGCAGGCTGCGCGCCAGCGTGTCCGCGTCCAGGCCCAGCTCGGCGTAACGGCGCGCGTTGCCGGCGATCAGGCCGGGGGCGAGCAGCGGCAGCAGCCAGCCGATGTCCTCCGCGGCCAGCAGGTGCAGCGTGCCGCGCATGGCCCAGGTGCGGATGAGCGAGCGCTCTTCGAGGCGGGCGCGCGCCACGTCGCCGGCGGTCAGGCCCTCGGCGCGCACGCCGATCGACAGCGCGGCCGCGTTGGCGTCCTGGGCCTGGACGCCGCACAGGTTGCGCACCACCTCGGCCGGCCCTGCCGGGCGTGGCTGATCCAGCCACTGCGCCCGCAAGCGCAGGGCGCGCAGCCGGCCGGCGGTGAGGAATGGGGACGTGGTTGCGCGCATGGTCTATTCTAGCACGCTCGCCGGGCGGTTGAAACCGCTGCAACCATTGCGAAGCCTGCCTGCGCAGGCTAGAGCCAGTCGCTGAAGAGCGACTTTGCCGGCCGGTTGCAGCGACCTTGGTCGCCCGGCTCCTACGACACAGCTTTTATACTAACAATGTACACCTTTTGCAGACGCCGCGCAACGACTGTTGTCACCGAGGGCGAGTCTCAGACCGGCCTTAATTGACAGGACCGGCGCGGTCTGGTAGACTGGTAGCCGTTGGGGAGTAGCCCACGCGCAAGCGGCGGACAGTCGTCAAGACGGAGCCGG
>JADGQF010000439.1 GCA_017882045.1 Anaerolineales bacterium
CCCGGCGCAGATGAGGGCCGGCGCGGATATGTCAGCCAGTCGCGCGGCGTAGTCGTAGTTCACCGAAGTCGCCAACCAGCGATCGCGGACGGGGGCAGGACGAAGGTGGTCGTCGGGCAGCACAGGCTCCGCCGGCACGAGGCGTTTGTTCACGTAAGAGGGGTCATCCTTGAGCCGCGACAGACGCTTGTGGTCCGCCAGGCTGCCTCGGCCCTGGCGAAGCAGAAAGTCGTACCAGGCAAATTGCCAGAAGGCCAGGTGGCGCCACGGGCGCCAGTTATGCGGCATGCCCCAGCGCCGCAGCGCGCCGTAGCCCGACAAGGCCCCGATCAGCACCAGTCTGCCGGTGCGCTCGGGACGCGCGAGGGCGAGGGCCAGCGCGCACAGGCTGCTCATGCTGTGCCCGACCACGTCCACGCGACCGGGCACTTCACAGGCTTGCAGGGCCTCCTCGGCGCAATCAAGCATCTCCTGCATGTCGACGCCGGCCGGGCGGGTGGAACGGTAAGCGCCGGGCGGATCGAAGGTGATGACGCGCCGCCCGGCGCCGATCAGGCAGCGCGCCAGGGCGCCGTCCGCCATCGGCGTATGCGTAAAGCCATGCGGATAAGGCATGAGCAAAAGCGGGACGCCGCGTCCCGCATCATAGATCGCCAGGCCCTCGCGCACGAGGACCGGTTCACAGGCGGCGTTCGCGTTCTCAGGCTGAGTTGCCATAGGCCGGCCGTTCACCCTTATCTGGTTAGAGCGCTCACTTGAGCCGCTCGATGTAAAGCCGGTGCTCGCGATAGTGGTCATAGGTGTTGCCGATGACCCATTCGATCACCGGCTCGGGCCGGTCGGGCTTGAACTGTTTCGGCAGATCCTCAAACGGGGTGCGCGCCAGGGTCTGCATAACCTGTTCGTGCGAAAGGCGGGCGGCGTCCAGCACCGCCGGCACAGGCAGGTCTCGGTTGCGCCGGTAGAGAATGTCATTGATGCCGTTATCGTCCAGGCCCTGCAGGGTCTCAGGCGCCACGCCCAGCGCCTGCGCGGCGGTCTGGCCCTGTAAAACGGCTGCCAGCATGTACTGCTCCCAGGCCGCGATGTGGGCGAGATTGTCCTTGATCGACCAACCTCCATCGCCGGGGGCGGTCAACTGCTCCTCGCTCAATCCGGCGATGGCGGCCTGCAAGGCATCCCATTCGCGCGTGATGCGCGCCACCAGCTCGGCCTTGCTTTGTGGGGTAGACTCGTTCTCGGCCATCAGATCTGCCTCCCAATGCTGATCCTGCATCTGCCGATGGTGTTTAAGATCAACCGCGCGCGCTCTGCGGTTCGGCAGCCAGCGGCTCAGAAGCCAGCGGCTCAGAAGCCGGCGACCCAGCTTGCCGGCGGGCAAACTCGTCCAACATGGCGGCGGTGGCGGTGGCGCCCACGCGCGTCGCGCCGGCGTCGATCATGGCCAGCAGCGCGTCGAGCGTGCGCACGCCGTGGGCCGCTTTCACCTGCACGTGCGGGCTGACGGTCGCGAGCATCAGCCGGATGTCGGCCACGGTCGCCCCGCTGGGCGCGTAGCCGGTGGAAGTCTTGACGAAGTCGGCGCCCGCCGCCTCGGCCAGCCGGCAACCGAGCACTTTTTGCTCGTCGCTCAGGTAGGCGTTCTCGAGGATCACCTTGAGGATGGCCCCGCCGGAATGGGCCACTTCCGCGACGGCGCGGATATCGGCTTCCACAGCCTGGCTATGGCCTGAGAGCAGCTCGCCGTAGTTGGCAACCATGTCCAGCTCGCGCGCGCCATCGGCCAGCGCCTGGCGGGCTTCAAAGACCTTGGTCGCGGTGGTCGAGCTGCCGTGAGGAAAGCTGACGACGGTGCCGACGGCCACGTCCGAACCGACCAGGTGATGCGCGGCCACCGGCACGTAACACGGCTTGACACAGACGGAAGCCACGTGATAACGCTGCGCCAGCTCGCAGCCGGCGATGATATCCGCTTCCGTCAGCTCGGGCTTGAGCAGGGAATGATCGATCCTCCGGGCAAGCTGGGCGTAGGTGATGTCCTGACTGTTCATATGGGCACGTCCTTCGAGTGATGAGTGTGTGGACCGTTATCATTATAGTCATTCTAAAAGACGGCACAAGTGACGGGTGAGAGCGCGCGCCGGCGAAAAGCCTGGTCGTGCTGCGCGAAGGCGAGAGTTGGCAGGCAGAAGGGAATCTGGGTGTATAATCTGCTCGTGAAAGAAGGAGCAGAATTATGCCGCAACCCAGGCTGACCTTTGCCTGCGAACTGGAACCGGCCCTGCTGCAAGCCCTGTTCTCGGACCCGGCGGTCGTCACCGACCTGTTGGCCCTGCACGCCGGCGTCAGCCTGGGCATCCTCGATCATAGCGCCGAGCGCGCCGAAGTGGTGCGCTGCCTCAACCAGGCCGGCATTCCGCTGGTGGCCTGGCTATTGCTGCCAAAAGACGAAGGTTACTGGTTCGGGCTGGACAACGCGCCCCAGGCCGCAGGCTGCTACGCCGCGTTCAAAGCCTGGTCGGCCGAGCAGGGCCTGCGCTGGTCGGGCATCGGCGTGGACATCGAAACGGACTACGGCCAGATGCAGGCGCTGATGACCGGTCGCCGGCGCGAGGTGCTCTCCCACATGCTGGGCCGGCTGTTGGACAACGAGCGCCTGCGCCGCGCCCAACTGGCCTACGGCGCCTTGCTGGCCCAGATGCGGGCAGACGGATACCCGGTCGAAAGCTATCAGTTCCCCTTCATCGTGGACGAGCGCGCGGCCGGTTCAACGCTGGTGCAGCGCATTTTCGGCATTGTCGACGTGCCGGCCGGCCGCGAGGTGCTGATGCTCTACTCCAGCTTCCTG
>JADGQF010000440.1 GCA_017882045.1 Anaerolineales bacterium
TGTTCAGGTGGCCGACATGGAGGTCAGCCAGCAAGTCACGCAGGAGCCAGCGATTCTCGAAGGAGGCAAACTCACTGGTTTGGGCCAGCAGGCCGGGGAGGGCGGCCGGCAGATTGCCGGCGACCGTGGCGAGCAGTTTCTCAGGGCTGGCGACGTCGCCGGCGGTCAAAAGGTCCGGCGTGTCGACATTCAGCTTATGCGGGGCGTTCAGGCCGGCGGCAAAGGCACGCTGGCGCCGCTCCGGGCCAAAGTCGACGGTAATGACCTCAAAGTCGCCGTACTCCGGGTTGCGGCCCGCGCGCGCCGTGACAACCTGTCCCAGCCGGAAATCGAACGCTGGGAAGATGACCTTGTCGCCCACGCCGTAGTAGTTCTTCGGCTGGTACAGCGCTCCCTTGCCCAACTCAGCGCGCAATTCGGCTTCTTCGTGTCGCACGCGCTCGCCCACCAGGGCCAGCGCCAGGGCCTGAGTGGTCAAAGGCTCCTCGGCCTCCAGCAGGACGTTATGCAGAAATTCAACCTCATTATCGGTGAGGGTGAACCCCTGCCAATACTCGGCGGTCTGAGTCTTCCGTTGGATCACGCGGGGAATCTCCTGTGCACAGCCAATTCTTACAACAAGACATAAATATACCAGAAGTCGGCGACTTTTACAAATAATCGGGACGCTTTATAATTCTTCGTCTTCGTTTTCGTCGTCAAGCAACGCCAGTGCGTCCTCCGCGAGCTCGGCTGGCACCTGTACCTCGACCAACCCCAGCCCGTCGACCGTCAGGCCCAGCACCTGGCCGTAGGACTCGTACTTCAAAAGCACCGGCAGTCCCGCGCTCTCCAGCTTACCCTTCACTACCTGTGCGCCCAGCATGCCCTGGGACTCGTAAACGGTAACCAGCTTTAACTGCGCCATCAGCATTGCCTCGACTATTGGGCGTCCGCTCGCCCGCCGGAAATTGATAACCAACTCCAGCATTATAGACGACTTATGTAAGCGGACCAAACAATCGGTGCGGCTGCTTGCGTCGGGCAGGAACAGGGCCGGCGCCCTCGCCTATGGTTAGGGAATGGCGCTGTCAAACGAGACGCTACTGCGTGTTTGCCAGACAGGCACAGAGCAGGTAGAATACCTGATTGTTATTCTTCCCCGCCACACCCCTATTCTTTGCCCCGAACAACGGCCAGATGGCTGGAGACGGGCGATGGGGTGACCCGATGACCAGGTGAGCGGAGGACAATGGCGTCTTCCGCTTACGTTTTACGTCTTACGTCCACCTCGTCACCGGGCCACCCGGTCGCCTGTCCGTCGTAAGGGGAACAGCATGCAGTACGAGCTACTCGATGCCGCGGACCGTTCTCACGTTCAGGCAGTCGCCGCGATCTGGACGCAGGCCTGTGGCCCCGAACTGGCCATCTCACCGCGCTTTGTCCGCTACCATCTAGCGCCGGCCGCGGGGGTGGCGCGTGCCGGGCGCCTGGCGGTGAATGACGGCGAGCCGGTGGGTTTCGTGCTGGCCAGCGTATTGCACGACCACCCGCAGGTCATGCCTCCGCAGGCCGGTTGGATAGATGCGCTCGCAGTGCGGCCGGCCAGCGGCGGCCAGGGCGTCGGCAGCGCGCTGTTGAGCTGGGCTGAGGATTGGTTGGCCGGGCAGGGCTGCGCCTACACCGTATTAGGTGGCAGCATCAAATGGTTTGCGCCAGGTCTGCCGGCGAGCCTGGGGACGGACGACTTTTTCGCCAGGCGGGGCTATGGGGCGTTGCCCGGACACGAGCGCAGTTGGGATGTTGCCCGCTCGCTGCACGACTACGTCACGCCGGCCGGCGTGCGTTTATCCGCAGACGTGCGCGTGGCGCCGGCTGAGCCGGGCCAGGAAGCGGCATTGCGCGAGTTCTTGCAGCGCGAGTTTTCGGGACGCTGGTACTATGAGTATGAGGCGTTTCTGCGAGAAGGGGGCCGGATCGCCGATTACGTGTTGCTCTGCACCGCATGTGGTGTGGACGGCTGCGCTCATCTCACCTATGAGGACTCGCTCGTGCCGCTCGATCACTATTTCCCGTACCGCTTGCCGCGCCCCTGGGGCCAATTGGGCGCGATCGGCGTCAGCGCGGATTGTCGCGGCTCCGGTTATGGCGCAGCCCTGTTGGACGGCGGATTGCGCGCCCTGCGCGACCGGGGTGTGGACGGCTGTGTGATCGACTGGACGACCATCGTCGACTTTTACGGCAAGTTCGGCTTCAAACTGTATCGGGAGTACCTCACCTGGGGCAAGGACGAGGCTAAATGATCAAGCAAAGCGAGGCAGCAATGTCCGATCTCACTTCTCTTCTCCCCGTGCCCAGGCACGCGGCTGTTCAAACCGGCGTTTACCCGTTGGCGGCCGGGCGGCTGATTCTGCTCAACTCGGCTGCCCCGCAGGAGTTATGGTTCAGCGCCGGTCTGATTCGGCGGACGCTTCTGGCGGAGGCGGGCCTGGATTGGGAAGTCACGGCCAGTTGGGCGACGCCGCCTGAGTTGGTCGGGCTCACTCTGCGCGTCGATCCGGCTGCCGCGCAGCCTCCGCAGGGCTACACGCTGATTGTCGGCGCGGCTGGTATCAGCATCACGGCGCGGGATACGGCGGGCGCGTTCTATGGCGCGTGTACTCTCGCGCAGATGCTGCAGGCCGCGCAGGCGGCGGGCGAAACCGGCTCTCTGAGATGCGTTTACATCCGCGATTGGCCGGATTTCCCTGTGCGCGGCGTGATGCTGGATATCAGCCGGGACAAGGTGCCTTCGCTGGAGACGGTGTATGGCCTGGTGGATATGCTGGCCGGCTGGAAGATCAACCAGCTTCAGCTTTATACAGAGC
>JADGQF010000175.1 GCA_017882045.1 Anaerolineales bacterium
TCAACCGTTCGGCGGCAGCCAATGGCGTCAGCACTTCGCCGCGCACCGGCTGGTTGCGAAAAGTGGCTGCCTCGGTCATGGCTGCGTTCAGCGGCAATTGCAGAGCCTTGAAATGATGGTTCGGGCCGGCGGCCTCGGCGGCCAGCTGTACCAGCACTTCCAGGCTCATGTAATCGGCCGCAACGTGTGGACGCCGCAAGCCATCCCATGTCGCCACGCCATAGCAGCCGATGTGCCCGTCGGCAACCTCTTCTTCCAGCCGGGCAAAGGCGAGTTGCATGCGGCGATGGAAGGTGGTGCGATCCACAAAAGCCAGTTGCGTTTCAGGGTTATGGATGTAATAGACGTCGAGCGTGTGTAAGCCCAGATTGCCCAGGCTCCAGATGATCTGCTGGCTCAAGTAGCGTGGCGCGATACAGTGAATTCCCCCTGCCAGGTCTTCCGGCTCGATGACACCTGTGGCCATGAACTTCTCATAAATGTAGTCCATTGGGTTAGCGGGACGTACCAGGTAATAGGCGATGAAGCCGCCCTTGCTGGCAATGACTAATTCGTCCCGCGCCGCCTCCCCGGAGGCGATCAAGGCCGCGACGGCGCGCCCGACTGCCAGTTCACTACGCTGCACCCGGTAACTCACCGCTGTGTCAAGTACATTGCAGCCCCGGCGCACCGCCTCGCTCAGCGCCGCCTGGTAGCCCTCGTCGACGGCGTCGGATGTTTCTCCAAGGTAAGTCCCGGCGCCGATAGAGGACATCGTTAGCCCAAGCCCCGCGCGAAAATGGCCGGGCAGCCTTTGCTTGCCGGGGTCATGCTCTGCAGGGTTGAAGCGTGCCGCGTAGCGAGCAGTGCCAGCCGCCGTTGCCCGGCCTGAGATCGGCATCAGTGAGAGGCCTTGCCGGCCGGCGCCGGCGCGCCGGCCTGAGACTTCGCCGCGGTGGCCGCTTCTTTTTTGCGCCTGTCCTCCGCTTTGCGTGCAATGCGGTTAAATGCGCTGGTCAGGCCCATCGCTTTTTTGACTTCACGCAGCGTCTCAGCGGCCACCTCGCGCATGTGCAGCGTTCCAGCGTAGATGATCTCGTCGACCAGACCACTTTGAGACTGGTAATAGGCCATGCGCTCGCGCACCGGATCAAGGAACTGGTTCAGCACGACCGCCAACCGCTCCTTGACCTCCACATCGCCCACCTTACCCTGGCGATAGCGCTCTTTCAGATCGGCTACCTCGGCCTTGTCTGGGTCGAACATATCCAGGTACGCGAAGACCGGGTTGCCCTCGACCGTGCCCGGCACGTCTGCATGGATCCGGTTGGGGTCCGTATACATGCTGAACACCTTTTTGCGCACGACGGCCGCGGAATCGCTGAGGAAGATCGCGTTACCCAGCGACTTGCTCATCTTGGCTTGCCCGTCCGTACCCACCAGGGTGCCGCCCTCGACCAGGTCATCGGGGATAGGGAAGACTTCCCCGTAGAGGCCGTTGAAACGCCGGGCCAGCTCGCGTGTGATCTCCACATGCGCCTGGTTATCCTTGCCGACGGGCACCAGGTGGGCGCGTGGCAGCAGAATATCCGCCGCCTGCAGGACGGGATAGCCCAACAAGCCAAAGGGGATCGTGTCTTCATCCATCAGCGCTGCGCGCGCCATGTCCTTGATGCTGGGCAAGCGCGCCAGGCGCGGCACAGTCACCAGGTTGCCCAAGAACAGGCTCAGCTCGTACACTTCGTGAATGGCCGACTGCAGGAAGATCGTGCACTTTCCGGGGTTGATGCCCACACTCAGATAGTCGAGCGCCAGGCCGCGCGCATTATCGGCGATTTCGGCGATGTGTTCCGGGCCCGGTTTGGTTGTGAGCATGTGCAGATCGGCGATGATGAAGAAGCACTCGTATTCATCTTGCAGGCGGACGCGGTTGCGCAGGCTGCCCACGTAATGCCCCAGGTGCAGCCGCCCCGTCGGGCGGTCGCCGGTCAGGATGCGTTTTCTGTCGGTCATATCAGTTCTCCATCATTAAAACAAATACCTCGCCCCAAGCATAACGCCAGGGACGAGGCTCTGATCCTCGCGGTACCACCCTGATTGGGCCGGCGCGACCGGTCCCCCCTCTGCCGGTATGGTGCGGGCCAATCTACGCCTACCATGCCGTGCGCTCTGATAACGGTAGCGATGCCGGCAGAGCATACTCGGCGATTGCCTTTCTGTCTGCAACTCCCCGGTCCATTCGCTGGCGCCGTAGATGCCCCTTTCTCACCGCTGGAGGCTCTCTGTGATCGCGTATCGCCGGTTACTAGTCCGGTTCACAGTTATTCATACCTCAGTTGTCGCTGCAGGCTAGCGGGCATTGCTCCCTGCCGCTTCGCCAGTATGCCACATGCGTTCTGCCCTGTCAACCTTTAAAGAGAAAATTGACATTTGACAACGAGTGATTAAAATTAAGAGTATGTGAACCTCGCCGGCCCGACAGGCTCAGCCCATTGTTGTTCCTCGCTCGTCTGGACTTGCTATTGTTTATCGATTGTTACGTAAATCAGAGTGATCAGGCGCCCTGGTTTTGGGTGTTTGCTAACTTACAAAATCTTCATCAAGGGTTATTATTGTATCGAGAGTGATGCGCGTTGGTGTAAGGGCCTCAAGGAAGAAATCGGACCCGCAAAGGGCAAGGAGACACACACATGTTGCAGTCCAACCAGACCCCGGCGGCCACCGGCGAGTGGGAGTGCATGGAGTGTAACCACATTTTGGAGGGCACGGCGCTACAGCGGCCCGCCAGATGTCCGGAGTGCAACGCGAGCCCTGAGGCCTTCGAATTCTTCTCTTACGAGGATGAGGAATGGGAAGGCGACGTTGAGGAAGAAGAAGACCAAGACGACGAGGATCTCGAGGACGAAGTAGACGACTTCGAGGACTTTGACGACGAAGACGACGAGGCTGAGGAGGCCGACGACAACGAACTCGACGACGACCGCTAACGGGGCTCGGCCGGCCATAGACGGGGCGGGAACCCGTACAAGAGAAGGGCCGAAGCCGAGGACGAAACTTATTGCGCTCTTGTACGTAATTAAGCTGATTGGTTTGAACTGAATCTCTAACACCCCCGCTTTCTGAATCCAGGGTTGCGGGGGTGTCGTTTGTTCGCTAAATCCAGACCTATGAGGAGCAATGAAGATGGGTACTTCGTCCGATGTAGAGGTATGTAGCGAGAAACCTCCCCAATGGGGCAATTCGTCAGAGAGTTCCGAGACCACTCTGAGCGATGAACCTCCCCAACGGAGAATGTCCTGCCGCGCCCCGCGGTGGGCCGAGGTCCCGGACAGCCAGTGGAGTGACTGGCGCTGGCAACTTAGCCACCGCTTGAACACAGCTGAAGAGCTGAGCCAGATTATCAACCTGACCCCTGAGGAAGCCGAAGGCTGCCGCCACCATCATTTCCGGGTGGAGGTTACCCCGTACTTTGCCTCGCTGATCGACCCCGACGATCCGAACTGTCCGATCCGTCGCCAGGTGATCCCGACCAGCAAAGAGCTGACGGCCTTCGACGGTATGTACGTAGACTCACTGAATGAAGATGCGCATAGCCCCGTGCCTGGCCTGGTCCATCGCTATCCCGACCGGGTACTCATGCTGGTTACGACCCAGTGCGCCAGCTATTGCCGCTACTGCACGCGCAGCCGGATTGTAGGTGACCCGGGCGCGCAGTTCAGCCGCAGCGACTACGATGCGCAGATCGACTACATTGCCCGCACGCCGCAGGTACGTGATGTCCTGCTGAGTGGCGGCGATCCGTTGATCCTGCCGCAACGTATTCTCGAGGACCTGCTGCGCCGCCTGCGAGCCATCGAGCATGTCGAGGTAATCCGCATCGGCAGCCGCGTGCCTACGTTCATGCCGCAACGCATCACGCCTGACCTGGTGGCGATGCTGCGCCAATTCCATCCATTGTGGATGAACATTCACTTCAACCACGCGAAAGAGATCACACCCGAGGTCTCTGAAGCCCTGGCTCGCCTGGCCGACGCCGGCATTCCGCTGGGCGCGCAGACGGTGCTCCTCGCCGGGGTCAACGACTCGGTGGAAGTGATGAAGGAACTGGTGCATAAGCTGGTGCGCAACCGGGTGCGTCCGTACTACATCTACCAGTGCGACCTGGTGGAGGGCGCCGGCCACTTCCGCACGACCGTCAGCAAGGGGATCGAGATTATCGAGGGTCTGCGCGGCCACACGAGCGGCTATGCCATTCCTACTTTCGTCGTCGATGCCCCAGGTGGAGGCGGCAAGATTCCGGTGGGGCCGCAATATGTCATCAGCCAGGCGCCAGGCAAGGTCGTACTGCGCAACTTTGAGGGTTTCATTACGACTTACAATGAGCCCAACGATTACACCGGCCATACTACTGCCCGGCCCGAGCGAGCGCTGCCGAACTTCGAGCGGGGCCAGGAGGGTGTGGCAGGTCTGCTGGAGGGTGTGGCCGACAACATCAAGCCTGAAGGCTTCGATCGCGTGCACCAACGCCTGGGGGATATCACCTGGGAGACGTACAGCCCGGGCCCATCCAGCATCGAGGTTTCAACGTTGGGCGATGGCAGCGCTGATGTCAGCCTGCCCGCCAAGGATAACGGCCAGGCGACGGCTTTCAGGAACGACAACGGTCATCACTCCACGCCGCTAAATGGGAACAATGCGGCTCCTCACAGAGGCATCGGGCATATCTCGCCGTCCGAGAACGGTAGCGGGCACAAGGGAGACGAATGATGGGGTTGAACGTTGCCGTCCTGGCCAATCTGAAGAAGAACGCGCCTCGCTTCGGGGGCATGCCGGCCGACCAGTGGGATGACCTGGATTCGGACGTGACGATCAACTCGATCGTCGCGGCTCTGGAGACCTGTGGTCACGAGGCTACTTTTCTGGAGGGCAACCTCTCGTTGGTCGAGACCCTACCCAGGCTGAAGCCGGACATCTGCTTCAACATCTGCGAGGGTCACTGGGGAGACAGCCGGGAGTCACACATCCCGGCGCTCCTCGAGATGCTGCGCATTCCCTACACGGGGGCGCGGGTGCTGGCGCTGGCTCTGACACTGGACAAGCCGATGACGAAGCGGGTCCTCCACTTCCACGGCTTGCCGACACCCGCGTTCCAGGTCTTCGAGCGACCTAACGAGCCCCTGGATGCCGATCTGTGTTTCCCGCTGTTCGTCAAGCCGAGCCGGGAAGGCACGGGGATGGGGGTGACCGCTGATTCGATCGTGCAGAACGAGCGCGAGCTGCGAGAGCGGCTGGCCGGGCACCTGGACAGGTACGACCAGCCCATCCTGGTCGAGCGCTACGTGCGCGGGCGCGAGGTCACGGTGGGGGCGATTGGCAACCTGAACGAGCCGGTTGCCTGGCGAGTGCCGGCTGACGAACGGGCGGTGCGTGTACTGCACGGCTTGCGCTTCCTGCCGCCCCTGGAAGTCGACTTTAACGCCTATCCGGCCAGCGAGAATGGAGTCTACACCAACCGAATGAAGACCGAGTGGGCGCATGACTTCCATTGCCTCTGCCCGGCCCCGCTGGAGCCGGCCCTCGTGGAACAACTCGACTGGCTCATGGCCGCGGTGTTCCGGGTGACCGGTTGCCTCGACGTGGCCCGGGTGGACTTCCGGCTGGATGCGGACGACGGCAACAAGCCGTACATCCTGGAAGTCAATCCGCTGCCCGGCCTTTACCCGGGACTGAGTGACCTCGTGCTGGAAGCAGAGGGCGACGGGATGAGGTACGAAGAGTTGATCAACGGTATCTTGGCTGCGGCTTGCGCACGCTACGGGTTGAACCCGGGCTGAGCGGCGCAGGGCGCGGCTAGATCCTTGGGACTTCCGAAGCCCGGCTTCGGAAGTCCTTTTTGCGCGTTCTCTTGTGCGTCGCGGCTAATTTGCACGCGCAAAGAAGTTGTGGCATTCTCCGGCTCAATGATGTCCTGCACGGGTGAGCCCAATCTCGGTGCCGGCAACATGTCATGGGGGGAGAACGCTATGAGTGTTAAGGTGTTCTGCAAGCTTGCCGACTGTGTCAACTGGGACAACGGCCTGTGCAGCTCAGAGGAAATACGCATCGACCGAGAGGGCTACTGCGCAACGTACGAGGAGATCCCCGACGAGGCCTCCGACGAGATGGATGTGCCGGGCCGCGTCGAAGACTTGAGTTGGGAAGATGAGGAAGAGGAAGAGCTCGAGATCGACGAATTGGGTCAGGGCGACTGGAAGGATATGGGCGAGGAAGAGGAAGAAGAGGAAGAGGCGGAGGAGCTCGACGAAGACCCCTGGGCTCGCTGACGCTGCCCCGATGCTTCGGGCACTGCCGGCCTCGCTCGATGACTGCCTGCAACCGCGCTAACGCATCGGCAGGCTTCTTTCACCGCTGGGTAGACATCTACTGGGTAGACACCTACCCGGCAATCCACTAAGTCAGCCAACAAGGACAGGGTTGCGGCCCTGTCCTTGTTATCCCTGTCCGTAACCCCGGCGGAGGTTGTCGCGTTGGGGTTTGCCAATGTCAGGCTGCGAGTGCAAAAATCAGGTGGTAGCTTTGCCAAATGTGCTCGTTAGTCCTATAATCGGGTGTTGTATCACAAAGCTGGTGCATTATATACAGGAGGATCTATTAGCATGGCCAAAAAGTGGGTTTACCTCTTTGGTGAGTTAGACCAGGCACAAAAGTACGTCGGCGGAGACTGGCAGAATGCTCTGGGGTTGCTCGGCGGCAAAGGTGCAAACCTGGCCGAGATGACCCGCATCGGTCTGCCGGTGCCGCCCGGCTTAACGGTCACGTCTGAAGCCTGCAACGCCTACCTGGCGAACGGCAACAAGTTTCCAGAAGGGATGTGGGACCAGGAACTGGAAGCGCTGCATACGATTGAAGGGCTCGCTGGCAAGAAGTTTGGCGATTCCGCGAACCCCCTTTTGGTCTCGTGCCGTTCTGGCGCCAAGTTCTCCATGCCGGGTATGATGGACACGGTGTTGAATATCGGCCTGACCGACGCGACGGTCGAGGGACTCGCCAAGCTGACCGAGAACCCGCGCTTCGCCTGGGACGCCTACCGCCGCCTGATCCAGGGCTTCGGCGCCGTTGTGCTGGACATTCCGGATGAGGCGTTTGAGGAAGCGCTCGACGCTGCTAAGAAGCAGGCAGGCGCCAAGGAAGATGTGGACCTGACCGCCGGGCAACTCAAGGCACTGGCAGGTGAGTACCGGAAGATTGTGCAGAAACACAAAGGCTTCGACTTCCCCCAGAACCCGCTGGAACAGCTAAGCCTTGCTACCGAGGCCGTGTTCCGCAGCTGGAACGGCAGAAAGGCCGTGTCTTACCGGCGCCACGAAGAGATCCCTGACAACCTGGGCACTGCTGTCAACATCGTGACCATGGTTTTCGGCAATATGGGCAGCACCTCCGGCACCGGTGTGGCCTTCACCCGCAACCCGAGCACGGGGGAGAAGGGCGTCTGGGGCGAGTATCTGATCAACGCCCAGGGCGAGGATGTCGTCGCCGGCATCCGTACCCCGAAGAAAGTCGCGACGATGGCGGACGAGCTGCCCGAGGCTTACAAGCAGTTCCTGGAAATCTGTGCCATCCTCGAGAAGCACTACAAGAACATGCAGGATATCGAGTTCACTATCGAACGCGGTCGCCTCTGGATGTTGCAGACCCGCAACGGTAAACGCACCTCGGCGGCCGAGATCAAAATCGCCGTTGATATGGTGGGTGAAAATCTGATCGACCGTAAGACTGCCCTCACGCGCGTCACGCCGGCCCAGGTTAACACGCTTCTGCACCCGCAGTTTGATGCCAATGCCAAGAAAGCGGCCCAGGCCGCCGGTAAGTTCCTGGCCAAGGGCGTGAACGCCTCTCCCGGCGCAGCCGTCGGCCAGGTCTACTTCGACGCCGACCTGTGCGAGGCGAAAGCCAAGGAAGGTCAGGCTGTGATCATGGTCCGGCCTTTCACCAAGCCTGACGACGTGCACGGCATGATCGCGGCCAAAGGTATCTTGACCAGCGAGGGCGGCGCCACCAGCCATGCCGCCGTAGTTGCCCGCCAGTTCGGCAAGCCCTGCGTCGTCGGCGCCAGCAGCATGCGCATCGACTTCGACGCGCGCAAGCTGACCAGCAATGGCGTGGTGGTTAAAGAAGGCGAATGGATCAGCGTGGACGGCGCGACCGGCGAAGCGTTCGTCGGCCAGATCCCGACCGTCGCGGCCAAGTTCGAGGAACAGAAGGATCTGGTCACCCTGCTCCAGTGGGCCGATGGGGTCGCCGCCGAGCCGGGCGCCCGCAGCGGGCCGGAAGGCTATCCGAGCCGTGGCCTGATGGTCTGGGCCAACGCTGACTATCCCGCGGACGCCCGCCGGGCACGCAACTTCGGCGCCCAGGGCATCGGCCTGTGCCGCACCGAGCACATGTTCTTCGAGCAGTCCCGTTTGCCGATCGTGCAGCGCATGATCCTGGCCAAGACCAGCGAAGAGCGCACTGAGGCCCTGAACGAGCTGCTTCCCTTCCAGCGCAGTGACTTTGATGGGCTGTTCGAGGCCATGACCGGCCTGCCGGTCATCATTCGACTGATCGACCCGCCCTTGCATGAGTTCCTTCCTGACGAAGAGGCCTTGCAGGAGGAAGTCACCACCATGAAGGTCCTGGGCAAGACCGAGGGCCTGGCCGAGAAGGAAACCGTGCTGGCAGCCGTCAAGGGCCTGCACGAGTCCAATCCGATGATGGGGCTGCGCGGCATCCGCCTGAGCATCGTCATGCCCGAGATCGTGCAGATGCAGGTGCGCGCCCTCTTCGAGGCAGCCTGTGACGTGGCTGCGCGTGGCTTCGATCCGCATCCTGAGGTCATGATCCCGCTGACCGGCACCGTCAAAGAGCTGGAGTACGTCCAGCCCAAGTTGGAGGTGATCGCCAAGCAGGTCATGCAGGAGAAGGGCCGGCAGCTCGACTACAAGTTCGGCACCATGATTGAAATTCCGCGCGCCGCGGTGACCGCGGGCGAGATCGCCAGGCTGGCGGTATTCTTCAGCTTTGGCACCAACGACCTGACCCAGATGACCTACGGCTACAGCCGTGACGACGCCGAGCGCAACTTCCTGCTCAAGTATGTTGAAGAAGGCATTCTGCCCTTCAACCCGTTCCAGACCATCGACCGCGACGGTGTGGGCCGGCTGATGGACATCTGCATCCAGGAAGGTCGCAAGAGTCGCCCGGGTCTCGAAGTGGGCATCTGTGGTGAGCACGGTGGTGATCCCAACTCCATCGAGTGGTGTCACCTGATCGGCAACAACTACGTGAGCTGCTCGCCGTTCCGCGTGCCGGTGGCCCGCCTCGCCGCGGCCCAGGCCGCGATCAAACACGCGCCGAAGAAGTAATCCGGCGCACCGGCCTTCGCTCTAGCTCAAGAGACCGGGTTTCTGGCCATAGCAGCCCGAAACCCGGTTGCTTTTCGCTGGTGTGCCTCAAATAGTCTCTTTTGACACGTTGCCTGCGCTCTTGTATAATTCTGTAGCCGAGATGGGGAAAAATCCCAGCGTCATCACTATTCAGTTGCGGCCTGGCGGCCTATGAGCGTAACCGACGAGATCAAAGAGCGCCTCGATATTGTCGAGGTCATCTCCAATTACGTCCCGCTCAAGAAGGCGGGGCGCAATTATAAAGGGCTCTGCCCGTTTCATGGCGAGAAGACGCCCTCGTTTGTGGTGTTCCCCGATAGCCAGGGTTGGCATTGTTTTGGGGCCTGTGGCACCGGGGGTGACATTTTCTCGTTTGTGATGAAGCGGGAAAACCTCGATTTCGGCGAGGCATTGAAGCTCCTCGCGGCCAAGGCCGGCGTCGAACTACAGCCACGTGAAGGACCGGCGCCCGCTGCGGAGCAGCATCTGGAGCGGCTGAGGGAAATTGTTGCCGACGCCGCCGTTTACTTCCAACACCTCCTTGTCAACGCCGGTGAAGCCGCGATCGCTCGGGAATACCTCGAGCGGCGTGGTCTGGTCCCCGCCACCTGGGAAAGCTGGCAGCTTGGTTACTCGCTGGATTCCTGGGATGCCCTCAAAGATCAGCTTTTGCGCAAGGGTTATACGCTAGAGGACATCGAGGAAGCAGGGTTGGTCATTTGGCGGGAAGAGGAAGGGGCGCC
>JADGQF010000441.1 GCA_017882045.1 Anaerolineales bacterium
CACCGCGTACTTCGAGGTGACCTCGTCCAACAGCCCCAGGTCGTCCGGGACGGCGCCTCCCACCTCGGTCGCGATTTTCGCAACCTCTGCCGACACCCGCGCGCGCCGCTCATCGCGATCGACAATGATACGTTGCTCCTGCATGGTGGCCAGGTAGGCCTCGGCGGTTTCCAGTTCAATCTGCGGCGAGCCTGCGAAGCGCGGGCCGGTCGTCTGCCGGCCGGCAGTCAGGCCGGCGTAGCCGAACGGCACGACGTCCCGGCCCAGCAGGCTGACCAGCCAGCGTATGGGCCGTGAGAACAACACACCTGACGAATTCCAGCGCATGCTCTTGCCGAAGCGCAGGCCGGCGATGAGGCCCGGCAGGGCCTCGGCCAGGACCTGGGGCGCCGGCCGCCCGGCCTGGCGGACAACGGCGTAGACATAACGGCGGCCGCCTTCTTCTTTCACCGTGAGGTTTTCGACCGGGATCCCACGGCTGCGGGCAAACCCGTAGCCGGCCGGCGTCAGCGCGCCGCCGGCGTCAAACGCCCTCTCTGCCGGCGGCCCTTTGACGACCGTCTCGTCATCCGACTGGTCCGGCGCCAACGCCTCGACCAGCACCGACAGCCGGCGTGGTGTGCCCAGCACGCTGACGTTGCCGTGAGCCAGCCGCAGATCAGCCAAGAGCTTCGGCACGCCGGTCTGTAACTGGGCCAGCGCGTCCCTCAGGTCGGCGGGGGGCAGTTCCTCGGTGCCAATCTCGAGCAAGAACGTCTCGGGCCGGCTGGGCAGAGCTTGCGCGCCGTCCCCTGCCGCTTGCGCTGCCGCGCCGGCGATCTCCGGGGCGGCGGAGGCCGTGCCGGGCAACCAGGGGTATTCCAGCCGCTCGCGCTGCTCGGCGTAGGCGACGGATACTTGCCGGGCCAGGTCGCGCATACGCGCGAAGTAGTGCTGGCGCTCGGTGACGCCGATCGCGCCGCGCGAATCCAGCAGGTTGAACGTGTGCGAGCAACGGAGAACGTAATCGTGCGCAGGAATGACCAGCTTGTGAGCCAGGCAACTGCGCGCTTCGGCCTCGAACAGGTCGTACATTTGCTTCAGCCGGCCCACGTCGGCCACCTCAAAATCATAGGTGCAGTGTTCTATCTCCGGCTCGCGCAACAAGTCGCCATATGTGTGTTTGCCGTCCCAGTCGATCTGCCAGACCTCTTTGACCCCCTGCAGGTACATGACGATGCGTTCCAGCCCGTAGGTCAGCTCCACAGACACCGGGTTGAGCGGGAAACCGCCGGCCTGCTGGAAATACGTGAACTGCGTGATCTCCATGCCATCCAGCCAGACCTCCCAGCCCAATCCCCAGGCCCCCAATGCCGGCGATTCCCAGTTGTCTTCGACGAAGCGGATGTCGTGCTGGTCGCGATCGATGCCGATCGCAGCCAGGCTGCCCAGGTAGAGATCCTGCGGGTTTTCCGGATCGGGCTTCAGGATGACCTGCAACTGGGTATGCATCTGCATGCGATTGGGGTTTTCGGCATAACGGCCATCATCCGGCCGGTAGCTGGGCTCTACGTAGACGACATTCCACGGTTCCGGGCCCAACACGCGCAGCACTGTGGCCGGGTTACCCGTGCCGGCGCCCACCTTTTCGCTGTAGGGTTGCCAGAGCGTGCATCCGTGCTCGATCCAATAGTGCTCGAACCGCATGATGACGTCTTGAAAAGATAGGGGTTTGGGGGTCATGGTACTACTGCTCCTGACTCGTTTTGCCGTTCAATAGTTGGGCCAACTCTTCGGCCTGCCGGGCATGGTAGCGTGCCAGTTCGGCGCCGGCCTGCTCCAGGTCAGGGTAGCGGCCGTCGGCCTTGGCCTGGCCGCGCGCCAGCGCCGCCTCAACATCCACCCCAGTCTGGTACGCCAGCTTAAACAGGAATACGAACGCATCCGAAAGCTCTTCCTCCAACTCGGCGTGCAGCTTCTCGGGGCTTTCGGCGTTCTTGTACCCTTCCCATTGCAGCACCAGCCGGGCAACCTCGCCCATCTCCTCGAAGGCGTGTATTAGCGTGTGCCCCGGCAACACCCGGTCCCACCCGCGCGCCCGATCCCAGGCTTCCAGCCAGTGTTGATACTCGCGGATCTGCATCAGCGCCTCATTTGCTTCAGCCGCTCTATAAACGCCGCGGAGCGCAGGTTGCGCTCCAGGTGAAACACGATGTAATGCACCAACAGCGCTTCCACTTGCTGGCTGATCTCCGGCCCCAATTGAAGCTGGGCGACCTGCTCCCAGGACCGGCTCTGCATGAAGCGCAGTACCTTTAACACCGGCAGGCTTAACTCGGCCATGTCCGGCCCCGGCGCGCCATGCGTGGGACAGAGCGCCCCACCGCGTGCCAGGCTGAAGTAGTTGGTCTCTGGTTTCAGCAACTGGTTGCACTCTACGCAGTGAAAAAGCTGGGGCTGGAAACCGGCGAGGCCCAGCAGGTGTAACTCGCCGTATTGCAGTGCCAGGCTCGGACGGGCGCCTTGGTCGATCCGGTTCAGGGTCTCGAGCAAGAGGTCGAACACCAAGGCGTTGGGGTCGGCCTCCTGCGTGACAGCATCGACCAACTCGACAATGTAGTAGGCAAGTGCGCTACGCCACAGGTCTTCACGGAGCTGCCGGTGAGCGGTGATCGTTTCGGCCTGGGTCACCAGGTCCAGGCTCGCGCCACGGGCTACCAGCAGCTCCACATGCGTAAAGGGCTCGATGTGCCCGGCTTTCCGGCTGGCCGGCTTGCGCACACCCTTGGCCAGCAACGTCAGCTTGCCCCGTTCGCGCGCCAACACAGTCAGCAGACGATCAGCTTCTCCGATGTCTCG
>JADGQF010000442.1 GCA_017882045.1 Anaerolineales bacterium
GTTCAATAAGCGCATCCGGGAATCGGGCGGCTGGGCCAAGTTCCAGGCCATCGGCGACAGCGTGCTGCGTCAGGCCATGGCGGCTGGGATCAAGCTGGGCAAGATCCAGGTGGTGGACAGCGTGCATACGGTCGCCGACGTCGACAACGACGCCGATCGGCAGCGCCAGGAGAAAGGCAAGCCGCCGCGAGACAAGCAGGCGCAACTGGTCAAGAAGGGCAAGCGCCGCAAGACAGGCCCAGACGGCCAGGTCAGCACGCAAGAAACGCAGTATCTGGGCTACAAAAGCCATGTCAGCCTGAATGCCGAGACGGGTCTGATTACGACCATCGAGCCAACGGGTGGCAGTGCGGCCGACAACGAACAGTTTCCGAAGCTGTTGGACCACGACGAGCAGGTGGGCGTCGCGGCCGAGATCTACGCCGGCGATAAGGCTTACGACGACACCGACCAGCATTACCGGCTGTGGCAGCAGGGCAAGCATTCCGCCCTGCGTCTGAATGACTATCGCACGGCCGCCAGCAACGAGAACCGGGACTACTGGCAGAAGGTCAAGGACTCACCTGAGTACAAGGCGGGCCGGGCTGAGCGCTACAAGGTGGAGCGCAAGTTCGGTGAAGCCAAGCTCTGGCATCGCTTTGGCCGCTGCCGTTACCTGGGCTTGCTGCGCTACGGTGTCCAGGCCCATCTCACGGCGCTGGTCCTGAACCTGAAGCGCATCGTCACCTTACTGACCGGCGTGCGCTTCCGACCGGGTGCCCGTAAGACACAGCTGATCGCCGCCTGACCGATCGGCTTTGGCGCGCCTGCCGACCGGGAAAATGGCCCGCTCCAGCCCATTTCGCCCACAGATTGACCCGCTTTGGCCCCAAACAGGCCAGCCAGGCTCTGAAAAATCGCCCCTAGCCACCAACCATCCGACGAAAGCGGCGTTATCCAACACTCTCACTCTGCGCGCACAACACGCGAGGGCGGACCGGCCCTTCCCGACCCGCCGTCGCGCGCGAATCAGCTCAGCCGTCTGTCCTGTCAGACTGGCGCCGCCTCCGTATAGTGTACCTCCGGCATCTCCCGCAGACGGGCCGCCGCGCTCTCGGCCGTGATGTCGCGCTGCGCCTCGGCCAGCATCTCGTAGCCCACCATGAACTTCTTAACCACCGCCGATCGAAGCAAAGGCGGGTAGAAGTGCGCGTGCAGTTGCCAGTAAGGGTACGACTCGCTCACACTGCCTGCATCGGGTCCGGTGGGCGCGCCGTGCCAGCCCATCGAGTAAGGAAAAGAGGTCTCGAACAGGTTATCGTAGCGGGTCAACAGGCGCTTCAAGATCTGAGCCAGGGCATCGCGCTCTCCCTCCACAAGATCGGGAAGACGCAAGACGTGCCGGCGCGGCAGCAACAGCACTTCAAAGGGCCAGACGGCCCAATATGGCACAACTGCCAGCCAATGCTCATTCTCGACTACCCGCCGCTCCCCTTGCTGCCGCTCCAGCTCGCCATAGTCGGACAGCAACGAGCGCTGGCATTCGTCGAAATAGGCTCGCTGCCGCTCGTCCTCCTTGCACGGCTCGTTGGGCAGTTCGCTGCCGGCCCACACTTGCCCATGCGGGTGCGGATTCGAGCAACCCATGACGGCCCCTTTGTTCTCGAACACCTGCACCCAGCGATAGGTCCGGCCCAACTCCGCCACCTGCGCCGCCCAAACATCGACCACGCGGCGGATGTCGCCGGCTGCCATCTGCGGCAGCGTCAGGTCGTGACGCGGCGAAAAGCAGATCACTCGACAAGTCCCTTGCTCGTTCTGGCTGCGCAGTAAACGATGCTGCCCGGCCTCGCTCGCCGGCGCATCGGGCAGCAGGGCCGCAAAGTCGTTTGTGAAGACGAACGTGCTGTCGTACTGCGGATTGCGGAAGCCGCCGGCGCGCGCGTTGCCCGGGCAGAGGTAGCATTTGGGGTCGTGCTGGGGGCGGGCCTCACCCGGCGTGCGCTCCACTTGCCCCAGCCAGGGACGATCGGTGCGGTGCGGAGATACCAGTACCCACTCGCCGGTCAACGGATTGTAGCGCCGATGGGGATGGGAGGATGAGCTTCGTTCGGCCATGAATCACTCCTGTCTCAGGTGAAGCGTCCGGCTGTAACCCAGCCACCTGCCGGCCTCGCCCGGCAGGCCCACCGTCATCAATTCGTAACCGCCGGCGCGGTGGACCTCTTGCCCGTTAACGTCCACTGCCACGTAGGACGCCAGGGGATCCAGGCCGCGCAGGGGCGCCGACGGACGGAAACTGTTGCTGTAGTGCTCGTGTACCGCCAGCGAATACACTGCCTCGCGCGCGTCCGGCGACAGGTACTCCACGACCGATGCCCCGAATTCTTCGAGGCGCTGCAGGCGGTAGAGGCGCCCCTCCTGGATCACGTGCCGGATACGCTTGTAGAACGCGATGTATCGGGCGTATTCGGCCAGCTCGGCGTCGTCCAGCCGGTTCAGGCTGGAGCCGATGCCCAGCGCGCCGCGCATCGCCACGTCGAAGCGGAACGACAGCGGAGTAACCCGCCCGGTCTGGTGGTTCTGGGCGTGCGTCACCCAGGCTTCCATGACACGCGCCGGATAAGCCAGGCTGAAGCCTTCCTGAATGTGCAGCCGGTGGAAGGGGTCGGTGTTGTCGCTGGTCCAGACCTGGTCGACGCGGCCCAGGATACCCAGGTCAACCCGCCCGCCGCCGCCCGAACAGCTTTCGATCTGCAGCGCCGGGTGCTCGCGGCGCAGCCGGTCGATGATGCTATACACAGCGGCCGTGTGGGCCCGCCAGATGCTCTGCCCGGCGACCGAGCCCGG
>JADGQF010000026.1 GCA_017882045.1 Anaerolineales bacterium
CGTGCCTTTGAGATTGATATCTAGCGTCCGGTCCCATTCTTCCGGGCTTAGCTCATCCAACGGCGCCCAAACACCGTTGATGCCGGCATTGGCGAAGACGATATCCAGGCGCTCCCAGCGCCCGGCCAGGTCCGTGACCGCTCGCTGTATCTGCTCGGGCCGAGATACGTCGGCCGTCAGGGGCAGGGCCTGGCCGCCGGCGCTCTGAATTTCGTCCACCGTCTGCTTGACCTCGTCAGCACTATCGCTCAGCGCGCCGACACAGGCGCCTTCCCTGGCCAGCAGCAGCGCGGCGGCCTTGCCGATGCCTGAGCCTGCCCCGGTCACCAAAGCTACTTTTCCTGAAAGCTGCATGAGCGTCTCCTCTAATAGGCTTGGGCGCCAGTGTGTGGCACCAACCGCAAAGAGGTTACATAAGCCCGGCTAATTATGAAGTGATGAACATTACAAATAAACTTACCAGAAACGCCTGGCGCCCACGCAGTGCTCATAGAGCCAGGCGCGGTAGATCGGGCTCGCAGGATAGAAGCTATTGTATGAGACGGCCCAGGCGGAGCCGTTGGCATGGATGAATTCGTCCCCACCCAGCGAGATGGCCACGTGAGTGATGCGGGCAAAGCGCCCGCGCGCGTCCTCATCCTCACCGTCGTCCTCGCCGAAAAACAACAAGTCGCCCGGTTGCGGAGCGCCCCAGACCGGGTTGCCGACCCGGAACTGCTGGTCGGCATCGCGTGGCGCATTGGCGCCGAGGAAGCGCACGAAGGTCTGTGCCAGGCCCGAACAGTCAAAGCCGAAGGGGCTGCGCCCGCCCCACAGATAGGGCACGCCCGCGCTGCGCCTGATCAGCTCCAGGGCAGCCTGGATGCCCTGGCCGTCCGGCCGCGGCCGGCAGGTCGTGGGCAGAACGTCGCTCTCCGGCAGCCACCAGATACGGTCGTCAGGCAGCCGGAGGGCGACCCAGCCGGCGCAAACTTGCACAGACGGTAACGCGACCCCGAAGGGTATCTTTCCCGCGGCCAACGCCGGCTCGGACTCGAGCGCGCCAAGGGGGCTAAGGTATGCCTGTCCCAGTTCGGCTTTGATCAGTGTGTCGCACGACTGCTGATAACTCTGGGCTTCGGCAGCGCTGCAGCGTTGCAGTGCGCCGGCCTGGACCCAGCCTATGTAGTCGTCGCCCGCAAGGCGCACGCGCGCCCAGTCATCGCGCTCCTCCAGGACGCGCACAACCTCACCCAGCAGCGCCTGGCTGACACGCTCGGCCTGGCGGCGCGGTTCCCGGCGCAAGTCGGTGACTGCTCGCCGTATCAGCGCCCACGGGCTCGTCGCGGTCAGGAGCACCTGCACCCGGTCCACTGCGGGCAGGGCCGGCAATGCCTGCAGGGCAGCCTGGTGCTGCTCCTCGGTCAAGACCTGGCCAGCCAGTTGCCGACTGTCGCCCTCGGCTCGTAAGGCGAAGATGGTTTCGCGCTCGTCCGCATAGCGCGTGCGCTGCAAACGGTAGAGGGCCTCATTTGCGTCGTCGCCCCGCCTGGCCAGGAAATCCAGCACCCGTCCCAGCCATTCCGCGGGCAACTCTTTATGGACGTTATGGGCCGCGCCGGACGGGACCCATAGCTCGGCCTGCGGGATGTGGCGGGCGATGAACTGGGCATGGCGTGCCGGCGCGTTGACTGGATCCCCCTCGCCCTGGACGACGAGGACCGGCCGGGTCACTTCCGCCAGTTGCTCAGGTGTATAGTTGGGCTCGCTCAGGATCTCACGCAGGGTCATGGCCAGGAGGTCTCGCCAATACTCGGCGCCGTGCGCCGGGCCGTGGAGCGCGATCATCTGCTCCATCCAGGCCGGGGCCTCTCGCGCCACGCGTTCGGGATCGAACACGGCCGGCTCACGGACCAACAAGTCAGGGCTAACAAAGGCATTGGCGGCCTGGATGACGCATGACTGCACCACATCGGGATGCTCGAGCAGAGTGACCAGGGCCACGTTGCCGCCGTTGCTATGGCCGATGATATGCGCTCGTTGGTAGCCCAGGGCGTGCAACAGCGCCGCGGCGTCATCGGCCATCTCCCGAAAGGAGTAGCTATGGGCAGGGTTCGTGCTCTGACCGTGACCACGGCAATCGGGCACGATCACCCTGTAATGGAGGGCCAGCAGGGGCGCGATCTCGCCCCAGTCTGCCTGGCCCGTGATCGTTGAGCCGTGAATCAGCAGAATAGGGGGCGCAGACGTTGGCTGCGTCCCGTAGACTTCGTAGTGCAGTCGGGCACCGTTGACCTCGATGGTTGGCATGTGTCTCCTCGCGCTCTGATATTTCGGCGGGTCTGCCGGAAGGACATTATCGGCTGCCGGGCATTATAGGGGCCTCTGCGGGCACCGTCAAACGATTCACCGGCGCTTGGTAGTTTCTCTTCCTTGACGTAATCCATTTGTGCCAGTACAATCTTACTTACCACGGCTCAGCCAACTGCCGCAGCGGAGTAGCGGCGGCCTGGTGGGATCCGCAAAAACAAGGGTCTCCAAACTCTCTCCTACCATCTCCAATCCGTCAACTGCCAGCCTGGGGGATTGTAGTGTCGTGACCGGAGCGCTTTGCCAGCTCGGGTCTGTTCGGCGCTTCGGAGTCAGTCTACCGGTCGGGGCAATCGCAGAGGGTCGATCCCGGCATTGGTTAGTCGACGGTCATCGCGGCCCGCCTTATGGCGGGCTTTGGCTTAATCCGGAGGAGGAGTAGGCAGATGAGCACTAAACAACCGAACTTGATGGATTTATTGTTTGCACCAGAGCGCGCCGAGGTATTCCGGGAGTTCTATTGGCACGGCACTTTCCCGGATTATTTGAAGATCCTCGAAGAAAACCCCAAAGTGGCGCGCACTGCCTTCCAGCGCATGTACGACATGATCCTCTCGTACGGCGCGCGCAGCTACACTGAGAACCGCGAAGAGATCGTGCACTACAATTTCTTCGACGATCCGATCGGTAACGGACGAGATGCCGTGTTCGGCCTGGATCGGCCGCTGATGGAGCTGGTCCAGTTCTTGAAAGCCGCGGCGCGCGGCTACGGAGCGGAGCGGCGCGTCCTGCTGCTGCACGGTCCCGTCGGCTCGAGCAAGAGTACGATCGTGCGCCTGCTGAAGAAGGGTTTGGAGGGCTATTCGCGCAGCGACGAGGCCGCGATGTATACCTTCGCCTGGGTCGTTGACGGCGAAACCTTCGCCTGCCCGATGCACGAGGAACCGCTGCACCTGATCCCGCCCTCCGTCCGGGTGGATTACTTGGCGAAGTTGAACCAGGGCCTCGAGGCACCCATCATCTGCGACGGCGATCTCTGTCCCGCCTGCCGCTACTACTACAAGGACCTGATGGACCGCTACGGCGGGGATTGGGCCAAGATGTTGGACCACGTGCAGGTGCGCCGCCTGCTGCTGTCCGAGAAAGACCGGACCGGCATCGGCACGTTCCAACCCAAGGACGAGAAAAACCAGGACTCGACCGAGTTGACGGGGGACATCAACTACCGCAAGATCGCCGAGTACGGTTCCGAGTCCGACCCACGGGCCTTCAACTTTGATGGCGAATTCAACGTGGCGAACCGCGGCCTGGTCGAGTTCATCGAAGTGCTGAAGCTGGACGTGGCCTTCCTGTACGACCTGTTGGGCGCCAGCCAGGAACATAAGATCAAGCCGAAGAAGTTCGCCCAGACGGACATTGACGAGGTGATCATCGGCCACACTAACGAGCCGGAGTATCGCAAGCTTCAGTCCAACGAGTATATGGAGGCGCTGCGCGACCGGACGGTGAAGATCGACGTCCCTTACGTGACCCGCCTGGCAGATGAAATCTGCATCTACGAGAAGGACTACAACCCGGCCCGCGTGCAAGGCTGCCACATCGCGCCGCACGTGATCGAGGTAGCGGCCATGTGGGCAGTGCTGACCCGCCTGGAAGAACCGAAGAAGCACAATCTCACCTTGCTGCAGAAGCTGAAGCTGTATAGCGGCCAATCGGTCGAGGGGTTCACGGAAGATCACATCAAAGAACTGCGCGCCGAAGCCAAGCGCGAGGGCCTGGAAGGTATTTCACCACGCTACGTGCAGGACAAGATCAGCAACGCGTTGGTAAACCAGCGCGAGGGCTGCGTGAACCCGTTTATGGTGCTCAACGAGTTGGAAGACGGTTTGACCCATCATTCGCTCATCACCAGTGAGGAGCAGCGCGCGGCCTACCGGTCGCTGCTCGGCGTGGTGAAGGAAGAATATGCGGATATTGTCAAGGGCGAGGTACAGCGGGCCATCTCGGCCGACGAGGACGCGATCAAGTCGCTATTCAGCAACTACGTCGACAACGTCAAGGCCTATATCCGGCGCGAGCGGGTGAAGAACCGCTACACCGGGCAGGATGAGCCACCCAATGAGAAGCTGATGCGCTCGATCGAAGAGAGGATCGGCATCACCGAGAGCCGCAAAGAGGACTTCCGTCGCGAGATCATGAACTATATCGCGGCGCTGGCGATCGAAGGCCGGCAGTTCGACTATCGCTCGGACGCCCGGCTGCAGAAGGCGCTGGAACTGAAGCTGTTCGAGGACAAGAAGGACAGTATCAAGCTGACCACCTTGATCACCAGTGTGGTGGACCAGGAAACCCAGGCCAAGATCGACGCGGTCAAAACGCGCATGATCCGCGACTACGGTTACTGCAACGTGTGCGCGACCGACACGTTGAACTACGTGGCGTCCATCTTTGCCCGGGGCGACGCGAGGTGATGCATGGCCAGTTCTATTGAACATGATAGCGCCCGCTACCGAGATATCATCAAGGGGCGAGTGCGCAAGGAACTGAAGCAGTACATCTCGCACAGCGAGATGCTGGGCCGCAAGGGCAAAAACCTGGTCAGCATTCCTATCCCGCGCATCGACATTCCCCACTTTCGCTTCGACCCAGGCGGGTCGGAGGGGGTCGGGCAGGGCGACGGCGAGGTGGGCGACGTGTTGGGCCGCGCCCGGGCCGGACCCGGCAGCGGCCCGGGCGCCGGCGACCAGCCGGGCTCGCATCTGATGGAAGTCGAGTTGACCCTGGACGAACTGGCCCAACTGCTGGGCGAGTTCCTGGAATTACCCCATATCGAGCCACGCGGCAAGGACTACCTCTTCAGCGACAAGGACCGCTACAACAGCATCCGGCGCACAGGGCCCGAGAGCTTGCGCCACTTCAAGCGCACCTACAAGCACGCCCTCAAGCGCCAGATAATCTCCGGCACATACGATCCACGCAACCCGCGCATCGTGCCGATCCGCGAAGACAAGTACTACCGTTCGTGGACCAGCCGTCCGGAGCCACAGGCCAACGCTGCGATCCTCTACATGATGGACGTGTCCGGCTCCATGGGCCAGGAACAGAAAGACATCGTGCGCACCGAAACCTTCTGGATCGACACCTGGCTGCGCCACCAGTACCGCAGCGTGGTCACGCGCTACATCGTCCATGACGTCAAAGCACAAGAAGTGGACCAGGAGACGTTCTACCACCTGACCGAGAACGGAGGGACGGCGATCTCGTCCGCCTATATGCTGGCCGACCAGTTGGTCACCAGAGACTACCCGTCGGAAAGCTGGAACGTCTACGCCTTCCATTTCTCGGACGGCGATAATTGGGGCGCGGACTCGAAACGCGCCTGCGAGGTTGTGCAGCAGATGCTGCCGAAGCTTAACCTCTTTGGGTACGGGCAAGTGCGCAGCTACACAACCGGGCAGTTCCTCTCCACCCTGCGTGACTTCGCCGAAGGTCTGCCGGAAGCGACCTATCCGGACGGCACAGCGCGGCTCGTCACCTCTCTGATCAACGACCGGGATGCTATCCTGGACTCGATCAAAGAGTTCTTGGGCAAGGGAGCCTGACGGCATGGGCAGCGCCCGCGACTTTCCGACCCTGTCGGCACTGAACACAGAGATCCGAGCCAAGGCCCTCTCCTACGGCCTGGACCCCTTCGATCTGGCCTTCGAAGTGGTGACCTTCGACCAGATGAACGAACTGGCCGCGTTCGACGGCTTCCCGGTGCGTTACCCGCACTGGCGCTTCGGCATGGAGTATGAACGGCTGCGCAAGAGCTATGCCTATGGGCTGCACATCATCTATGAGATGGTGATCAATAACGACCCCTGCTACGCCTACTTGTTGGAACACAACAAACTGGTAGACCACAAACTGGTCATGGCGCACGTCTACGCGCACTCGGACTTCTTCAAGAACAACCTCTGGTTCAGCCATACCAACCGGCGTATGCTAGACGAGATGGCAAACCACGGCACGCGCATGCACCGCTACGTGGACCGCTACGGGGCGGAAGCGGTCGAGCAACTAATCGACACTTGCCTGTCAATCGACGACCTGATCGACCCAAACGCGGCGTTCGAGAACCTGCCCATTGAATTCGAGCATGGCGATGAAGACGAGGAAGAGGCGTTCCGCGTGAGCCGCTTTCGCGCCAAAGACTATATGGAGGTCTTCGTCAACCCGCCTGGCGTGCTCCAGGCGGAACGCGAGCACCAGGAAAAAGAGCGGCGGGAGCAGCGTTTTCCCGTGCAGCCCATGCGCGACGTGTTGTACTTCCTGCTGACCCATGCCCCGCTCAAGGCCTGGCAAGCGGATGTCCTGGCCATGCTGCGCGAAGAAAGCTACTATTTCCTGCCACAGCGCCAGACCAAGATTATGAATGAGGGTTGGGCAGCCTATTGGCATAGCAAGATCATGACCGAGAGCGGGCTCATGTCGCCTTCGGAAGTGGTGGACTACGCAGATCACAACTCGGGTACCCTGGCCATCTCGCCGGGCCAACTTAACCCCTACAAGCTCGGGGTGGAGTTGTACCGCGACATCGAGGAGCGCTGGAACACGGGGCGCTTCGGACCAGAATGGGATAGCTGCACCTCCAGGGAAGCGCGCCGCGGCTGGGACAAGCACGTAGGGTTGGGACGCCAGAAGATCTTCGAAGTACGCCGGGTTTACAACGATCTGGGATTCATCGACACTTTCCTGGACCGAGAATTTGCGCTGAAATCGAAGTTCTTCGTCTATAAGGAAAAAGAAGGCGAGGCTGGCGAGAGCTACTACGAGATCGTCAGCCGGGAGTTCGACCAGATCAAGCAGACGCTGCTGTTCCAACTAACAAATGGTGGCCGGCCGATAATCTTTGTGGAAGACGCTAACCTGCACAACCGGGGAGAGCTGTTGCTCCGGCACCAGTATGACGGGCTGGAGTTAGACAAGGCTTACGGCCAGGCTACCCTGGCCGCCATCCAAAGCCTGTGGACTCGGCCGGTGCACATTGCGACCATTTACAGTGGTAAGTCCGTGCTCTTGTCCTTCGATGGCAAGAAGCATAGCGAGTCCCGATTCGAAGGCTGAGGGTGTCAGAGAGATATAGATCGTTTCTCCCCGGCTAAAGCTTCGGCCGATACAGGGCCATCACGCGTCGAAGCTCGTCCAACGGCAGAGCATAGGCCGTGTGGCCCATGTAGCCGGTCATGGTTTCGGCTGCGACCAGGGCGTTGAGGATCGACTCCTCCACCGCTTCGGCCGTGGCTTCGAAGAACGGCCCCATGTCGCCAGGCGAGAGCACCTGGACGAACTGCGGCCCGTCGCCGGAGCGCGCAAGATGACTGCCGGTGGCAAAGGCCAGGAAGATGTCCCCGCTGAAGCTGTCGCCGTATCCGCCGACGCGCGCCAGGCCTACTGTGGCACGCTGGGCCAGGCGTCTGCATTGGGTGGGCATGAGCGGAGCATCCGTGGCGATTATGACAAGGATCGAGCTGCTGAGCGGCGGTTGCGTCCAGGGCAGTGGCGCCACGTCCGGACCGATCATGCGGCCCACGGGGACACCGTCCACACGCAAGAGGTGACGGTCTCCATAATTCGCTTGCACGAGCACACCAAGCACATAGGTGCTTTCTCTGAGGGCTACCAGGCGGGACGAGGTGCCGATGCCACCCTTGAAGTCATGGCAGATCATGCCGGTGCCGCCCCCGACATTCCCCTCAGCGACAGGGCCGGAGGCAGCCGCATCCAAGGCGGCGTAAACGTCCTCTTTGGTGATGGGATAAGCACTCGTGTCGTTCAGCCACCCGTCCCAGGTCTCGCCGGCGACGGGCAGCCAATAACCCGCGCCGGCGTATTTCTCCAGCGCGTACTGGGTAATGGCATCGCGCACCAGCCCCACCTGCGCAGTGTTGGTGAGCCCGATCGGCGACATCAACATACCGGAGTCATCCACCCACAAGAGCCCCGTCATCTCGCCGCAACCGTTGAGCGAGTGCCAACCGGCGAAGCAAAAGTCCTGGCGGCTGCTCTCACCGCGCGGGAGTATGGCCGTTACGCCGGTACGGGCAACGCTCGGCTGGTCGTAGATCAGCGTGCGATGGCCAACCGTCACGCCCGGCACATCGGTAATCGCGTTGTAGCGGCCGGTAGGAAAGCGACCGATCGTTATGCCCAGGTCCCGCAGCCGGGCACGGCCCATGCACCACCTCCCGAGCTATCCTTGCGAAGATAATACCCATCTGCGCGTTCCGAGGTTCAACCAGCCGGCAACAGCTCGTCGTTAGCGAGGGCGAGAGAGTCGGCGGGATCGACGTCCAGGATCAGATCGATGCCTGAGCGGGCGAAGCGCCGGGCAGCCGCGCGCGCCCGCCCATCTTGCTCGTTGTCTATGGACCACTGAGCCTGCTCGATCAGGAGAGCCAGCTCCAGCGCCCGGCCGAGTGTGAGGGCGAAGCGGCGGGCGCCGGCTTCGGAAGTCGAATCAACACCCGGACCACCGTGCTCGGCGACCTCGTGCAGCCAGGCTTCAGCATGAGCCAGCGCCCGTTGTGCCACTCGGGCGGCCTCCAGCAGGCCGGCATCGTGCGCACTGTGCAGGCAGGCGTCCAGCCGCGCCCGATAGGCGACCAGACCCTCGCTACGGGCCAGGGCACGCATGACATCTAAAGACAACACATTGGTTGTGCCTTCCCAGATAGGGAAGACCTGACTGTCGCGCAGCAGCGCCGGCAGGCCGGTATCCTCGAGGTAGCCGGCGCCGCCGAAAGCTTCCAGCACCTCGCTGGCCACCGCGATCGCCTGGCGGCCCGTCGTCAACTTGACAATCGAGGTCAGCAGGCGCAGTAACTCCGAGTCACCTGCCTCGATCTCGCCCGTCTCATCGCGACCAATCAACTCTACCAGGTAGAAGGCCAGGTGAAAAGCCGCTTCCATCTCGGCCTGTAGTCCCGCCAGAGTGTCTACGTGTAGTGGTTTGCGAGACAGCGGAGCGCCAAAGGCCACCCGTTTCGCGGCATAATCGCGGGCCAGCGCCAGGCCCCGTCGCATGGCTGCCACCGCCGTGACACTGTTCCAGGTGCGGGTAAGGTGCAGCATGGGCACGATATTGGCCACCCCGTTACTCGCACCCATGACCAGGTAGGCGGAAGTACCCTTCAGGGATAGTTCGGCAGCAGGCAGCTTGCGCGTGCCCAGCTTATCCTTCAGGCGATTGATGCGGATGTTGCACAGATGGCCGCTCTCATCCCGCGTCTCGAGGTAAAACAGGGCCAGGCCGCGTCCTCCCGAGACGTTACCCTCTGGGCGCGCAAGCAGCAGCGCGATCTGGGAAGTAGCCGCGGAAGTGAACCACTTACGGCCGTAAAGACGCCACGTTCCCCTTCCCCCAGCGTCCTCACGCGCCAACGTTTCGGCGCGTCCGACGTCCGAGCCGCCCGTGGATTCCGTCATCCACTGGCCGCTGGTCCAGAATTGGCGCGGGTCGCAGCTGGTGAGATGAGGGACGGCGCGCTCGATCAGTGCCCGGTCGCCCGAATGCAGAAGAGTGCGCGCAGCGCCGTCTGTCATGGCCAGGGGGCAGGTGTAGATGTCAGTCGACGGGTGAAACAAGTAGGCAAGGGCAAACTGGTACGAACGCGCGAAACGACCGTAGCGGCCTTCGTATGCCGCCGCCAGCACGCCGCTTTCTGCGGCCAGCCGCTCAGCCTCTTGCCACAACGGCGTAAGCTCGATCCGGTCGACCCGCTCACCCCAGGCATCCCATTGCGTTAGTTGCGGCTCGTGGAGACGATAGGCCAGTTGCATCTGGTATAGATGGCCACCGGCGAGCCTGCCCATCTCCTGCAAGGAAGGCTCAACCTGTTCGAGCACGTCGGGCGGTAAGGTCCGCCGCAGGTAAGAACAAAGGACACGATCGCCTGAATACTGGTTGCCCAGCCTGGGCGGCGCCTGGTTGAAGGATTCGTACATGGCTTGCCTCGCTCACCTCGTTCGCCTGGTTCACTTCACCGCTGCGAGAAGCCGTCGCCGTTCTGGATAGAACAGTAGCACGGCGCCCAGGCCCAGGAGGTCCGCAAGGTTCCCATTGAGGATTATGTAGCTTCAGTCGGCCGCGCTGATCGCCTCAATCTGGGCGTTCTCGGCGTCCGCGACCGCGGCGCCCTCTCGCTCATTCACCTTCCAGAGCAGATACATGCCGGCCAGGAAGAACACCGAGATGGATAGGACGCTTGCGCGCGGGTCGTGGGTCAGTTGGCCGACGATCGCGTATAGCAGCGGTCCCAGGATGCCCGCAAACTTCTCGCTCAGTCCGTACAGGCCAAAGAACTCACCCGATTTCCGGCGTGGCGACAGGTCCGCATAGATCGAGCGGCTAAGCGCCTGGGTACCGCCCTGGACCGTTCCGACCAGCCAGCCGATCATGAAGAATTCCGCCTGGCTGCGCAAGAAGAAGCCCCAGATCGGGATCACTGTGTAGATAGCCAGACCCAGGAGGACCGTGCGCTTGGTATCCAGCCATTCTGTAAAGCCGGCCAGCAAGTGCCTGCCCAGCAGAAAGGAGAACAGGATCCCCAGGACTTGATCGCCGCCGATCAGGGCAAAGGTAAGCGGAAGACCGAGCTCGCCGTTACGGTTTGCATAGATGCCGATCAGTGGCAACGTAAAACCCGTCCAGACGAGCATGGATACGAAGGCGCTACGCCAACGATTGGCCGGGTCGGGGATGCGCCCGTAGAGGAGGGAGTAGGGGAAAGCGACCAATTGGGTCATCAGCAGCGTGGCGATGAGGATGGCGGTATTCAACCCCAGGGCCGCGCCGTAAGCCGTGGCGAGCAGGATGATGGCGCCAATGCCCTCGCTGTAGAGCCAGAAAGCAATCAGCATCTTGAGCAGCTCGCGGTAGCGTCGAATGTCTCGCAACGTATGACCCAGGCGCACGAAAGTGTCGACCATCGGGTTGCCACGGCTACTGTGTGCCAGGGGTGTGGCGGGAGGCTCCGGCACGCCGCGGATCAGCGGCACAGAAAAGCCCAGCCACCAGAGTCCGGCGCTCAGGAAGGCGATGCGCACCGCCAGGCCGCTGTCGATGCCCAACTTCCCGGCAAACAGATACAGGGCTGTATTGAGCGCCAGCAGCACGCCGCCACCGATGTAGCCCATCGCGTAGCCCAGACTTGAGACCCGGTTCATGTCGTCCTGGCGGGCGATATGCGGCAGGAGGCTGCTGTTGAAACCCAAGGCGATGTTGAGCGCTACCTGGGTGGCGAAATACAGCACCAGCCCCAAGAACCACAGCCCGGTCGTCAGAACGAACATCAGCGAGGCCAAGGTAGCGCCGATGATGGTAAAGACGATCAACAAGCGTTTGCGCCGGCCGGTGATGTCTGCGTAAGCGCCGAGCAGCGGCGCCAGCAGCGCGGCCACGAAAAGCGCGATGGAAACGGTGAAGGCGTAGAGATTGGAGGCCGTATCGCGGGCGACCGCGGCCGCGGCAGTGTCACCCGCCGCCTTGCCCACGGCGAGAAACGCCGGGGCGGCGATAGCCACAAAGTAGGGTGGAAAGAAGGTCGAGGCCGTGGTCGTGATATAAGCGTGATCGGCCCAATCATACCAGGACCAGGCCCGGATGCGCCTGGAGTACGCGCGGGCCGCGCTCGGCTCGCTCAAGGCAGCGGCAAGCCCGGCTCCCGTTTCGGGGGGTTGCTCAGATGGCACAGTAGTCTCCTCGGTCTGCAGTTGGCAACTGCAGTTGTTGGACAAAGCCGTTACGCGGCAGGCTGCCATCTGCGATAGCGCCAGAGCGCACGCAAAGTGGGCAAACCGTCCAGAGGCGACAGTTTCTTGTTCTCGTAGCGTGCGCTGTAGCTGATTGGCATCTCGTGGATCTTATAGCCCATGCGCAGCAGCTTGGCAGTGATCTCGGCCTCAACATCGAAACGACGGCAACGCAGGTCCAGGCGCAGGGCTGTGTCGCGCCACATGAGCTTATAGCAGGTCTCGATGTCACGCAGGTACTGGCCATAAAGCAGGTTAGCAACGCGGGTGACGAACCGGTTGCCCCAACGCATGATCGTTTTCTGGCTGTCCAGGGGACGCACGCCGTAGACGACGCGCGCCTGGCCTGCCGCGATAGGTTCAATCAAACGCAGAAAATCGCAGGGGTCATATTCGAGGTCCGCGTCCTGAATGACCACCACATCGCCGGTAGCCATCTCAAGGCCGGTGCGGATGCCCGCGCCTTTGCCGCGATTGATGGGATGGTGCACCACCTTGACGCACCGCGAGGCCAGCCTGTCCACTATTTCCTGTGTACCGTCGGACGATGCATCGTTAACCAGGACGATTTCCTGCTCGATCGGCACGGCCTGAACGCGTGCGACCACCGCGGCGACCGTGTCAACCTCGTTGAAGACGGGCATAATGATGGAGAGTTTCATGGGTTAGCTGTCTGCAGATCGGCCGCGAACGTGTTCAGGTCGGTACTGTATGGGATGTCGATGCGGGGCAACTGAAAAATTCTATCCCGGCTTGCCCAGAGACCCGGCTCGATTGTGAACGCCGCGCGGTAACCGGCCGCTTTGGTCTGCTGAATGACATTATCGTCGTAGAGACCGAAAGGATAGGCCAGAGCGATGACCGGTTTGCTGGTGTGTTTCTCGAGCCGGGCCTTGGAGTTCTCCAGTTCCCAGGTCAACATCTCCGGTGTCGACTTGATAAGATAGGGATGCGTCATGGTATGGCTGCCGATCTCCATGCCCGCCCTATCCATCTCCTCAATTTGCGCCCAGCTTAAGGTGCCGTCGAGGTTTTCAACCCAGTTGGCCGGGATGAAAAACGTCGCGCTCAGGCCATACTTGCGCAGGATGGGAAAACCCACGGTATAGGTCTCCTCCCATCCATCGTCGAATGTGATAATCACTGGATTCTCCGGCAGAGGTCGCCCTTGCTCCAGGTACGCGATCAGGTCGGCCACGCTGGTGCTGTGGAAGTTGTGGGCAGCCAGATACGCCATCTGTTCCTCGAAGGCCTGGGGCGTAACAGTGCTATCTTCCCAATCGGTGCCCGCGTTGGCCTTAAGTGTCTGCAGGTGATGATACAGCAGCACCGGCACACGGACGCGGCCGGGCGCATCCGGCGTTGGGGCGGCAACCGGCGTAATGTTGAGTGGCGGCAGCGTAGCGGCGAGATAGCGATCGCTGCCATATCCTGAGCCCGAGCACGACGTGGCCAACGCGGCGACGAGAATGAGGCTGCAAGCCAGCAGAGCAGATACGCGCATCGATCTCATCCTATCTACCTAAAGATCACAGGCATGAAAAAGTCCGAGCCATTGATGACCGGACCGGTCTGGATCATGAACGAGCGTCCCCCGTAAGTCCAGCCGATCCGAACGCCCGGGTTAACGATCACGTGCGGCAGATATGGATCAACAGTCGCGGTCGGCGTCGGAGTGGCAGCCGGGGCCAGCAGTCCTCCTGCTGGCAGCGGCGTGGGCGCAGGCGTGGTCGCAGTGATCGCAGTCAGGCGGGGCATCGGAGTGTCCGCGAGGGCGGGCGATTCTTCCTGCCCACCCAACGTCGCGGCCGTAGGTTGCGGCGCACCCACCGGCGTCGAAGTAGAAGTCACAGTTGGCGTCGGCGCGCCGGTCAGTGCCGACGCCACCCTTGGGACCGCAGAAAACGACCAGCCGCCCCAGCCGGCTCGTTTGGGACTGAGCCGCAAGCGACGCGGGTCGGGTAGTCACCTGGCGGAAGGCCGAGTCAATTTCGTCGGACTCTAGAGGGCGCGTGACGAAAGCGCGCGCGCCTGGCAGCGAGGCTTCTCGGGTGTGACCCATGGCATCTGCGTCCACCAGAACCAGGATGGCCGCGTCGGGAATGCGCGAGCCCAACTCCTGGATCAAGGCGGCCTGGCTCGCGCCCCCCAACTCGTCGTCCGCCAGGATGATCCGGGCCGCGAGATCCTGGGCGCGCACCGCGGCCAGATCGGGCTGAGACACCCAGAAGAGGCGCGTATCGCCGCGCTGTCCGTCAAGGGCCTGGGCTACCTCATCCCGATTGGCTCGTCGCGCGCAAACCAGCAGAATGGATAGACTCTCTGCTGCAGACGGACCGGCCATGGGATTCTCCTGGGTCGCGAAACAACGAGGAACTGACTGCTTTGTACCACAAAATGGCTTTGTTTACAACTCCGCGCAGTGCGGAAGCCTCAGACGCCGGCGGTTTAGCTCCGGCGCTCGAGGAGGACGGTGTCTCGCCAGACACCATTCAGCCGAGCAATATGCTCGCGGCGGCCAACCTCGCGAAAGCCGCAAGTCCGATGAATCCTCAGGCTTGCCTTGTTTTCGGGAAAAATGCTCGCCTGCAATGTCCACAAGCCCTGCTGTTCCGATTCGTCGACCAGCCGGCGCAGGAGGGCCCGTCCGTAGCCCCGGCCCCTGGCCGGTTCCGCCACATACACGCTGACCTCGGCAACGCCGGCGTATACCGGCCGGGCCGATACCCGGCTGAGCGCGGCCCAGCCCAAGACATGCTCGCCCTGTCGCGCCGCCAGGCGGCAGACGGACAGATGGCGTTGGTCCCACTCCTGCCAGGTGGGAACAACGGTCTCGAAAGTGGCATTGCCGGTCGCGATGCCCGCGGCATAGATGGATTCTAGTGCCGGCCAGTCGGCCGGGCGCATCTGGTCGATCACCAGTTCCACGTCAGGTAACCGGGAATATCTTGCCCGGGTTGAGAATGCCTTGCGGATCAAAGACGGCCTTGATACCGCGCATCACCTCGATCTGCGCTGCATCGAGCGCGAGAGGCAGGTAATCTCGCCGCGTGGCGCCAATACCATGTTCACCGGTCAGCATGCCACCCAAGGAGAGGGTGAGCCGGTATACCTCTTGCGCCACCTGGGGCACCAACGGCTCCCATTCGCTCAGGGGCATGTCGTCTTTCAGGACATTGACATGAACGTTGCCATCACCGGCGTGGCCAAAGCAGATAATGCGTACACCGTGGCGGGCGGCTATTTCCTTAATGCCGGCCAGGGCCTGCGGGATGCGAGCGCGCGGCACGACGACGTCCTCCATGTGGTTGACGGGGCTTTCGTGCTTGAGGGCGTCGATTATCTTGCGGCGCGCCTCCCAGAGGCGGTCGCGCGTGCGTTTATCTTTGGCTACCAGCACGTCACGCGCCCCATGTTCCAGGCAAATCTGGCCCACCGTCTCGTAGTCAGCATCCACCGCGTCTGGGCTGTTGCCGTCCAGTTGGATCAGCAGGTAAGCTTTGGCATCCCGGAAGGGCAGCTCCTTTTCGAGCAAGCGTTCGACTGCTAGAAGGCTGTCCTGCTCCATGAACTCGATGGCGGTGGGCAATATACGGTTGGCGATGACCGCCGCGACAGTGGCTGCCGCCGCCTGGAAGTCGTCGAAGGGGACCAGCAGGTCGACCTGTACCTTGGGCAAGGGGACGAGGCGCAGGATGATCTTGGTGACCACTGCGAGAGTGCCCTCGGAACCGATCAGTAGCTGCGTCAGGTTGTATCCGGTGACGTCCTTGACCAGTTTGCCTCCCAGGTTGATGATCTCACCGGAAGGCAGGACCGCTTCAAGCCCGCACACGTAGTCTTTGGTTACCCCGTACTTGACTGCGCGGGGGCCGCCCGCGCACTCGGCGACGTTGCCGCCGATGCTGCAGGAGTCGAGGCTCGCAGGGTCCGGCGGATAAAAGAGGCCGACCGCTTCCACTGCCCGGTGGATGTCCCCGGTGATCACCCCCGGTTCCACCGTAACCATCAGGTTATCGCGGTCGATCTCCAGTATATTGTTCATTTTCTCGAGGGTGAGGACGATACCGCCACACAGAGGTACTGCCCCACCGCTAAGGCCATAGCCGGCGCCGCGCGGCGTGACAGGTACGTGCTCGCGCTGGGCCAGGCGAAAAACCTCTGCGACCTGCGCCGCAGAGGTGGCCCGTACAACAACCTCCGGCTCGGCGCTCAGGCCGGGTACCTCGTCGTGGGCGTAGCGCTCCATTTCCTCGGCACGCTCCGGTCGAGCCAGCACGTTATCGGGGCCGGCGATCCGGCACAGAGCTTCGATGATTTCAGGAGTCACTGGGCGATACATGCGCGTTTCCCTCCAGGCGGTTCGCTGACAGACTAATTATAGCACAATTCACATCTGGAGGACCACGTTATTTATCCAGCGGCCGGAGAGCACACGCCAGAGCGAGATCACGAACTTGGTGGCCTCGTCGGCCATCACCATCAGCACCACCCAGTAAACGGGGAGATGCAGTACGAAGGCGCCGAGCAACGCCAGCGGCACACCGATGGTCCAGAGCGGGGCGGTGTCCGCGAACAGGGCGAAGCGGGTATCGCCGCCGCTGCGCAGAATGCCGACGATCATCACCATATTGGCCGCCTTCAGCCAGAGTGCAGCCGAAATGACAACCAGCACACGGCGTGCGTAGGCCTGGGCGTCGGGCGATATCTGGTAAAGCCCCATGACCGAGCCGGAGACGGCAAGGACCAGCGCACCGGCGAGCAGGCCCCCGCCGATCGTCAGGACGAGAAAGCGACGGGCGTAAGTCGACGCGTGAGTGCTATCGCCGGCGCCGATGTAGTTGCCGAGCAGAATTGCACATGCATTGCCCAAACCCATGAAAGGCACCAGCGCGATGCCCTCAATCGTGCTCGCAATGCTCACCGCGGCCACCGAATTGGTCCCGATGTGCGCGTACACTGCCGAGTAAATGGTGACCCCGAACGACCACAGCATCTCGTTCAAGACGACCGGTAAGGAAGTGCGTGCAAAACGACTGAGAAAAGCCCGCTCTACGCTAAACATCTCGCTGAACCGGGCCGCAACCGGCAACTGGCCCAGGTAGACCACCGACAGCATCGCCACGCACTCGAGCAGGCGGGCGACACAGGTGGCAATCGCCCCGCCCAGGATGCCAAGCGCAGGCAGGCCGAAGCGGCCGAAGATCAGGGCGTAGGCCAGCAAGGTTTTGAGGCTGAGCGCCCCGATACTGACCGCCATCGGCATTTTCACATTGCGGGTGCTCCGCAGGATCATGGCGAATATGGTGGTGATCGCGATCGGGATGTAGCATAGGCCCACGACCTGCAGGTAGCGGCTGCCTGCCTCAACCACCGCCGGGTCCTGAGAATACAGCCCCAGCACCGTCTCAGGCGCGAAGATTGCGACCAGGCTGAACAGGGCGCTGCCGCTGATCCCGATCAGCAGGGCCAGGCCGAGCGTGCGGCGCAGATTAGCCAGGTCGCCGCGCCCCCAGAACTGCGCCGCGAAGACAACCGAGCCACTGCCGACGCCGAAAAGAAACAAGGACATCAGGAAGAACAACTGGTTGGCCAGGCCCACTGCGGCCACTGCCGTATCGCCCAGCTGGCCGATCATCAACACGTCGACGGCGTTCAACGCATTCATGACCAGTTGCTGGGCGGTGATCGGCAGGGCCAGCGCCAGCAGTGAGGCGTAGAAACTCCTGTCAGACAGCAGGTGCCTGCGCGCGCTGCGAAGTATCACTGGGCGAGCACAGCCTGCACGCGCGCAAGCTGGATGGCGACCCTCGCGTACTCGTACTCGGCCGAATGATGCTCGACCCCCCAGTAACCGTCGTACCCCTGGTTGCGCAGCAGGCCGATGCTCTCCGCCAGGCACTGCTCGGTGATGTCCCAGGAAATGTGGGTGTGCATAGCCCAGGGCGCCATTTCCGCGTCGCCGTGGTTACCGCGATAATGTAGCAGCACGCCGAAAGCCGGATGATCGACGGCCCGGCAAATGCTCAGCATGTTCTCAGGCACGACCTCGGCGCCCCAATGATTCTCAGGCCCCACCCGGTAGCCGTTGTCGTGCGCGCGCTGTGCAAACTCTTTGTAACGCCTGACAATCCAGTCGAACTGCTCGCCGCTGAAAGTGGGGGCTTGGACACCCGCGTCGATGCGGATCGTTCGGGCGCCCAGCGCCTCAGCTGCGTGCAAGTGGGCCAGCGCGTTCTGATAGTTCTTCTCACGTAAATCCGCATCGTCTTCCCAGATATGGGCCCTGTCGACGCAGAGATTGGCCAGGACGAGCTCGCGCTCATCCAGCGCCTGCTTGACCTTCTGCAGGTAGTCATCGTCCGTGGCGGGCAACATGCCGTTCCAGATGTCGGCCGAGTCCAGGTGGTAACGGTATTTGCAGCTTTCCAGGTAACCGAAGACGTCGATCTGGCCCTTGGCAAGCAGGCCATGAAACGAATAAGATGCGATGGATACCTTCATGGTCAGACTCCTCAAAGTGCAAATGCGGTTGATTGTGACAACGCCTGCACCTCTTCGCTCGTAACCTCGCGCCCCAAACGATCGGAAAGGTAAATGCCTTCGGAGATGAGCATCGTGTTGAGTGCCAGTTCCGCCGTAAGCAGCAGTAGCACCCGCCCCTGCAGCGCGGCCACCCAATGCTGCTGCGGGCTGTCATAGGCGGAGGCGTTGGCGCGCAGGTCGTGCAGGGGCTGGTCAAAGGCGTCCAGGTTGGTCGACATGTCCAGGTCCAGGTCGTCGCAACCCTGGAAGAAGCCGAATGGATCCAGGCGAATTCCTCCCTTAGGGCCGACGATGCAACTGCCGTCAAGCTTGTCAAGATGGATCGCCCATGGCTCGATGATATCCAGGCTGAGACCATCCTGCAATCGGACGAAACCGAGCCCTAGCTCCTCCACATCATAGCCGCTGTTGTCGCGGCGAGTGGCGTCCATACCGATCGCTTGATAAGTCTTCCCGCAAATGCGGAGCACCTGCGGATTGTCCAACAGGTACAGGATCTGCGCAATGTGATACACGCCCATATCAAACAGAGCGCCGCCGGCCGCCCACTCCTTCTGCACGAAGTGTATGCTGCCGTAACCGTCCACCCAGGGACGGCCGCGCCGGCGGAAACCGACCGACCAGGCATGATACGGCTTACCCAGGAGCCCCTGGCCCACGATCAGCCTGGCAGCCTTGGTCGCCTTGGCAAAGAGCGTGCTGAGCTAAATGGATAGAAGTTTGCCCTGCGCATGGGCCACGCGCAATATCATCTCCGCGTCGCAATAAGCGCCGGCCATCGGCTTCTCGCAATACACGTGTTTGCCGGCCTGCAGCGCAGCGACCGTCACGGGCATGTGGAGGTTGTTGTGCAGGCAAACGTCCACCGCCTCGATATCATCCCGTTTCAGGAGCTCGCGAAAGTCAGTGTAGGTGGCGCTGATGTGGTGCAGGCCGGCCACCCGGTTGAGCTCGGGAACGTCGATATCGCAGATAGCCACCACTTCGGCTTCGGGTATCTTGGCATAGTTACTCAGATGCACTTGCCGATCTGGCCGACGCCGACAATACAGATGCGTACGGGGTCCTGCATCTTCTTATTCCTCCTTTGGACTGCAACTATCATACCACGCCTGCCGCCGATGCAGCTAGAGTTTGACATTGGCTAGGCTGGGACTGGTGCTGATCAACCTGTTGGGGGACTTTTCGCGCCGCTGCTGAGCGGCATTGAACTGGGGCAGAGCCGTCGTAGCCGGCACCGGCTCCAACTGCTAGGGTTGGGATCGCGCGCGGCATACCGGCCGGATGACGGGCATAGGCTGGTGGATGGGAGAAGGCGCGGGCGCCGGGGAACTGGTCGCGGAAGCGCTGCGCGGCGTGGCCCGGGCCTGGTCCTTGCGCCCGCCGGCCACCCGCTTGACCGAGGCATTCATGCAGTTGACCGGTGCTCTGGATGCCGATGACCTGCTGGAGGGCCTCACGTTGGAGCGCTACCACCTCAACGCCGAGGCTGCGCGCTCGGTATTTCGGGTGGCGGCGGACGGCGATGTGGTCGCCTGCCAGGCGATCGAGTGGGCGGGCAAAGAACTGGCCAGTCTGGCGATCGGCGTGATCCGCCAGCTCAACTTCGAGCGGCTGGATTTCGACGCAGTGCTGGTGGGCAGCCTTTTCGACGGCGGTTCGCTGCTCAGCGAGCCGCTGTTTCGTGCGGTGCGCGCCGTCGCGCCGGGAGTCCGCTTCCTGCGCCTGTCAGCGCCACCTATCATCGGCGGCGTCATGATCGGCATGGAAATCGCGGGATGCGACCCCCGGCGCGTGCACACAAGACTGATCGAGTCGACCCAGGAGCTGTACTCATCGCGCCAGGGCGCCGCCATGGGTGAAGACTGAGCAAGGGTTTAGCCGCCTCCGCCCTTCCCATTGCCCTTCCCATTGCCGTTCCCATTGCCGTTGCCGTTGCCGTTGCCGTTGCCCGGATTGTCCGGGCCGCCGGCGGAGCGCGGGTTCTTCGTGTCGATGCTGGCAGCATTGGTCGACCCATCAGACTGCAGCCAGCCCAGGACCTGGACCAGGGCTCCCGGGCCAAGGGTCCATTGCTGCTGGCGAATCCGGGTGCCGGCGCTGGCGTGGATAATTCGCCCACTTACGTGCCAGTCGCCGACCAGGCCAGACGCAGGCAAAGACTCGACCACCCCACGGAACACGACTTGCCGCCCGCTGCGGTTCCCGCCCTGGGAGTCGTTCTCGGACTCGGCAGCAGCCGGCTGCGGGTTGGCCGGAACAGGCGTGGCTAGGCCACGGGTGGCCGAGGCCGTGGCGGTCGCGGTTGGCGCCGCAGTGGGAGCGTTACCCGCAGCCGGCGTCACATTCGGGCCGCCGATGGCAGCCGCCGGCGTGCTCGCCGCGACTCCGGATAGCACGTGTATCCAGCCAGCATCTACCGAGCCGTCGGGACGCGACCAGCCCTCGACTTCGACCTGCGCGCCCTTGCCCAGACCACCCCGTTGCTCGTCTACTACCGTGGACGGCGATACATACACGATCTGGCCATCGATCCGCCAGGCCCCTTCCCAGTTGTTGCCGCTGGGAACGATTGCCACCGTCCCGGTGAACTGGACCGCAGCGCTGCTCTGTGCCTGGTTATCCCCGGCCGGTGTTGAGTTATCCGCCGGTCCTTGTGTCGGGCTGGCCGGCGCAGGAGTGACGGTGACATCGGCGGCTGTCATCCAACCCTGTTGGGCCTCGGCAGTGCTCACGCCGGGCACGGCCGCCGCGCTCTGCGTGTTGGGGACCCAGGCGCTCATGCCGGCGCAGCCTGCCAATAACAAGATTGCGACGATCACGCCGGCCATCTTGAGCGCCGAGCCACTGTTCGTTTCGATAGTTCGTTTTCGCCTTGCATGCATGATACCCAATACCTCCGGTAATACCCCTGACGGGGCCATAATACCGCCCCCCCGATTATCATTGTACCGGATCGCACGGACGGCGTGTGAAAGCAGGCATCCAGTTCGGACCTACTTGACCGGAGGGGGAACTGACCAGAACGTACAGAGCGATTAGGAGTTTTTGACAACATGTGGTAAAATAAACAGGTAAGTTTAGAAAAGACTGGGCTGAGAGTGCGACTTGGCTCAAATCTAAGAGTCAGGAAGGACTTTCAGTGACTTTCACAGAATTCAACTTGAGCCCGCGCATTGCGGCGGGTGTGGACGCGCTCGGTTATCAAGAACCGACGCCCATCCAGGAACAGGCGATCCCTCCCATTATGGCCGGCCGCGACGTCATGGGCCTGGCCCAAACCGGCACCGGTAAGACGGCAGCCTTCGCCCTCCCAATTCTGCAACGCCTCGAAGCCGGCCCGCGCGGCCGCGTGCGGGCGCTGGTCATCGCGCCAACGCGCGAGTTGGCCGAGCAGATCCATCAATCGTTCCGCGACCTGGGCCAACAGACAGGCCTGCACAGCGTCGCCATTTACGGCGGGGTCAGCCTGGGCCCGCAGCTACAAGCCTTGCGCAGGGGACCCGAGATCGTGGTGGCCTGTCCCGGCCGCTTGCTCGACCATATCCGCCAGGGGACCGTCAATCTGAGCCCGGTCGAAGTGCTCGTGGTGGACGAGGCCGATCGTATGTTTGACATGGGCTTCCTGCCCGATGTGCGGCGTATCATCCAGGCCGTGCCCGGCCGCCAGCAGACCCTGATGTTCTCCGCCACCATGCCGGACGACATCCGGGCGCTGTCCGCCGACGTGCTCAAGAACCCGCTGACCGTGCAAATCGGCCACGCGGCGCCGGCCGAAACCGTGTCGCACGCCCTGTACCCGGTGGCGCAGAACCTGAAGACGGCCCTGTTGATCGACCTGCTGCAAGGCACCGAAACGCATGCTGTTCTCATTTTCACCCGCACGAAGCACCGCACGAAGCGCTTGGCCGAGCAGTTGCAGCGGGCCGGCTTCCGCACTGCTTCGATACAGGGAAACCTGGGACAAAACCAACGCCAGTCCGCCCTGGATGGCTTCCGCTCCGGTAAATACGATATCCTGGTGGCGACCGATATCGCTGCCCGGGGCATCGACGTCACGGGCATCTCGCACGTGATCAACTACGACATGCCGGATACTGCCGACGCCTACACGCACCGCATTGGGCGGACGGGCCGGGCCGAGCGGACCGGCGAGGCCTACACCCTGGTGACGGCGGAGGACGCTGACACGGTGCGAGCCGTGGAGCGGGTGCTGGGCAGCAAGATCGAGCGACGCTTCCTGCCGGAGTTTGATTACCACGCCGCCGGGTCAACCTTCGAGCGCGAACCGAGGGACCCGCGCGAGCGGCAATCGCGACCAAACGCCGGACGCGGCTCGTATGCGCCTCGCTCCAGGCAACCGTCGCGCGACCCAGGGCGTACGGGACAGGTGCGTCCTGAACGCCGCTCGCAGGCCATCGTCTAGGATTCACACCCAGGCCGGGCAGGGCAAATCCCCGCCCGGCCTGCAGACGGTCAGCCGGCCGCTCGCCCCACACTGTCCTCCTCACACCGGCGCCACAGAATCCCTGCGGGCTTAATCTAATACAATCATAATCATGGTTATGAAACCGCCACAGCCTTCAGTCAGCATCTCGGTCAGCATCATTATGAAAGTCTGGAACGCGTTCGAGCACGTCCGGCTGTGTGCCGGCACGTTGCTGCGCAATACCGACGTACCATTTGAGTTGATCGTGGTCGATAATGGGTCGCAGCCGGAGGTAGTGCGGTTCTTGCGCGACCTCGCGGCAGCCGACTCGCGCGTTCTGCTGATCGAGAACCGGGAAAACGTGGGGCCGGGGCGGGCCAACCTCCAGGGCACAGCGCAGGCCAGCGCCAACCTGCTCTGTCTTATCGACAGCGATGTCCTCGTGCCGCAAGGTTGGCTGTCTAGGCTACTCGCCGTGCATGCTCGACATCCCGAAGTCAGAATGCTGACTCCGATGCGCTACCATCAGACCATCGATCACCCCTTTGAGCCCGCCAACAGCCTGGAGGCATGGTTTAAGGTCAAAAAGGAGAACGCTCGCCTCTCGCCGCTGTGGCAATTCTACGCCTACTCACGCGGCCTGAGCATCGACGAATTCGATCGGCTGATGTGCAGTGAAAACCCGCAGGAACTGAAAGTGATCGAGTGCCCGCCGGCGTTCACCGGCACCTGCTGCGCGCTGTTGGATGCTCAATTCGTGGCCGGTGTGGGCGGAGTGGCAGATACACGATTCGAGGGCTACGGAAGCGAAGACGTCGACTTGTGCTGGCGTATCGGCGAAAATGGGGGGCAGGTAGCGGAAACCGGCGCCGTATACGTGCATCATTACCATCATTCGAGCCTGATCGACAACGCGATCGATGGGGAATTGGCCTTGCGAACGGCCAATCAGATCCTGTATGAGAAGTGGCAACCGCGGCTGATTGCCCTCGCGCAAGCGGAGATACTACGGAGTGGCTCGGCGAGGGATTACCTGAGCGCACATTTCATCTTCCAGCCGTTGTCACGCACCACGTCGTTCATTCACGACTTGCGCGTGGCGACGCAACGCGCAGATATCCCTGACGTCGTGACCTGGAAACCGAGGCGCGAAGGTCCGCCTTGTTCGTGAGAGGGAGGGACAGTGGGTTTACCGGTGCGCAGTGAGATCCGGCCGGGGGCGCGGGTGCAGATTGTGGAAAAGCAGAACCAGCGCAGCGGCACGCTGACCGAAGGGGTGGTGGCGCGCATCCTGACCAGCAGCCCGACGCATCCCCATGGCATCAAGGTGATGCTGGAAGACGGGCGGGTTGGGCGGGTGAAGTCGCTGTTGACGCCGGCCACCAGTGCCAGCAGCGCATGCTCCAAATGAGCCTAGATATGGGAGAGAGCGCAAGCGGCATCTTGAGGCGTGACCGGGATGGCGCGCGCCTGTTCAATGCGGTGCAGCCGGCCGCCGGCGAGGTGCTGGTGCCGGCCAGGCTGGTGCAAGAGTATGCCCTCGTCGAGGGAGCCTCGGTGAGCGGACCGGCAACAGAAGGCAGGCAGGGCCGCGAGCTGGCGGGGGTCGAAGCAGTCTGCGGGGTGCCCCCTCAGGCGTATCGTAAGCGGACGCCGTTCGCTCGGCTCGTAGCCATTGACCCGGCCGAGCGCTTCAACCTGGGGCTGGAAGGCGACAGCGCGATGCGCGCACTCGACCTGCTCGCGCCGATCGGCAAGGGCACGCGCGGGCTGATCGTTGCGCCGCCAAAGGCGGGGAAGACGACCCTGCTCGAGCAGATCGCGCGCGCCATCCGCGCCGGGCACCCGGCTGCGCGCATCGTAGTCCTACTCATCGACGAACGCCCCGAGGAACTGACCTATTTCCGGCGGACTGTGGCAGCCGAAGTGTTTGCCAGTTCCAGCGACCGGCGCCCTGCCGAGCACGCCGCCCTGGCCGAGCTGATGCTCGCCCATATTCGCACGGAGCTGGAGTGTGGCAATGAGATTGTGGTCCTGCTCGATAGCTTGACCCGCCTCGTGCGGGCGTTCAACCTGAGAGGCAGCGGCGCCGGGCGCTCGCTCTCCGGTGGAATCGACGTCTCGGCCCTCGAGATCCCACGCCGTTTCTTTGGCCTGGCCCGCAACGTCGAAAACGGCGGCTCGGTCACGATCCTGGCTACCGCGCTGATCGAAACGGGCTCACGCATGGACCAGGTGATCTACGAGGAATTCAAGAGCACCGGCAACAGCGAGATCGTGCTGGACCGGGCGCTAGCCGAAGAGCGCATCTTCCCGGCGATTAACGTACATCAGACCGGCACACGTAAGGAAGAACGGCTTTATAGCCCGGGCGAGATGGCTCAGTTAGCCGCGCTCCGGCGCGCCCTGGCCGGCTACCCGCCCCGGGAGGCTATGCTGAATTTGCTCAAACTGATCGGGCAGTACCCGAGCAATGAGGAGATGCTGCTCCATCATGACTGATTGGATGAGAACACACGGCGCTCTGTGGCGCGCTTTCGTCATATCGCTGATCGCCCTGGGGTTACTTGGCGGCTGTATGGCGATTCGCAACCTGATCGGACGTTCGACCGGCGGACCTGCTCCTACGCCGGCTGCGACCTTCACAGTTGGCGCTCCAACGCCCCTTCCGAGCGCGCCTTCCACAACATCGGCCGCCGGGTTCACTCCGACGGTGCCCGGTGTGCCCGGCAGCGCGCTGGCAACGGCACCTGTTCCATCCGCGACGCTTGACCCGGCCCC
>JADGQF010000443.1 GCA_017882045.1 Anaerolineales bacterium
TGCTTCGCGGGCGCGCGCGATGCCGGCGCGCCAAGTATGATCGGCAGGCCGCGTGGCGGCCCACTCGAGGGTCGCGCGCACGGTGTCGGCGAGCGGGCGGAAAGTGAGGCCCGCGGCAAGCGCTTTGCTTACGTCGACGGCGAGCATGCCGGGACGGATGACCAGCACGCGCCCGGGCAGCACCTCCTCGACCGCCTGCTCGCACAGCGACTTAAGAGGCCCGTAAGTCTCGGCGGTGACTTCCTCAACAGTTGCATCCGCCAGCGTGCCCACCGCTGCGCGCTCGTCCGTCCCCGGCCGGCTTACGTCGGCATAAACAGAGAGGGTCGAGACGAAAGCGTAGCGCGCGACCGCATCCGCCAAGAGGCGGGCAGAGGCGCTGACGACGCGCGGCACGCAGCCTGACGTATCAACCACCGCATCCCAACGCCGTCCGCGCAGCGGTTCGAGGTCGGCCGAGCGGTTGCCGTGCAACTGCTCGACGTCGGGGAAAAGGTCCGGGCTGCTGCGGCCGCGGTTAAACAGCGTGACTGTATGGCCGCGCGCCAGTGCGCCCTCGACCAGCGCGCGCCCGAGAAAGACCGTTCCGCCCAGGATAAGTATACGCATCGCAGCCCTCATCTATCTGCCCGCAGGGGAGAACGAGGTAAGACCGCTAGCCCGCATCCTCGCCGTAGATCTGCTTCTCGTACTCGCGGCGGCTTTCGAGCCCCTCTTCCTGCTCGATCCAGTTCAGGAAGCGCTGGCGTTCCTCCTCAGAGGCGGCGCGCCAGAGACGCTGTAGCTTATCGAGGGTGCGAACCTCCTTCTCGATTCCGGCCTGCACGTAGGCTTGCTTCAACGTCATCTCGCCGGCGTCTACTGCCTCGGCCAGTTCGGAATAGGTGCGCTCTAGCCGGTCGCGTTTGCGCTGCGCGGCCGTACGCCGAGGACCGGCGGCTTCATCCGGCTGTCCGGCAGGCCCCACCGCGCCGGCTGCCAGGACCGGGCCGGCCCCGGCGGACGGAAGCTGCGAAGCATCCCAGGGTGGGGCGGCAGCATATTGGTCCAGTAAGGCGTTGCCCAGCGCGACCTCTTCCTCTTCGCTCAAGGGCCGCTTCGGCTGGCCGGCCGGGCCGGCGCCGGGCACAGGTAGGCTGACCTGGTTGCGGGAAGGGCCGGAGGCCGAGACCGCGGCCGCATCGACTGCAACCTCTTCCGCCGCTCCGCCATCTTCCGGCGCCGGTCGTTCCAGCACGCCGCTGAAGCGGATGGCAATCTGCATTGGCTCGGCCTGACCCGGATCGGCCATGCGACGGATCAGCCCGTCCAACGAGTTGATGGGTTCCTCCGGGCGCGGCGGCGAGAGGGTCTCCCAGATCCGGTACTGGAACGCGGCACGTACGGCCGCCAGGAAACCCTGCTCAGCCGTCTCGCGCGTGCGCCACGCCGCGTTCATCACTTCGACGACTTCTTCGCACCATTCAAATGTACCCGGCTTGCCCACGGTCGGCACCAAAGCGCTGTCCGGTTCGGGCAACTGATCTTTCCTCGACAAATCAACCTCCTGACGCCAGGCAAGTCACGTGAAGGGCGGGCCTTGCGCCCGCCCTCACCAACATATTAGAAAATACTTTCTACACCATCCCGGCCAAAAAGACAAGATGGGTGAGTTAAGTCGCAGTCAGGCCGCAGCGAACGCGTCGATGGCCGCCTGCGAGGGCAATACGCCTATCTCGAGGTGGTAGCGACGGCTTTCGCCGGGAGCAAGGTACTGCAGCCGCCCGGCCGCGCGCTCGACCGCTCTGCCCTCCACCCCGTTGGTCCCGGGCTCGAGGCCGCACACGTAGATGCCCTCACCCATCATCTTCCACTCCATCAGCCAGGGCAGCTCGTCGGGCCGGAAGCGGAGGTAGACCCCCAGTCCATTCCCGCCCCCAAAACCCCGGTTGGCCAGCGCCACCTGGGCGTAGCCGTCGCCATCCACCTTTGGCGTGTGATAAAACACTTGCTCGTGATAACCGGCGGTGGGCGGTTGGAAGCGGCGGTGTTCCCCGACCCCTCCGGTCGCTTCGGCGTCGCGCGGCCGGACTTCCGAACTGCAAAGGAGCTCGCTGCCCTCATCGAGGAGCGGAAAGCCCAAGTTGCAGTGGTAAAGCAACATGTGCGGGGCGGGCTGGAAGCCTTCGTTGGTTACGAGGTCGTCGATGAAGAGGCGTGATTCGCCCAGGCGTGCCGAGATCCGCCGTTGCAGGAGCAAGTTCTCGCCAAAGACCGCCACCTCGCGGGTCTGGCCGCTCACCCAGACCTCGTAATCGTCGCCCTGCCACTCCCCACCATAGGCAAGGTGCGTCGCCGGCAGGTAAGAGGCCCGCCCGTGCTGTCCGAGCGGCTGGCCCTCGTCCAGACCCGTGGCGCCGTAGTAGGCCAGCCCGCAGGTCACCACCAGGCCGCCGTAGAAACCGCGCAGCCAACCGAGGCCCTCGGGCTCGTAGAAAGCCGGCGCGGCCGCGCCGGTGGGCGAACGCCAGGCCAGCGAGGCGCCGGCGAACGTCGCCGGGCCGATATCCAGGCCGCGATCGACCAGCACGGTGAAATCGAAGCCGGTGCCGGTGAAGACGCGGGCGGTGCGGACACCGCGTTCGAAGCCGTCGGTCAGCTCGCCGGTCTCGATGCCCGCCACCTGGCGCATGTCGCCGACATGTTTGAGCAACTCAGCGCGCGAATAATTCCGGCCGTTCAGAGTAGCCATACGAGATTCCTCCTCCTGTCACTCGCTCCACCGTGACGCTCTTCGCCAAATCATCTTATCATAGACCCGGTCACGCG
>JADGQF010000444.1 GCA_017882045.1 Anaerolineales bacterium
CATAGGTTATACGACCGACTCACGTCGCCATCCCCGCCCAGGGTGTGAAACCGCCGTCGCGGATATCGAGCATGGACCAGGGCGTGCTGCGGTAGGTGTCGAACCAAACGGCGACGAAGGCGATGCGCGCCACCAGCACGGCTGCGATCAGCATGTCGGTCAAGACATTGCCTATGCCCGTTTGCTGGCTACGCCCGACGAAACGGCCTACCCTCGCCGCGACAAGCAGGGCCCCAATCAGCAGCAGCACGGCAATCGGCACAGGGAGCGGACCAAGATTCGCTGTCAGCATGCCCAGCGTCCCAATCGCAGTATCACGTCGTAACGTTCCTGTACCAATTGGATGATGCTGCTGGACTGGGAAGAAATCCTGCGCGTGATAAAGTCACGTGCTGGAAAGCCGGCGCGGCCTGTTCGCTTTAATTCACTTCGGTTGTTCGTTGCCGTACGTCTTCGCCAGGTAGTCGACGATCGCCGGCATGTCGGCTTCGTCGATCGGCGCCTTGAACACCGTCTTCATGCGCTTGACCATCGCGTCCCAGTACGGCCGCGGCGCGGTTGGCGGCTGGTACTGCAGGTACTCGGCCGAGTGGCAGACCACGCAACTGGCCTGCGCCTTGGCATAGCCGGGCAGCGCGCTGGGTTTGAGCTGCACGCCGTCGGGCGGCAGGTCAATGCTCTTGGCACCGGCCATTGCCACGCCCGAGAAACTGAAAGTGACCGCCGCGATGGCGGCGACGATGAGTGCTTTGCTGTTCATCCTCGCTCTCCTCAAACGGCGGTGACTTTAACGGACTCGACTACATTGCGCATGTAGCCGGCCGGCTGCCACAGCGCTTCCATCGGCTGGCTCTGCCCGGAGCGGTTCCAGGCGCGCACGCGCAGGTCGTACGCGCCCTTTTCGGGCATGAAGCCAAAACTGAATTCGCGGAAGGAGTAGCGACCCATGTCGGCGCCGAGGTTCGCCCCGCGCCAACTCTACCCGGCGTCGGTCGAATAGGCGACCTCGCGTATGCCCTGCCCGCCGTCGAAGGCGATGCCGCGCACTACCGCTCGCTGGCTGGCCTTGAGGCGCGCGCCATCCGGCACCGAGGTGATGAAAGAGCGCACCGTAAAACGGCCGATCGGCCGGGTCGCAGCCGGCGCCGTGCCGGGCTCGATGCAGGCGCAGTCGTTGTCGGGTACGCGGTAGGCCGGCTTCATCCAGAACCCCTCGAAGGTCTGGTCGACCACTTCGATCTCCGACAGGTGCTTGACCCAGTAGGTGCCGTAGAAACCGGGCACGATGAGCTTGACTGGGTAGCCGTTGAGCATCGGGATATCGGCGCCGTTCATCTGATAGGCCAGCATCACCTCGCCGTCCATGGCGTGGTTCACGTCGATGGACTTGACGAAGTCGCCGCCGCCGAAGAGCGCTGTGTCCAGCCCGTTGAAGGTGACCTCGCGCGCACTGTTCTTGAGTTCCGCCCGCGCCAGCACGTCCTTCAGCGGCACGCCGACCCAGCGCGCATTGCCCATCGCGCCGTTGGACAGTTGGCCACCGGTGACGCGCGGGCTGAAATAGCCGCGGCTGTTGCCCGAGCACTGGTTGACGGCCAAGTACTCGACTGGCTTGAACTGGGTGCGCAGCGCCGCCATCGTCAATTCGTAGGGCTTGCCGCAGGCGTTGCCGCCTATCTTGATGACATGCTTGTCGGCGTCGATCGAGGTCGGGATGCCGGCGTTGTGGTAGCGCACGAAAAAGGCGTCGTTGGATGTGACGATGCCGTCGTTGAACACTTCGAACGGCGTTTCGAGCTGGGGCGGCCGCGAAGTCAGCACGATCAGCGGACGCTTCTCGGGAAAGGCCACCAGATTGCGCCGGCCGTTGGCGAATGGCAGCTCGACGCTTGCGGCCTGCGCCAGAGCGCCACGGCTCAGAGCGGTGAGTCCGGCACCGGCGAGCAGGCCGGCACCGCCAGCGAGGAGCCTGCGGCGCAGGCGGTTGATGTTGTCAGAATCGCTCATGGCGCTCCTCCTCTTGGCTTTCGATCGTTTGCCCGTGGCATTCTAGCCGATACGGGCTGCGTCTTGCGCCGCATTGCCTCAGGAATTCAGCCTCAGCCGGCGGTGGCGCAGCTTTCCTTCACGCCCAGCTTCTTCAGTATCATTCCCATCGGGCAAAACCCGGTGAAGCCGCTCTGCAGCAGATTGGCGCCGACGAAAGTCGTGAACCACAGCCAGTAGCTGCTATGAAAGATCGGGCTCGCTTGCACGCCCAGGGCGAGCGACAGCAATATGAAAGTTCCCGCAAAAACGTGAATCAGCTTGTCGACGGTCATGGTAATGCTCCTTTCGGTCAGTTGGGTTGATCGGAATTCAAAGCGGAGTCCGGAGGCGTGAGGTTCGATCCCACCGGCCGCGCCGGCCAGCGCTTCCAGTTGGTGGCGTAATACAGCACCGGGATCACCACCAGCGTGAGCACGGTGGACACCAGGATGCCGAAGATCAGCGATATCGCCAGGCCATTGAAAATCGGGTCGTCGAGGATGAACAGGGCGCCGAGCATCGCCGCGAGACCGGTCAGCACGATGGGCTTGGCCCGGGTCGCGCCGGCGTTGATCACGGCGTGTTCGAAGTCCGCACCCTGCTCCATCTGCAGGTTGATGAAGTCCACCAGCAGGATGGAGTTGCGCACGATGATGCCGGCGAGCGCGATCATGCCTATCATCGAGGTCGCGGTGAACTGCGAACCCAGCAGCGCGTGTCCCGGCATCACGCCGATGATGGTGAGCGGGATCGGCGCCATGATAACCAGCGGCACGAG
>JADGQF010000176.1 GCA_017882045.1 Anaerolineales bacterium
GTAGACGGCCAGCGGGCCCAGCGGGTAGCGGACCATAGCACCGTAGTCGCGGCTGATCTTCTCCAGCGCGGCCAGCGGCGACTGCTGGAGGGTGCGCAGGTCATCCAGTGGCGGTATTCTGCGCGGTCCCGGCGGCTGCTTGCCCTGAGAGAGCTGTGCCATCTGTTCTTTCCTTTGCCGGTTGCCGGCCCAGGGCCGGTTGCGAGACCAGGACGTCGACCACGATCGGACAGTGATCGGAGCCGGTAGGCGCGTAGATGACGTGCATATGTTGCGGCCGGACAGACGCCGTGCAAAAACAGTAATCCAGCCGCAGCAGGGGCAGGGCGCGTCTGCCGGGATTGGCGAGAACGTCCAGGGTGTGCGGCCAGGTCCAGCCCGGCCCCCGCCCTACCGCGCGCCACGCATCACTCAGCTCGGCGGAGAACAGGCGGTAGGCCTCATTGCCCTCCGTCATGTTGCAGTCCCCCAGGAGCATTGCCGCCCGGCCGCGAGTCGCGACCTCGTCTAACAGTATCCGGACCTGGCGCTCTCGGCTGCGGAAGTTGCCCGTCAGCCCGGTCTTCTGCAGCGCCGCCGCCCCGATTGAGATCAAGTGTACGCTATAAACATCCAGCGCGCCACCGGGCAGGTCCAGCGTCACCCGCAGGCCGAAGGGCCGCGTGCCCGGTTTCTCCCACAGTCCGGTGGGTTGCAGCGGATAGCGGCTGAAGACACCCAACCCACCGCCCGACTTGCGATGGGGGTGCCAATGCCGATACGGGTAATCGGGCAGCGCCTGCTCGAGGAAGTCGTGCAGGTACGGTTCCAGTTCCTGGGTCACGACGAGGTCGGGCGCCGCGCTGCGGATGGCATCGACCACCTGCCGGCCGCTGTGATTCTTGCGCAGCAGGTTCATGCTTATCAAGCGCAGCGCTGCGCGCGACGTTGCTGCCGGTTCCGTGCGGCCCGGGATGTCGTTGTCGTTTCGCTCGGCTTTGGCTCCGATCGTGCTCTTCGCCGGCGCGCCGAGCGCCCGCCACACGAATCGATAGCGCCCGATCAGCAAGGCCAGCCCGGCCAGCAGCCAACCTCCGGCCAGCCAGGCCGCCCGGCGGCGCAGCCTCAGGACGCCGAGCGGGAGGGCGGTGCTGATGAGCCAGAAAGCCCAGGCATTGAGCAGGGCCAATCCACCCCAGCTATCGCGGCCCAGTTGCCAGGCGAGCGCCCAAACGCTGACCCCGGCCAGGTATATATCGGCCAGCCGCCCTAGCTTGCGTCGCAACATCACTCGTACCTCGATTGGCGAATCAACAAGGCCTCAGAATACGCTTTCTTCGCGCCGGTCGCTGTAGTTCGCTCGGCAATTGATCGTGAAACCCGCGGCCTCGACCGGCGTATTATTCATAGATCGGCGCCACATGCCCGCGCCGTTTGCCCGATCTCCGGAGCCCCGCCAACGGCGTCCTGCGAGGGCAGGCTGTCGGATAGACGTCGGCCAGAGGTCTGGAAGGTCTCTCTGGATGTGTTACCATACGGGATGCGGTCTCAGACAAGTGTTTGGTTGCCCGCATATCTCAGTTTATAATGACTTCAGTCGCTTTAGCAAAGAGGGGCGTCATGAAGCACAAATGGTTAGCTGCAGCGCTGTTAGCGCTCGTGTTGGTGTTGGTGTTCGGCAGCGTTGCCCTGGCTCAGTCCAAGACTCTGTATTGGCAACGCTTTGACGCGGATATCACCGTCCAGCGGAGCGGCGACATGCGCGTCGTCGAAACCCAGGAACTGGTCTTCACCAGCGGAACGTTCCGCTTTGGCCAGGAGGATATCCCTACCGATCGCCTGAGCGGCATATCGGACGTTCAGGTAGGTGAGGAGAACGGGCAAGCCTACACTGACACCGGCACGGATACGGGCCAGCCGTATACCTTCAGCGTGTCCGAGAGCGGGAGCATGCTGCACATTCGCTACAACTTCCCGCCCAGCAGCGATAGCCGTCGCACCATCGTCATCGCGTACACGGTCTCGGGCGCGCTGCGCTACTACCCGCAGAACAACGCTGATCAACTCTATTGGGCGGTCATCCGGCCCAACAACCCCTTCCCGATCCAGGGCTCGACGATCAACTTGCACGTCCCCGACGGCGCGACGTTCAAGAACTACACGGTGTACGGTCAGCCGGCGACGGCCGATTTCCGGCCGGATCAGAAGGACGCCACGATGACCGTCCAGGGTCCCATCCAGCCGGGTACTGAGGTGGACGCCGTGGGCGAGTGGCAGCCGCATGGCCTGGTGGGCGGGTCGCCGCAACCCTGGCAAGCGCAACTGGATGCCGAAGCCGCGCAGAAGGCCCAGCAACAGCAGTTCCAATCAAAGTGGGGCCCCGTGCTCACCCTGGGCTTCGGCGCGCTGGGTATACTCTTCGCCCTGGGCGGTCCGTTGCTGCTTTACCTGTGGTGGTATCGCAAGGGTCGGGACGCCCCGGTGGGCCTGATCGCTGATTATTTGCCCGAACCTCCCTCGGACCTGCCGCCCGGCGTCGCCGGCACGCTGGTCGACGAGAGCGCCGACTTGCAGGACATCCTGGCTACCATCCTCGATCTTGCCCGGCGCGGGGCAATGGAGATCGAAGAGATCGAGGAACCGGGCTTTCTGGGCATCGGCGGACACAAGGACTTTGTGTACCGGCGCAAGCCCAATAACCTGAAGCTGCTCAAGTACGAGCAAATGCTGCTCGACGATATGTTCGGCGGCCGGGATGAGGTCAAGCTCTCCGACTTGAAGAACAAGTTCTATGCCGATATCCCCGCGCTGCGCAAGGAGCTCTATACCGAGTCGGTACGCGAGGGTCTGTTCCCTGAGAGCCCCGAGGCCACCCGCTCGCGCTTCAGTTGTTTGGGTATCGTGGGCCTGGTCGTAGCCGGTGTAGTGGGATTCATGCTCATGGGAGCCCTTTCCCAGCCGACCAGCACCGCCATCTGTCCGGCTCTTGGCCTCGGCGTCACTGCGGTCGGTCTCCTTATCCTGGGGCGCTACATGCCGCGCAAGACCGAGAAAGGCTCGGATGCGTCCGCCCGTTGGCTGGCCTTCAAGCGTTATCTGCAGCACCTGGAGAAGTACACTAACGTTCAGGAGAAGGCCAACATCTTCGAGCGCTACCTGCCGTATGCCGTGGCCTTCGGGCTCGAGCAGGACTGGATCCGCAAGTTCTCCGCGGTCCAGGCGCCTGCTCCCACTTGGTGGATCCCTTATGGCGTGCCGGGGCCCGGTTGGTATGGGCCGCGCCAGGTGGGCGGTGGCACCGTCGCCGGTGGTCCGCTGGGTGGGGGACGTCCGGGCGGTAACCCCTCCCCCATGCCCGCCGAGGGACACGGGGCGCCTTCGCTGAACGACATGTCACGCGGTCTGGGCAATTCGCTCGCCAGCATGAGCACCGGCCTGGGTGCGATGCTTAGCTCGGCGGGCAGCGTCCTTACGAGCAAGCCGGCGCCGCAGGGCAGCGGCCGCGGTTGGGGGGGTGGCGGCTTTTCGGGCGGTGGATTCTCGGGCGGTGGCGGATTCTCGGGCGGCGCCAGCGGTGGCGGCGGCGGGGGCAGCAGATTCGGTTAATCGGCGGCGACCGGCAGCGGGACGCCCAAGGGTCCCACCAGGCTGTGGTCGTGAGTGGCGTGAGTAGGAGGCAATACGGATGCCAGGTCAGCAAGGACGATTGGTCGGTACTGTCTTGTTGGCAGTCGCGTTGGTTGCGCTCTTGATAGGCGGCGCTTACCTGCTTACCATGGCACTACAGGGCCAGGCTGGGGAAGGCACGACAATCACCGGGGCGCTGTTGGGTTTCTTCCTTCTGGTGGTGATCGCCGTTCTGCCTCTGGGTGGCGCGGGCATCTACCTCATGTCGCGTGGCCGGCAAGAGACGGCCGAGTACGCGGACGTCGCCAAGGAGAAGAAGATCCTGAATATGGTCCTGGCGCAGGGCAAGGTTAACCTTTCCGAGGTTGCGCTGGAAATGCAGACGCCGCGCAAGCAGGTGGAGGATTACGTGCGTGACCTGGTCGGCAAGAACCTCTTCAGCGGCGCGATCAACTGGCAGGACGGGGTTCTCTATTCCAGACAGGCGTCGCAAATGAAGGCGGACCACAAATGCCCCAACTGCGGCGGCACCCTCGAGCTGGCGGGCAAGGACGTGATCAAATGCCCGTTCTGCGGCGCCGAGGTCTTTCTCTCGAACTAAGGAGTGATAGCGATGGATCCGATTGAAAAAGCGAAATCCGAGATGGGGCCGTTGACCAAGAAGCTGACCGGCCTGCCGGGCATTGCTGCCTATCGCGAGAAGGAGATGCGCCGGGACAGCGATAAGTTGGTGCGCGACCGGCTGGTTCACGAGCTCGAGGCGCGCCGGACGCGTATCAACGGGCTGCAGCAGCAAGTTCTCTCCACTGGCGGCCTGCTCTTGATGGACGATATGGAACAGGTCACCGGCCGGCTGCAGCTTTTGATCGACCGCATCCGCACCGCGGCTTATGGTTACGCGGGCTTCTTCGACCTGCAGCGTGTACTGGAGCCTCAGCTAGAGGCTCTCATTAAGTACGATCAAGCGCTCTTCGATACCTTACCGGCCCTGGACTCGTCCATTGACGAGTTGGAGAAGGCCGTGCAGGCGAACGATGCCATCCCGGCTGCCCTGCAGGCCGTCAGCGCGGTCCTGACCGACCTGGGCGACAAGTTCGGCCGTCGGATGGAAGCGATAACGAACGAGTGATTGGCGCATATCCCACAGGAGGTTCATCCATGGCACGGATTATTGACGTTGTTCAGGCACCCGATCAGGCCCTGGACCAGATGGTCTATCGCGTTCCGGAGAACGGCGCCGGCGATTTCCGCATCGGGTCGCAGGTGGTGGTGCGCGAGAATCAGAACGCCGTCTTTTACCGTGATGGTAAGGCACTGGACACTTTTGGGCCCGGCCGGCACACGGTCACTACGGCTAACATCCCGTTGTTGGCGAACCTGGTCGGCCTACTCACACGCGGCCAGACTCCGTTCACCGCCGAGGTCTACTTTGTCAACATGCGCGACTTCATCGATATGAAGTGGGGCACTCCCGAGCCGATTGCCTTGCGCGACAAGGACCTCGGCCTGGCCCGCCTGCGCGCCTTTGGCAGCTACTCCATGGCGATCCAGGACCCGCAGCTCTTCGTGACCAAGATCGTGGGGACGCAGGGCCTGTTTCAGACCAACCAGATCCAGGATTACCTGCGCGGTATCGTGGTGAGCCGCCTGACCGATCTGCTGGGCGAGACTAAGGCGGGCCTGTTCGACCTGCCGGCCCTCTTCGACGAGATGAGCGCAGCCATCCGCACCAAGCTCACCCAGGACTTCGGCGCTCTGGGCATCTTGCTCAAGGCGATGTACATTCAGTCGATCAGCCCGACTGAAGACACCCAGAAGGCCATCGACGAGCGGGCCAGCATGGGCGCGATCGGCGATATGCAGCGCTACCTGCAGTTCAAGGCGGCGCGAGCTATGGGCGACGCCGCGACCTCTGGAGCCGGCGGGGCAGCCGGAACGGGTGTCGGCCTGGGCGCCGGCATCGGCATGGGCGCCGGTATGGCCGGTATGATCAGCCAGGCGATGAGCAGCGCGCTGCAGGGACAATCCCAGCAGCCGGCGGCGGGCGCCGCATCCGCCGCGCCCGATGTGATGAACCTGACCGAAGCCGCGGGTTACCTCAAGGTCGGCGAGGCCGATGTCCAGGGCCTGATCGACAGCGGCCACGTCAAGGGCAAGAAGATCGGCAGCGAGTACCGCATCGCCAAGAAAGCCTTGGACGACTTCCTGGCGTCCTGAATGATTCGAGAGCAGGTTGGCGGCCGGCGCCTGCGCGCGCCGCACGACCTGCTCTCCTCACGCTGGTCTGAGACCCAGAGACCAGGTTTCGACGAGGAACCTGGTCTCTCGAATTTCCCCTGTCCCAAAAGGAGCATGTGATGCGCGTCGATGATCGCCGTAGCGAGGAATTGCGGCCCGTGCGGCTGGAACTGGGCTACACTCGCTATGCCGAGGGTTCGGTCCTGATCAGCCAGGGCCAGACGGTCGTCCTGTGCAATGCCAGCGTGGAAGAACGTTTGCCAAGCTGGATGCAGTCCAACGGCCAGGTAGGCGGCTGGGTGACAGCCGAGTACAGCCTGCTGCCCCGCAGCACTCATACCCGTACCCCGCGTGAGACTACGCCGCAGGCCAGGACGCAGGAGATCCGGCGTATCGTCGCGCGCAGCCTGCGCGCGGCGGTTGACCTCTCGGCACTCGGGCGGCGCCAGGTAATTGTGGATTGCGACGTGTTGCAGGCCGATGCCGGCACGCGCACCGCGTCGGTCACCGGCGGCTACGTTGCGCTGGTCCTGGCCCTGCGCAAGCTTGTGGCTGCCGGCCTCGTCCCGGCCGGCGTTTTGCTGTCGCCGGTGTCTGCCGTTAGCGTCGGGGTGGTGGACGGCGAGTCTTTGCTGGACTTGTGCTACCAGGAAGACGTGCGCGCCGAAGTGGATCTGAACGTGGTCATGAATCGCGACGGGCGTTACATCGATCTGCAGGGCACTGCCGAGCACCAACCTTTTGACCGGGCAACTCTCACGGGATTGCTCGATCTCGCGGCCGGCGGGATCGGAGAACTGCTGCGTGTGCAGCAAGCGGCTCTGGCTACATGAGACGGGTGACCTGAAGGAGTATACTTGTGCCTTTACCGAGCAGAGAACAGGCGTGGAGCCTGTTGAGCAAATGGATCCAAAGCGACAGCCTGCGGAAGCATGCGCTGGGCGTTGAGGCCGCGATGCGCGCCTATGCGCGCTACTTCGGCGAGGACGAGGAGCTATGGGGCGTGACGGGCCTCCTCCATGACCTGGATTTTGAGCGCTTCCCGAACATGGAGGATGCGCAAGACGGGCATCCCCGGACTTCTCTGCGGCTCTTCCGCGAGCTAGACTACCCGCCTGCCTTGATCCAGGCTGTAGCCGGTCACGCTCCTTACCTCGGCATCCCACGGAGCACGCGCATGGATTCCGCCTTGTGGGCGGTAGACGAGTTGACGGGGTTGATCATGGCGGTCGGCTATGTGCGGCCGAGCAAGGACCTGCGCGATGTGGAGGTCAAGTCGGTCAAGAAGAAGTGGAAAGACCGCGCTTTTGCGGCGGCCATCAGCCGGGAGGATATCGAAGCCGGTGCGGCTGAGCTGAAGATCGACCTTTGGGAGCATGTACGCCTCGTGCTCGAGGCCATGCAGGCCATCGCCGGTGACCTGGGTCTCGACGGACGCCTGGCAGCCCAGGGTGCAGACGCGGCCTCTTGAGCCGGGTCCGAGATCCTGATAGAGCGAGGAACCCGCTGCCAGTTGTCGGAAACGACGAAGAGACAGTATAATCGCACCCATGCTGTCCCAACTGAAGCGGGTCCGGCTCCCGGCGCTGCCGGCTGTCACCTGGCTGGCCTGGTTGCTGCCGGTGTTTGCCTGGGCGCCGCTCACATACCCCGGCTACTTTGAGTTCCGTAGCGGGTTTGCCCCCATCTTTGATCTCAACGATCTTGCCCGGCGCCCTTTCGATCTGTCGTGGTCGCCTAGCGCGGGCCAGGCCTACGATCTGCTGCGCGGCGAGCGCGCCTTGCCCTATCTGGCCGCGCTCTTCCCGCGTGCCCTGGGCTTATCGGCGGTGGTCTCGATCAAAGTGCTCCTCGGCCTGGCGATCATGGCGGGCGCGCTCGGTATCTTCTGTTGGACGCGGCGCCGCTTCGGGTCCTGGCCGGCCTTGCTGGCGGCGCTGGTCTACGCATTCTGGCCGTTCGCGCTGTCGACGGTATATGAGCGGGGCGCCGTGGCCGAAATCGTCCTGCTCGGCCTGTTGCCGCTGGCCCTCTGGGCAGCAGATGCTGCGTGTGATTCACGCCGTCCGGGCGCCGTCGTCGCCCTTGGCTTATCGCTGGCGGCTGCGCTATGGACCCAGACCGGTCTGGCCCTGTGGTTTGCGCTGATCCTCCTGGTCTACCTGTTGCTCCAACCAAATGGCCGCCGCCGCGCGCTCTGGGGCTGGTTGGCCGGCCTCCTCGGCGGGCTGGCCGGACTGTTGCCCTTGATCGTGCAGCGTGGCTTGGGCGGCGGCGCCTGGCCGGATTTCGCATCTCAGTTTGTCTACCCGCATGAGCTTTTGCTCGCCTCGCCGCTCGTGCGGGGGACCGGCGACCGCCCAGGCTACCAACTCGGTCTCATCGCCTGTGGGCTGGCCCTGGCCGGCCTCATTCTAGCGCGCCAGGCCGCCCGCCGGCCGGCCGATGCCGATGAGGCCGGCGGGGCCGGCGGTGGCAACCGCCTGCGCATCGTCTGGTTTGCGTCTCTCCTGGTCCTGCTGCTCGCTTTCCTCAGCACGACTCTGGCCGCGCTGCTCTGGCGCCTGTTGCCTTTCCTCGCCCGGTCTCTCAGCTATCCCTGGCAGCTTCTGCTCCTGACGGGGCCGTGGCTGGCCTGGCTGGCGGGCCTCGCGGGTTGTCTGTTGCTCGATCTTTTACCCGTGCACAGCCGGGCGGCTGGGACGGTGCCGTTGTTCGCAGGGCTCCTCGCGCTGGCGTTGCTCGGCTCCTATCCGCAACTTAACCCACCCACGACCCCGGTTCTCGTGCCCGACGCGCCGTTAGCCGTCTTCGGCGATCACGAGCTGGCCCTGCTGGCCGTGACGACGCAGGGCTTGCCGCAGCCGGCCCCGGTCGTGGCAGCGAACGGAAGCCTGTCGGCCACTAACGTGGTTTCGGTCACCGTGCAATGGCAAGCCTTGCAGCCCATCACGCGCGACTACACGGTCTTCTTCCAGGCGATCGGCCCGGACGGCGCCGTGTGGGGGCAACAAGACACCATGCCGCTGGGAGGCGAGCGACCGACCAGCCAATGGCCGCCCGGTCAGGTCGTCAGCGACCAGTACCGGGTGGCCCTAAAGGCGGGCGCGCCCGTGGGCAAATACCGCGCTTTGCTCGGCTTCTACCTCTACCAGACCGGCGAACGCCTGCGGACTGCGACCGATGACAAGGTGGTGCTGGACCATTGACAAGCACGACGGATAAGGGTTCGAGTCCGAGGATGAAGTCTGTCAATCAGGCGCCCGCGCCCGGCGATCCACGGCCGGTCGTCGTAGGCCCGTGTTCGCCGGTCTCCGGATCAGTGCCTGCGCTGGTATGCTTGCGCGCCTTGCTTCAGCCTTCGGCTTTCAGCCTGCTCGTGCTTCTCTTCGGTCTCATCGCCATCGCGCCTCTGCTGCAACCCGGCTATTTCTGGGGCGCGCATGATGCGCGCCACGACGTCTACTTCCTGTTCCAGTATGACAAATCGGTCCTGGAAGGCAACTGGTTCCCGCGTTGGGGTCCCGATTGGGCTTTCGGCTACGGGTATCCCTTCTGGATCATCTACGCGCCCCTCTCGGTTTTCCTGGGCGAGCTAGGCCATCACTTCCTGGGGTTGAGCTGGGAAACGAGCGTCAAGACGGTGCTGGGTTTCTCGATCGTCCTTTCGGGGCTCGGCATGTACGGGTTTGCGCGCTCCTGGCTGGGGCGCCGGGCCGGCTTGCTCGCGGCGATTGCCTACATGCTGATCCCGTACCACCTGGTAGACGTTTACGTGCGTGCTGCCCTACCCGAATCGCTGGCCCTGGCCCTGTTGCCTTTCGTCCTATGGTTTTTCCGCCTCACGGTAGTGCGGCCGCGCCTGGCGAACATCCTGGGGGCAAGCTTCGCCTACGCGGCCCTGTGGTGGACGCACAATCTGACCGCGCTCATCTTCACGCCGGTGCTGATGGTGTATGTGCTGGCCCTGGCCTGGTGGGAGACGAACGAACGAAGAGGCAGGGTGACGGAGGAAGAAAGAAGGAAGTTGCCGGCGCCGGCCTCTGCCTTCGGCTTACGCTTGCTCGCTCCGCTTGCGGTGGGCTTGCTGGCCTTCGGTCTCAGCGCGGCGTTCCTGATCCCGGCCGCCCTTGAGGCGCGCAATGTGAACCAGGCACAGTGGTTCGGCTCTTACTACAACCCAT
>JADGQF010000177.1 GCA_017882045.1 Anaerolineales bacterium
CATCACCTCACCCAGTTGCCCGGTCAGCGTCAGGCTGCCTTTGCCGATCATCACGGAAACTTCCACCTGCATTACGTCTCCGCCACCCTCAGTCCAGGCCAGGCCATTCGCGACGCCGATCTGGTCGACCTCTTCCGTCAGCCATTCGGTGAACTCGGGCGGCCCCAGGTACTTGTCCATCATACTCGGTTGAATGCGGCGCGGGATCGGTTTGCCTTCCGCCAGGCGCCGGGCGAGCTTGCGGCACACGTTGGCAATCGCCCGTTCGAGATTGCGCACGCCCGCTTCATAGGTGTACTCGCGTATCATTGTCCGCAGCGCAGCCGAAGTGAAGGTTACCTGCCCCGGCTTGAGACCGTGTGCCTCTAACTGGCGCGGCACCAGGAACTTGCGCGCGATCGCCAGCTTTTCTTCCTCGATGTAACCGGGGAAGTCGATCACTTCCATGCGATCGCGTAGCGCCGGAGGGATCGGGTCCAGGATGTTCGCCGTGGTAATGAACATGACCTTGCTCAGGTCATAGGGCACTTCGAGGTAGTGATCGCTGAAGGCGTGGTTTTGCTCGGGATCGAGCACTTCCAGCAGGGCAGCCGATGGATCGCCGCGGAAGTCGGCGCCGAGCTTATCAATCTCGTCCAGCATGAAGAGCGGGTTGATCGTTCCGGCGTTGTGCATCGTCTGGATGATGCGGCCTGGCAGCGATCCAATGTAGGTGCGGCGATGACCGCGGATTTCGGCCTCGTCGCGCACGCCGCCCAGGCTCACGCGTACGAACTTGCGCCCCAGCGCATCGGCAATGGACTTGCCAAGGCTGGTCTTGCCGGTGCCTGGCGGGCCGACGAAACAGAGGATCGGGCTTTTCATCTTGTCGGGCGCCAGCTTGCGTACGGCCATATGCTCCAAGATGCGTTCCTTGATCTTGGGCAGCCCATAGTGGTTTTGTTCCAGCAGCTCGGCCGCGCGCGGGATGTCGAGGTTGTCTTCGGTCGCCTTCGACCAGGGCAAACCCAGTACCCAGTCGAGGTAGGTGTGGACGACGTTGACTTCCGGTGACGCTTGCGGCATCGCGGCCAACCGGTTGATTTCTTTCTCGGCCTTGGCTTTTACCTCGGCAGGTAACCCAGCGCTGACGACCTTTTCCCGCAACTCGGCAAGGTCACGGATCGTATCATCGGTCTCGCCGAGCTCGCCCTGGATGATCCGCATTTGCTCGCGCAGGAAGTACTCGCGCTGTGACTTGTCTACCTCTTGCTGCACCTGGTTCTGGATCTGGTCTTCGAGTTCTAGAACATCCAGCTCCTGGCCCAGGAGAATGCTCAAGCGCTGCAACCGGACTCCTGCATCCAACAGCTCTAGCATCTCCTGGCGTTGCGCCAGCTCGATGTCCAGCACGTGCGCGATCAGGTCGGCCAGCCCGCCCGGTTCCTTTTCGTTCATAGCCGCCACGTAGGCGTCTTCGGGCAGGTTCGGGTTAAGATCGACGACCTTCTCGAACAAAGCCAACACTGCGCGCATCAACGCTTCGCCAGCCATGTCGTGCCGCTCGTCTTCATGCAACGGCACGCCCCGCACCCGCAGGTAAGGGTCGTGGCTGATTTCTTCGATAATCCGTACGCGCTCGATGCCCTGGACGAGTAGTGTTGTGCTGCCGTCTGGCATGCGGAGGACGCGTCCGATCTCGACCGCTGTGGCTACCGTGTACAGGTCAGACAGGGCGGGGTCTAGCACTTCGGGGTCGTGCTGAGCGACTACCAGCAACGGGACGTTCATGGCTTCGGCGGCCTCAACGGCACGGATCGAGCGGTCGCGTCCGATGAACAAGGGCGATACCAGGCTGGGAAATACGACCGTGTCGCGCAGCGGCAATACCGGGTATTCGTTACCCTCCAGGGTTTCTATTTCAATGGGAACGTGCTGCTGCTGGCGAGCGCCGCCTTTGCGGCTGCGCACGCTGTCGCGCGCGAAAAGATTGAGCAGGGACAATTCCGTCTCCATTTTTGTGGCTTGCTCACGATGCAAATGGGCCAAATCTCCTCCACGCTACCGACGAGCGCATATGACATAAAATCATTACACAGTGTATTACAGGTCTGTGTAAATATCAACTTGTCAAAGCATCCCGGCGGTGGCATAATCATCTAAATGAGGGGGAATCTCAGACGGCACCTTGCGGTGCTCCTGGTTTACGTTGGTCTCAGCCTGTTGCTGACGTGGCCGCTGATCTTGCATTTCAGCAGCCACGTGCCCGGCGATGGCATTGACGACCCCTCGTTGGCCTGGAACCTATGGTGGGTGAAGCATTCCCTGGTAGATCAGTTGCAGAACCCCTTTGCCTGCAACTGGATGTTTTGGCCTATTGGCATCAACCTAGCCTTCTACACCCTCACCATCCTTAACGGTCTGCTCAGCGTCCCGCTACAACTGGTCCTGGGAACGATCAGCGCCTACAATCTGCTCCTGCTGTCTTCGTTCGTGCTGGGCGGCTACGGCGCATTCTTGCTCTGCCTGGAAGCCTTGGGGAGCGGGCAACGGGCCAAACGCACAGGGGACGGCGCCAGGGGCAGCTCGCGACTGTTGGCCTTGCCGGCCTCATCGTTCGCCCTGGCGGCTTTCCTGGGCGGCTGTCTCTATGCGTTCGCATCCTCCAAGCTGTTTTATGCGTCGTTGGGCCAGGGGAACATCGCGAGCTCGCAATGGACGCCCTTCGCCGCGCTCTATATCCTGCGCGCCACCCGGCCGGCCGGACGAACGCGCGATGCCGGGCTGGCAGCCTTGTTCCTGGTTCTGCAGGCCTATGCCGAGCAGACCTACGCCTCGTTCCTGCTGATCTTCGCCTTGCTCGCCATCTTATGGGGCCTCGTGCGTGCGGTGCAAGCAGGACGGCGGCCCCAGGGCGCAACACCGGGAGCGCGCTTGCGTCTTGCGCCGTTCGTGCTGCGCCTCGTGTTGCTTGGCGTGCTGTCGCTGCTCGGCATCACCCCATTTTTGGCCAATATGCTGCCGGATCTGCGGGTTGAAGGCGACTTCTTCACGGCCGGCGGCGGTTTCGCCGATCTCTACTCGGCTGACCTGGTGGGCTTCGCCTTACCGACCCAGTTGCATCCCCTGCTGGGCGGCGCCATCCGGCAACTTGCCCACGACTCTGCCACGCGCCCAGATGGGACACAGTTCCCGGTCAACAAAGGACAGCAAGTCTATATCGGCTACTCGGCGCTTCTGTTGTCGGGCGCGGCCCTGGTTTTTGCCGGCCGACGAACGGCAAGGCGGCGGGCCGGCGCGCCGGCGCCGGCAAGCGTCGATCCCGCGGCTGATCCCCGACCGGGCAATCCCGCCGGACCGGCTGACGCCCCATCTTTTCCGGGCCCGTGGTTCTGGTTCGTCTCGACGCTGTTGTTCTTCCTGCTTTGCCTTGGGCCGAGCCTGCGTGTGGCCGGGCACGACCTTGGCGTCCCATTGCCTTTCGCGCTGGTTGCCCAACTGCCCTTCTTCAAGGGTAACCGCTATCCCAGCCGCTACAGTGTGATGCTGTTGCTCAGCCTGGCGCCCCTGGTGAGCCTGGGGAGCCTCGGGATCCTGGGCGCTCGATCCTGGGCGCGCAGGCCGGGCCTGCGCTGGGCCGGTTACTCGTTTGTCGTGATCCTGCTGCTTTTCGAGCATCTCTCGGTCCCTCTGCCATTATTTGACCTCCGTGTTCCCGCCCTCTACGCGCGCGTGGCGCAAACGCCCGGCGACTTCGCTCTGCTCGAGCTGCCACCCGGCTGGCGCAATGGCGCACGTGTAGCGGGCAAGCAAGACATCGTCATCATGCAAGAACAGTGGTACCAGACGTATCACGGCAAGCGCGTGCTCGGCGGCAATACCTCGCGCAATCCTGAGTTCAAGTTCCAGTACTTCAGCGAAGACCCCACGTTGGCGCGCTTGATCGGCCAGACCAACGCAGCCGATCTGCCACAACACACCGCCTTGCGCGCCGCCCTGGCCGAGAGCAAGGTCACGGATTCCGAACGCATGCGTGCCGTCGACTGGGCGGCTTTCCTGAACCTGCGTTTCGTGATGGTCCACCGCGACAAGGTTCCCCCCGAGACCGAGGCGGCCCTGCAGGCGCTTCTGCCCGTCAAACTGGCCGGCACGGATGGCAGCCTGGCTCTGTACGAACTCCCGGCCGATCTGCCGCGCTTGCACGCTTTCGACCTGGCCGCAGATCAGGGCAGCCTGGCCCTGGCCGAGGGCTGGTCGCCCCCGGCGGGCGGGGTCGGCCGCTCCACTGACCCCGTCCGGGAAAGTCCGGTCTATGCCGAACGGAGCGAGAGCCGGCTGCTGCTGCCGCTGGACAAGAGCGCGACTTCGATCCGGCTGTTTGCCTGGGCGCCGATGGCGGACCAGACGCTCAGTCTGGTCGTGGACGGCCGGGCCCTGCCCGCCCAGCCGCTGCCGCAGACCGCCGGCTGGTTGGCCGTCCGAGTGCCGGCCGACCCTGCCCGTCCGCCGCTCAGCGATGTGCGGCTGCGCTTTGCGCGCCTGGCGTCGCCCGCACAGGTGGCGTCGGGACCATGGCCGGCCGGACGCACCGGGGTCTCCGCGTCCGCCTCCATCCTCGTGCGCAGCGCCGGCCAGGAGACGGGTGATTTCGGGCACATCTACGTAAATGGTCGGGATGTTGCCCAGGATCAGCGCGGCTATAACCTGGTTGCCCTCTCCGGCGACGGACAGGTTCTTGACTCGGTCGCTTTTGACACCCATCTCGATGCGGAGGCCGGTGCGCGGCTGGCGGCCTGGGTTCGTAGCTTGCCCGCGGGCGCCCTCGTCGCGGGGGCCGTTCGTGACGAGGCATCCATGAACCTGGGTGATGAGGCGCCGGCCGCGCTGCAGTCGTTGGGGGTGCAGGACGACCTGAGGGGACACTTCCGCTGGGGACAGGCCTTCATCGGCGCGGTCGGCGCGCCGCCAGGCAGTGCGTTGGAGGCCATCGATGGACTGCGGCCGGCTCAGGTGAGCCTGGGTTTGCCTCTCAGCGCCCCGTCGGTCGCGGCCGGGGTTGTGCGGGTCGAAGTGGGCAATTGAGTTGCTATTTACTGGTCGCTATGCTATCATCGTTTTACCCTATGAATTGGACCCGGCGCAACTGGCTCCCATGGGCACGCTCTAGCCCACTACCCGAGCATGAACTGATTGGATGCCTAAGCATCTCCGGCGCGCGTGTGTTTCCCTGGTCCTGTTGGTTGGGCTAGGCCTGTCCACCTTTTTTGCGCGTGCGCACGCCGCCGGCGGTCCGGACGAACTCTGGCAGACCTTTCAGGAAGGTCTGCCTTCGACGAACGTTTTGGCGGTATTGCCGGCCAGCGACGGCGCTATCTGGTTTGGCACCGACCGCGGCGCCAGCCGTTACGATGGCGAGTGGCAATCGCTTTCCTCGCAGAACGGTCTGCCGGCCGGTCAGGTGCGCTCGATGGCTCAAACAGCCGACCGCGCCGTGTGGTTCGGGGTGGAAGCGGGCGGGCTGGCGCGCCGGGCGCCCAACGGCGATTGCTGCCGCGTGTGGACCACCACCGAAGGCCTGCCAAGCGATGACATCCGCGTGCTCCTCACGGCTCGCGATGGCAAGCTGTGGCTGGGTACGGCCAGGGGACTGGTCTACCTGGACGGCGATCGCCCGGTCATCGAAACGCAGGTGCCGGCGGCGCCGGTCGTGGCCTTGGCCGCGGGCGCGGATGGCGCCTTGTGGGTAAGCCTGGAAGGGCAAGGGCTGTGGGGCCGGGATGCCGCCGGCGTCTGGCAGCGAATCGACGAGCAGGGTTTGCCGGGCGGTCCGGCGCGTGCTTTGCTGGCCGAGCAGGACGGCACACTATGGGCCGGGACGGACAACGGGCTGGGCTATCGCAAGGGACGGGTTTGGCGCCAGTTCCCCCTTCTCGGCGATGATAGCGGGATAACCGTTTACTCGCTGCTGCGAGATGACCAGGGCGGTCTGTGGGTGGGCACGGACAAGGGCATCTTTTACAGCCCGGATGGCCTGCCCGGTTCGGCGCTGAGGCACTTTCGCTCGCAAGACGGGCTGGCCAGCGACCACGTCCGTGCGCTGAAGTTCGACCGAGATGGCGCCCTGTGGGCCGGCACAGTCGCCGGGGTCAGTCGCTATGCGGGCAACATCTGGCAGCGTGTGCCGGACCCGGTTTTGGCCGCCCGACGGATTAATGCCCTGCTGACCGATCGCGCGGGACGCCTTTGGGTGGGCACCGAGGGCGGCGGCCTGTCGATGTGGGACGGCAGCGCGTGGCGGCACTTTGGCGCCGCCGACGGCTTGAACGACCGGCGCATCCTGGCCCTCTTCGAGGACGATCGCGGGCGCATGTGGGTCGGCACGGGCGCCGGCGCAGGCTATTACGATGGCAAGGCCTGGCACATCGTCGGTCCAGCTGCCGGGTTGCCCGCCAAGCCCGTGTGGTCCATCGGCCAGGACCGCGCGGGCAATCTCTGGATCGGCACCGATAGCGGCCTGGGCCGCTGGAGTGACGCCGCCGGGTTCCAGCCAATTGAGGAGACCGGCAAGGGCCGTGTGACTGCGATCCATTTGGCCCAGGACGGTTCATTATGGGCCGGCACGGATCAGGACGGCCTGCATCGGCTGCGAGGCGACGTGTGGCAGAGAGTGCCTGCTGCCGATGCCCGGCCCCGATTCAAGAGCATCGTGCCCAATGGTATTGCCGAGAGGCCGGACGGCGTGCTCTTTGTCGCCACCGCGGATGATGGGCTCTGGCGGTACCAGCCCGGCCAGGATGGGCAGGGACAGTGGCAGCCGGTCGAGTTGGCCGCGGGGAGCGCCGGCTTGTTGACCCTCGCTTACGCGGAGGGCAGTTTGTGGGTTGGGACGCGCGGCGGCCTGGCGCGCTCGGACGACCGGTCTTCGCAATGGTATGCGGGTTCGGTGCTGCCCAACCCCGAGGTGTCGGCGATCGCGGCGGGCAGGGACGGTAGCTTCTGGTTCGGCACGCTGGAAGGGCTGGTGCACTACCGTCCAGAGAAGACCCTGCCCTGGGTGCGAATCGCTTCCGTCAACCTGTCGGAGGCGCCGGATGGGTCAGTGACGCTGACGGGCAACCAGGCGCTCACTGTGCGACTGGCAGGCGGTCGGGCCGGCGTGCGCCCTGAGAACTTGAAATACCTCACCCAGTTGGACGGTGAGGACGGGCAGCCGCGGGTTTTCTCCAACGGACTGATCTCGTATGCTGACCTCCGGCTGCGGCCGGGCACTTACCGCCTGCGCGCCTGGGCGCGTGACGAGGCTTTCAACTATTCGGAGCCGGTCGAAGTGGCCATCAAAGTCGTCGCGCCGGAGCGTCTGGTTGTCCTGCCCGGCGGCCGGCGAATGCCGGCAGTGCTTTTCTATCCGGGCATTGCCCTGAGCGCCGTGGCGCTGGGCGTGTTGTTGACCGCGGGAGGAGTTACCTGGCGGTCCTATCGTAAGGAGAAACAGCGCGCGTCGGCTGCAGCCGCGCGCCGCCAGGAAGCGCTCGGTCGCCGTTTCAACCCGTACATATCGGGAGAGCCTGTGCGCGACCCGGATATGTTTTTTGGGCGCCACGACCTCTTGCGCCGGATCCTGAACGCCCTGCATCAGAACAGCATCATGATCAGCGGTGAGCGGCGTATCGGCAAGACCACCCTGCTCTACCGGCTGGGTGAGGAACTGCTGGCGTCGGACGACCCCGAATGGGTCTTCATCCCGGTGATGGTTGATATGGAGGGCACGCCGCAGCAGCAGTTTTTCCATTTGCTGATGGAGAACATCTGCGGTGTGTTGCGTGGCTACCTGCGCGAGGCTTTGCCGCTGCGTTTCAATTCCGCGCCCGCGGGCAATTACACGGATCGGGATTTCATCGCCGACCTGCGAGCCTTGATCGAGGCGCTGAAGCCGGTGGTGGCGCCCCGCACCGCACGCGTGATCCTGCTGATAGACGAGATGGACGTCATCAACACTTACGATACGCTCGTCCAACAGCAACTGCGACGGATATTCATGAGCAGCCAGGCTTATAACCTGGGTGCGGTCGTGGCCGGTATTCAGATCAGCAAAGCCTGGGATCGCGTCGAGAGTCCCTGGTATAACATGTTCAACGAGATCCAGGTGGATCCTTTCCCACAAGATGAGGCCCGGCGCCTGCTGGTGGAGCCGGTGCGCGGCGTGTATGAGTGGGAAGGGCCGGCCCTGGAGTTCGTGCTGGCTCATGCGGATGGCCGCCCCTACCGTTTGCAGCAATTTGGCCTGCAGGCGGTCAACCATATGCTGGCCGAGGGCCGGGAGCGCATCAACCTGGCCGACGTGGAGGCCGCGGACCGGCTCATCGAGCGAGCGCATGCCACGTAGCGCGCGCACGGAGCGCGCGCGATGGCGTCCGGCTGGCGATCGTAGTCCGATAGAAAAGGGGAACAGCGTGCGCAATCCTTACGTAACCGGTCCTTTCGTAACCGGGCGCAAGTTTTATGGCCGCAAGGAACTGATCGATTATCTGCTGCAGGGCGAGAATCCGGCCTGTTGGGTGATCGGTAATCGCCGCATCGGCAAAACTTCGTTGCTGCGCCAACTGGAGCAACTGGCGCTCGGCGAACCGGCGCTGATGCCCTTGTTTTGGGACATGCAGGGTAGCGACTCTTACCAGCGTCTCGGGCAATATCTGGCCGACGCGGTCAGCGAGCACGGCGAACGCTTGCAGTCCCTGGCAGTGCCGGCGGCTTCCCTCAGCCAGGAGGATCCCGCCGAGCTGCTTGCCGATCTGCGGCGTGCCGCGGCGCGTGCCGGCCGCGAGATACTCCTTCTGTGTGACGAGCCAGAAGCGGTCATCAAGATTGCCCGCGCCGAGCCGCAGGCGATGCAGAGGTTGCACCGTGAGCTGACGGCCGGGACGGGGTTGCGCGTGGTAGTGGCGTCTACCCAGGGCATTTACGAGTTACATGACGTGTGTCGGGATTGGCCGACCTCGCCGTTCCTGGCCGGCTTTGATGTGTCTCGGACGCTGAGCGGGCTGAGCGCCCAGAGCGCGCAGGCGTTGATTACCCAGGAGCAAAGTACTAAGCCCCTCCAGGTGGCGCCGGATGTGATCGAGGCGATCAGCGACTGTACCAACAATCACCCCTACCTGATCCAGCAGCTTTGTTCTCGTTTGTTCAACAAGGACGGTTGGCTGCGGCCGATCACCGAGGATGACCTCGAGGTCGATCCGGTTCTGCGCGGCTTCTTCAGCATGGACTACCATTCCCTGACGGGACCGGAACGGCAAATCCTTCGTGTGGCGCAGCGCAGCGGGGCAACCGCCGAGCCGGCTCTCGTTCAGGCGAGCGGTTGTGATCCTGCCGAGGCGCGCCGCCGGATACATAACCTGGAGCGCCTGGGCTATCTACGCCGCGTCTACGGGCGCTATGCCATCGGCAACCAGTTTCTCGCTAACTGGCTGGAGGAAGAACCGGCCAGCCAAGATGAAGCGCCGGCCCCCGTGTCGGATGCCGCGCTGCAGATCGCCCTGGTGAACCGGCAGGCCCAGGAGGTCGGCTTCTTGCGCGCGCAGCTTAACGCGCAGCGCGCACGATTGGTCGAACTCGAGGCCGTCCGGGCGCGTGACCTCTTGGACGTCTCGCCCAAGATCCTGGCCGAGATCGAGGAGTTACAGACGCAGATCAGCCACTTGCGCCAGCTACTCAACGAGATAGTGACATGAAGAGCTCAGCCGTATGACCTCCCTTGTCGCTCGATTCAGAACCGGTCCCGCCAGCCGGGCCGATGCGGGCCGGCTCTTCCTGGCATTAATGGCGTTCTCGCTGGTGCTCCTGGTGCTTGTCTATCAGCTGCCACACGCGACCATGGTGGATGTTGGGAGCTCGGCGGATACTCGCTCTATCCAGGGGTTTTACTTCTCGGAGGAGCAGGCCGGCAGCAGCGTGCGTTGGAGCGGGCCGATCGCCCGGGTGGCCTTCGACGGCGTCGGGATCCGTCCATGGCGGCTGCGCCTTCGTGCAAGTGGGCTGCGTCCG
>JADGQF010000178.1 GCA_017882045.1 Anaerolineales bacterium
CCGACACCACAGGTAATACCGGGAACGCTGGCTCAGACGATCTGCAATGCAGGTACTACAAACATTTCATTGGGAAGTCCAAGTACATTTACCAGCGGACTTATCTCATTTAATTATACAGTAACATCAACTGGCGGAGTAACAGGATTTTCAACCCCGGCGTCAGGTCGACCAAACAATTACATAATCGCAGATAATCTTGTCAATTCAACTGATCATTTTCAGATTGTATATTATAATGTTGTTCCTGTTAATCCAACTGGTTGTAATGATGGGATTGGTAAAACCATTGCAGTGACCGTCAATCCAACACCCAGGGTTATTCCGAATAATTTAGTTCCGGCAATCTGCTATACCGGCACAACTTTGGCCTGGATTACGTCTCGCTGCGCTACGCAAACGTTTACGGGCCGCGCCAGGACCCTTTTGGTGAAGGCGGTGTGGTAGCCATCTTTGCGCGGCGCATCGTCAGCAGGCAGCCCTGCACCATCAACGGCAATGGCGGGAAAGTGCGCGATTTTGTCTATGCGGGTGATGTGGCGCAGGCGAATCTACGGGCTCTGGAACGGGGCAGCGGCATCTACAACATCGCCAGTGGCGTGCCGACGGATATCAACACCGTGTTCCGCGAGTTGAAGGCGGCGTCGCCCGGTTACGATCTGGCGCCCGTCTACGGGCCCGACCGGCCGGGCGAGGTTTGGGAGTCGTGCCTTGACGCTGGCCAGGCCGCCCAGGCGCTCGGTTGGACGCCGGCCGTATCGCTGCGAGACGGGTTGGCACGCACGCTGGCGTATTTCCAAGACCGGCCCGCGACCTAACGAGGGCCGACGAGGGCTACCGCATGCGCATCGTCGTCAACGGTTGGTTCTGGGACCAGCTTGCCACCGGCAGCGGTCAATACCTGGCTGCGCTAGCGGCATTTTTGCCCGTGGTCGATGGTGGGCATGAGCTCGTGCTGGTCAGGCATGGAAAACGCAAAACGCAGAACGACGAGCCTGCAAAGGCCATTCTCCCTCTTCCGTCTGCTGCTACATCAGGATCGCGCTGGACCATCATCGACTCCTCCACCCCCTTCGACTTCCTCAGCCGAAACCTGGCGAAAATCTGGTTCGAGCAAATCACCTTCCCCTGCATCTGCCGGCGCCTGCAGGCGAGTATCGCGTTGGTACCGTATTGGGGCTCTCCCTTGTGGCGGCCCTGCCCGGTCGCGGTTACCATCCACGATCTGATACCACTGCTGTTGCCGGCCTATCGCGGGGGGAGGGCGCAGAGGCTATACGCCTGGTTGGTCACAAACACTGCCCGCCGGGCTGATGTCGTGCTGACCGACTCACAGGCCGGCCGGCGCGACATCGTTGCCCATCTCGGAATCCCTGCAGAACGCGTGCATGCCGTCCACCTGGCAGCCGGGCCGGAATACCGGCGCGTGGAAGATGGAGAGGAACTCGGCCGAGTGCGCGCCCGCTACAACCTGCCTGCCGAGCCTTTCTTCATTTACCTGGGCGGTTTTGATGCGCGCAAAAACGTGGTGCGAGTCGTCGAGGCGTATGGAAGGCTGGTGGCGAGCGCGAGCCCGGCAGAATCGCTTCCGAAATTGGTGATAGCGGGCCGGCTCCCGGCGTCTGACAGCGCATTCACGCCGGATCTGCGGCCCGTGGTCGCGCGACTCGGCCTGGACCGGCACGTTCACTTGACCGGCTGGGTCGACGAGGCGGACAAACCGGCCCTGTATTCACTGGCCTGCGCGGCGTTGTTCCCCAGCGAGTACGAGGGGTTCGGACTGCCGGTCATCGAAGCGCAGGCGTGCGGCTGCCCCGTGATCACGAGCGCACGCTGAAGCGGCGAGCTGTCTGCCAAGGTCAGGCGTAGCGCACGTCGATGCGCGTGAACATCCCCGCCGCTATGCGCGGGGCCGCCCATTCCGGATCGGTCGTCCACTCAACCGGGGCGCCGTCTACAAGCACTGCGATTGCTGAACGCCGCTGCTCCTTCGCCGGCTCCGGCAGGCCGCGCAGCAGCACGTCATAGCCGCGGTAACCGGGGTCATACGGCCCCTGGCCGGTACGCGTTAGTACGAGACCTGTGCTATCCACTTCCAACCTGAACTGCGTGATGCGCAGCTCACCGTCTCGATAGGCCTGGGTGCGGCCATCGTCCTCATAGAGACTGCTCTCTCCGTCCCCGGCAAACACGTGCAATTCCAGCGTCTCGGGCACGAACTCTTCGCTGTGCTGCATCACGGGCCCCATCGGCACGACGCTCCCGGCGCGCACGTAAAGTGGCAAGGCGTCCAGCGGCGCACGCGCTGCCAGATCAACCGGTCCCTCCGCGTAACTACCGGTCCAGAAATCGTACCAGGCCCCGGCCGGGAGATAGACGCCACGCGCTTCTGAGCCTTGCTCCAGCACGGGTGCGACCAGCAGGGCGTCACCGCAGAGGAACTGATCATCCAGGCTGGCGACGCGCGGGTCGGTGGGGAAGGACAGCGCCAGTGGGCGGACCATGGGCAGACCGGTCTCAGCGGCCTGCCAGACCGTCGTGTATAGGTACGGCAGCAGACGGTAGCGCAGCTCGATGTAGCGCCGGCAGATTGACTCGTAGGGCTCCCCGTAGACGTATGGTTCCTGCAAGGCGCTGCCCAGCGCGCTGTGGTTGCGGAAAAGCGGCAGAAACGCGCCCAGAGCCGTCCAACGCGCCAACAGTTCGCCGCTGGCGTCGCCGCTGAAGCCTGCCACGTCCGGCCCGGTGAAAGCTTGTCCGCTGAGCCCCATGTTGAGCACCAGGGGGATACTGAGGCGCAATTGTTCCCAGGTACTGCGGTTGTCTCCCGTCCAGGATATGCTGTAGCGTTGCAAGCCGGCGTAGCCCGCGCGACTGATCAGCAGGACGCGCTCGTTCGGGCGGAAGCGGGCCATCGCGTCGGCGGCCGCGCGCATCATGCATTGGCCGTAGACGTTGTGCAGCGCCCGATGGTCGGTCGGGCCATTGTCGGCGTTGTGCTGCACGGCATCCGGGAAAGTGCTGCCGAAAAAGACTGCCGGCTCATTCATGTCGTCCCAGAAGCCGGCCACTCCCAGGTCCAGAAACGATTTGTAGTGCTCGCCCCACCACTCACGCACCTGCGCATTGGGGAAATCGGGGAAATAGCAGTCGCCGGGCCAGACCGGCCCGACGTACAGCCGCCCGTTGGGCAGACGGCAGAAGTAATGGCGCAGCAGTCCGTCGGCGCACAGCGCAAAGCCCGGGTCGACCTTGACCCCAGGATCGACGCTGGTCACCGTGCGCAACCCCTGGGCGCGCAGGTCGGCGATCAGGCGGGCCGGGTCAGGGAAGCGCTCCTGGTCGAAGGTGAAGACCCGGTAGCCGTCCATGTAATCGATATCCAGGTAAAGGACGTCGCAAGGGATGCGATGCGCGCGCAGCTCGGCGGCGACATGCCGCACCTCATCCTCGCTGCCGTAGCTCCAGCGGCTCTGCTGATAGCCGAGAGTCCAGCGGGCAGGGAGCGGCATGCGCCCGGTCAGCTCGGTGAAGCGGCCCACCACGTCCGCCAGGGTCGGGCCGGCCAGAACGTAGTAGCAGAGCTCGCCGCCGTCGGCGCAGTAGAGCATCGTGTCACGGTCAGCTTGCCCCAGGTCGAACTCGGCGCGATAGGTGTTATCGAAAAAGACCCCGCAGGCCAGGCCGTCGCGCTGGCTGATCAGGAAGGGCGTGCTCTGGTAAATCGGGTCGTCGCCCGGGTCATAGTTGGCGGGGTCAGTGTTCCACATTGTCATGCGTAGACCGCGGCGGTTAAGGCCAAATGCCTTTTCGCCCAGTCCGTACAACGCCTGGCCGGGGGAAAGCTGTTGCGCGCACACGACGCCCATTCCCTGCCAGCCGGCGCCCGCCGCATCGGCGCACAGCAGGCGCCCCTCGGCGTCCTTGAACGTCAAGCGGCAGGGATGAGGGCTGACTTCAAGGATCAGTCCCCGCCCTTCGATAACCAGGGGCGCCGAAGGTCTCGGCAAGGGCGCCGAGTAGCGCCAGGGTAGGGGTGTCGGCCGCCGGCCTATCCCTCCCTCCTCAATGCTTCCGCTCTCCGCGCCTAGGCTGCCCTCGCCGGGGTCTTTGCTTGGCTCTAGCCCGACGATGGCATAGGAAGACAGGCGCGGGAAGTGGCCGGACCGGCTGAGGCGCACGCGCGCCACCCCCTTGGCCAGGAATTCGACGCGCAGGACGCCGTCAGCGCAATACAGGTCGACTCCGGCCGCACGCTTGAGGCGCTCCGGTCCCGGCCCGCTCTCGGAGTGCAAGGCCTCGTAGCGCTCCAAATCACCCAGGAATTGAGGTTGGCGCGGTCCGATGTGTCGCGGCGTGTAAAACATTTGCCAGTACGCATAGCGCGCTGAATGGCGCAGGGCCTGGCGGACCAGGTCGACGCCCATTGTCCTGAGGATCGAGATGTACGCCGGTATATCACGTAAAGTGCCCATCACTACCTCTTATTGGCCTGGCGATGCGGGCCGCAGGTGCGTATTGCCTCTCAATGGCCTGGCGGTTGCAGCAATCTGCTGAGGGCGGCGAGATCCGTGCGCGAGGTCAGGTCGACGCTCAGCGGAGTGATCGACACCAGGTGATCGGCAAAGGCGCGGACGTCGGAATCGGCCTCGGTGGCCTGCCAATCGATGGCCAGTCTGTAGTCCAACTGGGCCTGCAGCCGGTCTTCGCTCTGATCCGCGCGGAACGTCTCAAAATAGGGCTGCCGAGACTGCCGGGTGATGCGCCACGGCGTCTCTGGGGTGGCCGATTCGGGCACGTTGATGTTCAGCACATCGACGTCGAAGGGCATCGTCCGAGCGAGCAAGACTTGGGCCAGGCGGCGTGTCACATCGGCTGCCGTGTCCCAGTTCAGGCCGGCGACATACTCGTAATGATACTCCTTGACCGTCTCAAGGGAGACGGCTAGCGCGGGGATGCCGGCTGCGGCCGCTTCAAGCGCTGCGCCAACCGTTCCCGAGCCGGTGACAATCGAGCCGATGTTCTCGCCGTAGTTTATGCCGGCCACCGCCAGGACCGGGCGGCGCGGGGCCAGCGCGGCGATGGCGAACACCACAGCTTGGGCAGGCGTGCCGGGCAAGGCGTAGGCCGGCAGGTCCTGACCTTGGACTCGGAGCACCTCGCGGGTGATGGGGCCTTGCAGGCCGTGAGGCGTGCTGCGACCCATGCCTGTCTGTTGCGTGGTGGGGGCGACGATAAGCAATTCACCCAAACCGGCGACGGCTTCCGCCGCGGCCAGCAGGCCGGGCGAACGGATGCCGTCGTCGTTTGTGAGCAGTATCAGAGGTCGGTCGGCGGGCAAAGAGTAGCTCCTGAAAATAGCGTAAGGCGAAGAGCGGCGAACAGGGAGGCCGGCAAGCCCCGGCAGGCCATCAAGAACGGCCTTACAGGTCGAAGCTCTCACCAAGCCTGGGTACTTCAACCTGGGCCATACCACTGGCACGGAGCTTATCGGCCATTGCAGTGGCAGCGGGCAACTCGCCGTGGATGACAAAGGTGCACTGCAAGCAGGCGCGATCGAAGTTATTCGTCCAGGCCAGCAACTCGGACTGATCGGCGTGAGCGCTGTAGCCGTCGATTGAAGCGATCTGCGCGCGCGCCATGAACGGCTCACCGACGCATTACCTCACCAGTGTTCGTACCTTACCAGGTCTGCCAATGGTTTTCGTTCTTTTGGCCGGAGATCGTCGGCAGGGTAGCCCAGGGGCGTGAAGGCGATGGGCTCCACTGTGTCCGGCAAGCACAGGACCTCGCGAGCTGCCGCAGGGTCGAAGGCCGCCACCCAGCAGGTGCCCAGGCCCAGGTCGGTGGCGGCCAGGATCAGGTGATCTAGGGCGATCGTCACGTCGACGTCCATGTAGTTTTTGCCGTCGCGTCGCACCCAGGCCTGGCCCGGCAAGCCGCAGGCGGCGATAACCAGGGGCGCGCCCACGAACCAATCCTGGTTGTAAACGCGCTTGAGCTCCGTCTGCAGGCCGGCGGTGCGCAGCACGATCAGCATGAACGGCTGCCGGTTGGCGGCGGTAGGCGCAAGGCGGGCCGCTTCCAGCACCTGCGCTAGCAGCGCATCGGGCACTGGATCAGGCTTATAAGCGCGCACGCTGTAGCGCGCGGCGATCAGCTCGAAGAAGTTCACGTTCTCCTCCGCAGAAACGACGGCGAGCCCGGCAGGGCGAAGGGACTCTGGTCAGATCCAGAATTATAACATAGAGATTGGCTTTCTTATTTTGACTGATCACGCTGTCGCAGATATTATCGATCTGCGAAGCCATACGTAGACGAGCAGAGTATCCCATGTCCACTTCTGAGACAGACAACAGCTATCTTCTGGGGGCGTTGCAACGCGTCGTCCCCGCGCTCGGCCAAGATGTGCGTGCCGTGCTCGAAACGTCCGCGCTCACCCAGCTGAGCGGTCCATTGTGTGAGGCGGTAACCGGCCGCGCCGATAGCGACACCGTGCTGCAACGTCTCTACGCGGCCAACGTCTTTGTCATCCCCCTGGATGACGAGCATAATTGGTATCGCTATCATCACCTCTTTGCGGGCTTGCTGCGCAGCCAACTTAACCGCGCACGGCCGCAGCTTGCGCCCGTCCTTCAGATACGCGCCAGTGAGTGGTATGAGCGGCAGGGCAATTTCAGCGATGCAATCGACTACGCGTTGGCGGCAGAGGACTACCCGCGTGCCGTCCGTTTGCTAGAGACGCACGCGCGGCAGGTCGTCTTACAGGGTTATGCGCAGACCGTAGAGAACTGGTTACGCAGACTGCCTGAAGCGTGGCGTGTGGCCGGACCGCGGGCAAACCTGGCATTTGCCTGGTCGCTTCTCCTGCGCGGTCGCTTGGACGACATCGAACCTTACCTCCGCAATGCCGAGGCGGCTGCAGCGGAGCGCATGGATGCGACCGTTGCAGTCGAAGCCTGCGCAGTCGAGGCTAGCGCGCTCCTGGCTGAGGCCGGTGCTCTGCGGGCCGGCCTGGTTTCCCTTCACGGTGATACGGAGCGAGGCTGCGAGCTGGCCCGAGAAGCGCTGCAGCGGGCGCCGCAGGATGACCGATATATACAGGGTGTCGTTCGCTTTTGCCTTGCCACCGCCTACAACTACGCGGGCAGGATGGTCGAGGCCATTGAGAGCTATCGAGATGCCCTTCCGTTTTGCCAGGTATCGGGCAATACAGTCGCAGGCATGTTGATTGTCTCCAACCTGGCCTTGCTTTACCGGCTGCGTGGCGAACTGCACGCGGCGGCTGATCTCTGCCTGCGAACAATCGAAGCCGCCGCGCAAGCGCGCGCGATCGGAGCGCCCGCCCTGGCGACCGTTTACGGCGCCTACACCGAGCTGTTGTATGAGTGGGGCGACCTGGAGGTTGCCCAGAGAGAGGTCGAGAACTGGCTGACGCTGAGCAAGCAGGGCGGACACGTTGCGGCAGTAACCTACGGTGGCGTCGTGCTCTCACGCGTACGACAAGCCCAGGGCGACAGCGCTGACGCCGAAGTCACGCTGGACCAGGCAGTCGAACAGCTTCGATACGGTATGCCGGCCTGGGTCAGCGCCCAGGTAGTGGCGCAGCAAGTGGCCCTGGCGCTGGCCCGGGGCGATGCTGCGGCCGCGTCGCAGGCGTTGGCAGGCAGTGGAGTAACGACCGGCGACCCGACCGGTTACTCAAGTGAGGTGATTCACCTCGCCTACCTGCGCCTGCTCCTCCACCTGGGCCGGATGGCGTCGGGGGCTTCGCGCCTGGATCGGGCAATGGACCTGGCGGGACGGCTGCTGGCCTCGGCGGAGCCGGCGGGGCGGATTGGGCGCGTGATCGAGACGTTGGCCCTGCGCGCGCTGGTCTGCGCGGCGCAAGGCCACGCAGAGGCGGCGCTCGCCGACCTGAGCCGCGCGCTGGCCCTGGCGGAACCCGAAGGTTACGTGCGCCTGTTTGTCAATGAAGGCGCGCCGATGGCCGCACTGCTCCGGGCAGCGCGCGAGCGGGACCTGCGGGCGGTCTACGTCGCCCGGCTGCTGGCGGCCTTTCCAGATGAGGGCGGCACGGCACGGCCGGACTAGGAGGGGTTGCTCGAATCGCTCGGCGAGCGCGAGCGCGAAGTGTTGCGCCTGCTCGCCGAGGGCTTGACGTACGGGGAAATCGCCGGCCGGTTGGTGGTCAGCCTCAATACGGTGCGCTTCCACGTCAAAAACATCTACGGTAAGCTCGGGGTCGACCGGCGCGTGGCGGCCGTCGACCGGGCGAAGGTCTTGGGGCTGCTGTAACGGCCCGCGACAGGGTTGTAACGTTCCGCGACAGGCCGCGTCCCTCGCTATATCCTGCGCTCCGGCGACCTACATCTTTTTCTCCCCAGAACTACATCAAGATGCGGTTACTTTTGTTGCGCATTGCGCTATGCTGGCGGCGTAATAAGGTGAACACGCATGTCGCATCTTGACCAAAAGGCAAACTACGTCATCAAGATCCAGGGATGCATCGACGAAAATCTGGTCGATTGGTACGGGCCGGTGAACATTGCGGCTACAGCAGCCGGGGGAGAGGGGGTGGTCACGACACTATCCGGGATCATCACCGATCAAGCCGGACTGGTCGGCCTGATCCGGCATCTGCACGGGCTCGGTCTGGCGCTGCTATCAGTCGAGCGGGTTGTGCCAGGATCAGCGTCGCTGCACGAACAGACCAGACAGGAGGAGTGAGATGGGCGAATCGAAGAAAATACTTGTAACCTACGCCAGCCGGTATGGGTCAACTGCCGAGGTAGCACAGGCCATCGCCGCGCAGCTATGCGCGCGTGGTGAGGATGTGGATGTGCGATCGGTTACGGACGTGACGGACGTGTCACCCTATCGGGCAGTTGTGGTGGGTAGCGCGGTGCGGATGGGCCAGTGGCTGGCGCCGGCCGTCAAGTTTGTGAAAGCGCACAGGGACGCCTTGAGCCAGGTGCCGGTCGCCTACTTTACCGTACACATGCTGGCCGTGGACGATAGCGAGGCCAGCCGGCAGAAGCGCGCGGCCTACCTCGCGCCGGTGCGGGCCATCCTCGCCCCGCGCCACGAGGCTTTCTTTACGGGCAAGATAGACTCTCGCCAGTTTACCCTGCTGGACCGGCTGATGACCAAAGCTACCGGTTCTGTTGACGGCGACCAGCGCAACTGGCAGGCCATCCGCTCGTGGGCGGATCAAATCTTCGTCAATTAAGGAGCGCAACCATGAAACCGTCCAAAACCTTGACCGTTCTAGCGTGCTTGATCGCCGTGCTCGCCCTCGTGGCTGCCGGCACCGGCGCTTTCTACCAGGACGAAGGCCCGTCCTATCACTTCACAAGCCTGCGCGGCGAGACGGTAGCCATCCAGGGGCACGGCCTGTACCGCGTTGATTCGGTCTCTGCGGCCTCACAGGCGATCGCCCAGGACGTGGTGACGCTGGTGGTCGGACTGCCGCTGTTGCTGATTGCGCTGTGGTTGTACCGCCGTGGCTCCTTGCGCGGCCAGTTGCTGCTGGCCGGAACGCTGGCTTATTTCCTGTACACCTACACCAGCATGGCTTTCGGCGCCAGCTTCAACCCGTTCTTCCTGGTCTACGTGGCCTTATTCTCGCTCAGCCTGTTCGCCTTCATCAGCGCGCTGGCCTCAGTCGATCTGCGCTCGCTGCCGGCGCACTTCAGCGCCCGGCTGCCCCGGCGGGCGATCGCCGTCTTCATGTTCGTGTGCGCCGCACTGCTGCTGTTCATGTGGCTGGGCCGGCTCGAGTTCATGAGTGTGTTCGCCTTGATCGGGTACGGCTACGCGGTGGTGAGGGGCAAGTGAGCATGCGCATCCGCACACTCCTGATGGTTCTGGTCACCGCGGTCTTCTTCGTGGCCGCGCCGGTCTCGGCGGCCGTCGCCCAGGTCGCGTTCCCGCCGAACAATCCGAGTAGCACCGAGCTGGTCAACCACATGAACGTCCCGGGCGACATCACCAAGGGGCTGTTCTGGAACGGGAAG
>JADGQF010000179.1 GCA_017882045.1 Anaerolineales bacterium
CAAGCTGATTGTGCCGGTGGCGTTGGAGATCGGTTCCCACTTCGCGATCCGTGAGGGTGGCCGTACTGTGGGCGCCGGCGTCATCAGCAAGATTATCGAGTAAGTGAAGCATGGCTAGCGCAAAGAAAGCTAATCGAATCGTCGTGACGTTGCAGTGCACTGAGTGCAAGGAACGCACGTATACGACCGAAAAGAACCGTAAGAATACGCAAGCGCGTGTTGAGTTGAAGAAGTACTGCCCGCGTTGCCACAAGCACATGTTGCACCGCGAGACGCGCTAAAAATACCAGGGCAGGAGGCAGAGGGATGGCGGGAATCCGCAACGCGGAATCGCGAGCTCTGAGCTTCATCCTCCATCCTTTCGAATTTCTGCCTTATCACATAGGCGTGTAGCTCAATTGGTAGAGCACCGCTCTCCAAAAGCGGGGGTTGCGGGTTCAAGTCCTGCCACGCCTGTTTGATCGATCGAACGGACCGTTCTTTCGGCAAGACACCGTCTTGGCACGGCTCTTTGCCTTCCGAGGTGGAGCAGCCGTCTGAGTACGGTGTCTTGAATCGTATAGACCTGTGCGCGGAGGAACGCTTGAGCAAAACGACTGCAGGACAGCAGGTAACTGCAAACAAACCAGATAGCGCCATCGTTCGCTACTTCAAGGAAACCCGCGCGGAAATCCGCAAGGTTAGCTGGCCTACCCGTGAAGAGGCGACCAACCTGACGTTAATCGTGCTGGGTGTTACCGTGGCGATGGCGATCTTCCTGGGCACTGTCGATTTTATCTTCGCCACGCTAATCCGGCTGATTCTCGGCTAAGGCCGAATGAGTGGGTTCGTGCGGCAAGTGGGTGGTGGAATGACCATGGATGAATGGCAAGATCCCGAGGGCCAGGGCAGTAGTCAACCCGACGAGGACATCGTGGTCCCCGGCGTCAAAGTGCCCGAAGAGCCCCTGGAGGACTCCTCTCCTGAGGAGCCTCAAGGGGACGACAACGACGAGGCGAAACCTCAGTGGTACGTTGTGCATTGCTATTCGGGCTATGAGAACAAGGTAAAGAAGAACCTTGAGCACCGCATTGCGTCCATGGGCATGCAGACCCGAATCTTTGAGACAATCGTGCCCACCGAAGAGCAGGTCGAGCTTAAAGAGGGTCAGCGCCGGATCGTAGAGCGGCGGATTTACCCTGGTTATGTTTTGATTAAGATGGTCCTCGACGAGGAGTCCTGGTACGTAGTGCGCAATACACCGGGTGTCACCGGTTTTGTGGGCATCGGCACCAAGCCGACCCCCCTGCGCCAGGAAGAAGTTGACCGGATCATGCGCCGCATGGAGGCCGAAGAGCCAGTGGCTCAGGTCAAGGTGAAGGCAGGTGACCGTGTGCGTATCGTCGAAGGCTCTTTTGTAGACTTCAACGGCGTCGTTGACGACGTATACCCTGACAAGGGCAAAGCTCGCGTTCTGGTATCGTTCTTCAACCGGGAAACGCCGATCGAAGTAGATTTGTTACAAATCGAGCGTCTCTAAACGCTGGGAGTGATTGAAGCATGGCGAAGAAAGTAAAGGCGATCGTAAAGCTGCAGATTATGGCCGGCAAGGCCAATCCGGCACCCCCGGTCGGCCCGGCGTTGGGTCAGCATGGCGTGAACATTATGGCCTTCTGCAAGGAATACAACGCGCGCACGGCGAGCATGGCCGGCACCGTGGTCCCGGTAGAGATCACGATCTTCACCGACCAGTCTTTCACTTTTGTGACCAAGACGCCGCCGGCAGCCGACCTGCTCAAGCAGGCCGCAGGCGTCGGCAAGGGATCGGGTACGCCGACCCGCGCTTCGGCGGGCAGCATCACGCGCAAGCAGCTGCGTGCCATCGCCGAGACCAAGCTCAAAGATCTGAATGCTTACGATGTTGATCACGCGATGCTCATGATCGAGGGTTCTGCTCGCAGCATGGGTATCACCGTCACCGATTGACGCATTTGTGTCGCCGGTGGGAGGGCGCCTGGGCCGACCAGCATCGGCCGGGTGACCGTCATGACCACGCCCCGTCATTGGCGGGGTAGGAAGGCATAGGTAGAAATGGCAAAGCACGGAAAGAAGTACCTCGAAGCCGCGAAACTGGTTGATCGGAATAAGGACTACACGCCGGAGGAAGCGGCGGACCTGATCAAGCAGGTTTCGTACCCGAAGTTTGATGGCACCCTGGAAGTTCACGTCCACCTGGGTGTTGACCCTCGCCACGCCGATCAGCAGGTGCGTAGCACTTGCCTGCTGCCTGCTGGCCTGGGCAAGTCGGTCCGTATCCTGGTCTTCGCCGAAGGCGACGGCGCCCGCCTGGCTCAGGAAGCCGGAGCCGATTTTGTTGGTCTCGACGACCTGATCGCCAAGATCCAGGGCGGCTGGGTTGAGTTTGATGTGGCGGTCGCGACACCGCAGGTAATGGGCAAGGTTGGCCGCCTCGGTCGCATCCTGGGCACGCGCGGCCTCATGCCGAACCCCAAGGCCGGCACGATCGTGCAGCCGGACGACCTGCCCCGTGTGATCCGCGAAGCACGGTTGGGCCGCGTTGAGTTCAAGGTCGACAAGACCGGCAATTTGCATGTGTCCATTGGCAAGACGAGTTTCACGCCAACGCAGATCATGGACAACTTTGGCGCCCTGATGGACGCGGTCAATCGTGCCAGGCCGTCGGGTGCGAAGGGCATATACATCCGTCGCGTCACGCTGACGGCGACGATGGCGCCTGGCATCCGGGTGGATGTGCTTCAGGCTTCGAGCATGAAGGCGGCGGCGTAAGGTCTCTGAACCGGCACAACCGAACATATACGGTATGCATCGCATACCGTGCGCTAAAGACAGCAGGCGTCCTCATCAGGACTTAATCCGCAGGACCTGCCGAGGCGAGGCAATCACGCAAAGTTACCCTGATTCGGGGTGTGAAGCCTCTGTGCCTGCTGTCTGCGGTACAGAGGCTTTTTTGTTTGCGGAGTGACACTTCCGTTGGTGACGAGACTTCCGAAGGCCGGGTGCTTCCGAGTCTCAAGCCTACGGAGGTCGTAAGAAGTACGACGAGAGGAGGTACTTCGTTTGGCTATTACACGTGAGAAGAAGGGCAAACTGGTTTCGGAGTACACCGAAAAGCTCCAGCGCAGCCAGGCAGTGATCGTCTCTGAGTATCGCGGCATGACGACCAAGCAGTTGCAGGATCTGCGTCGCGAGCTGCGGGCGAGCGGCAGCGAGATGGTGGTGGCCAAGAACACGCTTATATCGCGTGCGCTGGTCGAGGTCGGTATGCCGGCCCCTGAGACCCTGTTTAAAGGACCCACTGCCTTCACGTTCTGCTACACAGACGTCGCCGCCCCGGCCAAGTCCCTGAACAAGTGGGCCAGGGAAAGCAAGATTCTGGTCGTGAAGGGCGGTCTGCTCGGCCAGTCGGTCTTTGACGAGACCGGAGTCACGCAACTGGCTGACCTGCCCGGTCGCGAACAACTGCTGAGCCAGGTGATCGGGATTCTACAGGCGCCGATCAGCGGCTTCGTCAACGTGCTGGCAGGCACGCTGCGTGGCCTGGTTAACGTGCTGAACGCACGCATGGACCAGATGGAAAAAGCGGCGTAGGCCGACCTACTCACCAACCAACCAGGTAACCAACAAATCAAATTGGAGGAATTTTTCATGACTCAGGAAGAGCTGATTGCGTCGATCGAGAAGATGAGCGTGCTGGAACTTTCCCAGTTGATCAAGGCCCTTGAGAGCCGCTTCGGCGTCAGCGCCGCGGCTCCGGCCATGATGATGGCCGGCCCGGCGTCTGGCTCGGTTGCCCCGGTTGCCCCGGTTGAGGAGCAGACCGAGTTCGACGTCGTGTTGAAGGGCATCGGCGAGAAGAAGATCAACGTCATCAAGGTCGTGCGCGCGCTGACCAACCTCGGCCTCAAGGAAGCCAAGGACCTGGTCGAGAGCGCTCCGGCCCCGGTGCTCCAGGCAATTGCGAAGGACGCCGCGGCGGACGCTAAGGCGAAGCTCGAAGCCGAAGGCGCCACGGTCGAGGTCAAGTAACCTCATCGCTTCTCGGTAATCTAAGAAGAGCCACCTGTGCTGAGCAGGTGGCTCTTTTGGGTTAGACCATTCGCACCTGGGAGGCACGTGTGCTAAAATAGCGTGCCGGTACGGAATTGGAGTGAGAGTGCCTGGTCTTGCTGTCGGTACACTGGTCCCATTACTCGCGCGCGCGATTACTTTCTTCTTTGCCATAGGCTTCCACGAGGCCGCGCATGCCTGGACGGCTTACCGCCTGGGGGACGATACGGCGAAGCGCGCCGGTCGCCTGACGCTCAACCCCATCGCCCATCTCGACCCGCTGGGGTATATACTGGCGGTGTTTGCGTTCATAGGCTGGGGAAAGCCGACACCTGTCAGCCCCTGGCGGCTGCGCTATGGACCGCGCGTCGGCAGCGCCCTGGTGGCAGTAGCCGGACCGCTGACCAATCTCCTTCTGGCGGCGCTCGCGGCGATCCCCTGGAGGTTGGGCTATTTCAACAGTGCGCCGGGCTGGACCCTGCAGGTGCTGGAGACGTTCATCTTTGTTAATGTGGCGCTCTTTGTGTTCAACCTGATCCCGTTGGCTCCGTTGGACGGAGCCAGCGTGCTGGCCGGAATAGTCGGTGCACGCGGCGCGCAGATGCTGGCTCCTCTGCAGACCTACGGCCCCATGATCTTGCTTGGCCTGATCCTGCTTAGCTACATTCCGGGCCTTAACCTGAATATCCTGGGCAGTGTTTTGTACCCGGCCATGAATAGCGTCGCCCGTCTGCTCTTGGGCTAGCCATGCCTGTTGTCTGGGTGAAGCGGGCGCTCTATCGAGCCCGGCAGTTTCTGCGGGCCTTGTTGGCTTCGCTGAGGCCATTAGACGACGCGGAGCAGGCGGAGGTGCGTGCCGTTCTGACCGCGAGCGCCTGGCCTTTGTTTGCGGCCATGCCGCGCGCCGATCAGCGCCACAGCCTGAATGTGCTGCATGCGATTGAGCAGAACGAGCTCGTCGACGCCGGCGGCACTCCGGCGCTCACATCTGAGAGGGCAGCTGGCTCGGTGGAGGGCCGGCAGGCCGGCAGCCGGGGAGCGCTCCTGCAGGCCGCCTTGCTGCACGATTGCGCCAAGCACGCCGGTGGGGTGCAGCTGTGGCACCGGGTGGCAGCCGTTTTGCTCAAGGCTTTCTGGCCCGGGATTTTGAAACGTTGGGGCGCCGGTCCGGCGCCTGCGCGGGGTAACTGGCGTTACCCGTTCTGGGCATACGTGAATCACCCGTCCCTGGGAGCCGGCCTGGCTGCTCAGGCCGGCTCCCCGCTGCTGGCCGTGTGGCTCATCCGCCATCACCAGGGCGCATTTGATCGGGCCGCCAATCATCCTGCTGAGGATGATTGGCGGCTGGCCATGTTGGCTGCGCTGCAGGCTGCTGACGACGATAACTGAAAGTTCGCTGTGACACCGTCGACACGAGAAGGTAGAGATATGGCTGAAAAATTACGAATCACGATCATCGGCCTCGGGCTCGTTGGCGCCTCCGCGGGCCTGGCCCTGCGTCGCTACCCCGATAAAGTGCGCGTCATCGGTCATGACAAAAACTCGGGCGCCGCCGGCCAGGCCCGCTCGATGGGCGCGGTGGAAAAGACCGAGTGGAATCTCATCAATGCGGTCAGCGACGCCGACCGGGTCCTCCTGGCCATGCCCCTGTCTGACGTGCGGGACACGCTCAAGGTGATCGGTCAAGATCTCAAGCCGGGTTGCCTGATTTTCAACATGTCAGGACTGATTACCGCTGCCTCAGGCTGGGCCGCGGAATACCTCCCTGCCAACATCTCTTTCGTCGGCGCCTATCCGGTGCAGATCAGCCAGGACCTGGAGACGGCCAGCGCGACTGCCGACCTTTTCCAAGGCAAGATGATGTGCCTCACGCTGGATGCGCGCACTGCCGATGCTGCGGCAACGCTCGCGACAGACCTGGCCGCAGCGTTGGGAGCAAAGCCATTTTTCCTCGATCCGGCCGAGTTTGACGGGCTGGTGGCTGCGGTCGAACAGTTGCCGCTGATCATGGCCGGCGCCCTCCTTCATGCCACGACTGGCAGTCCAGTCTGGGGCGACATGCGTAAGCTGGCGGGCAGCCAATTCTATACCTCGACACAGGTTGTCTCGGAAGACGCACAAGCCGCCGCGGCCGCGTGCGTCGGCAATCGGGAGAATGTGGTGCGCTGGATCGATATCCTGGCGGCCAGGCTAGACGAGTGGCGGCAAGCGCTGATCGACGGCAAGGAGGAGGCGCTGGCAGCGGGCTTTGAGGAGGGGTTGGCGGCGCGGCGCAAGTGGCTGCAGACCCAGGCGAGCGGTAACTGGAGCGAAGAGGCCGCGCCCGAGATCCCCGGTGCCGGTGATTATCTGCGCGGACTGATTGGTCTGCGCGGGCTGAGCCGGGCAACCAGGAAAACCAAGTAGCCTGACGTTGACATCAGTCGATCTGGCAGGCGGAAGCCCCAGATCGCAGCAGCGCCACGCACGGCCAGGCCGAGATCAGGCGCCGGCCGCGCAAGCCCAGGAGAAGTTCAGCGCCGCCTGGTGACGCGTGGCCGGCGGCATCACTTTCGTGCCAGTGGTAGGAACTCGCGCGCCGGAATCAGTTCCGGCCAGGTGCGCCACTCCCAGGCGCCGCCCTGGCCATCCCAGGCCAGCATCTCGAATGGCATCCCCGCCGCCCGCGAATCTAGCCTGAGGTCGAGTTGATACGTCACCGTCGCTGATTCGCCACTTTGCAGCATCCCCTGCCAGGCCACACCCCCGGACCATAGTTGGGCGATACCCGGCCCTTCTAGCCGGAGGGAATTCGGGATCACCCGGTATCCCATGGGCAGCAAGCCCGTTACTACCGCCGATGGCGCAATGGCAGGGCCCGTGTTACGGATCACCATGGCCAGGGTAGGTGGCCATGCCGACCCTGCCCGCGATACGCCGGAGCTGCTGCTGCTCAGGTCCGGTCCACCCGGCGCCAGGCGCAGTGGCTGGTCATAATCCAATCCCAGTGTCTGATCGCGGTAGACTACCCTGCCGGCCGAGGATGCAGGGGAGGCGGCTTGAGCCGTGCCTGTAAGGGTGGAGGCACGCGTGGCGCCGGCTCCCAGCGGACCGCTCCATACGAATGTCTTGGTGGCGGGATCATAGACCAGGCCCCCGAGGGGCGTGAGCGAATCGGGCACAAAGGCGCCCGGTAAGGTCGCGGTCACGGCTGCCGTCGTAGCCGTGAGGTTGTTGCGCACCTCGATTGTCAGCGTCACCGGTTGGCCGGGGAGCGGCGCCGGGGGCTGCAGGCGCGCCGTCGAGTCGCCCAGCGGGCCGAGCCAACCCAACGTCCGTTGCAGGACGCTCTGGCGGACGGCGGTGGGCAGCGCTTCGAGAGGCACGTCCCAGAAGACCAGGCGATTGCCGGGCCGGTCGCTGGCGATCGCCAGGGCGCGGTTATTGTCGGCGCGCCACGCGGTGCTCGATAAGCTGGAGGGGACCAATGCGGCGTCGAGAACTGTGAAGCCGGCTCCCGGAAATGGGTTGTTCAGCGCGGCAGGGGCATACCCCGCCCCAAGGGGATGGCCGGGCGAACCGTAAGCCACACTTGCCGTCATGTCGTAGCTGAAGTTCAGGATGCCCAGGCGGTTGCGGGCGAAATCGGTGTTGCTCTGCCCGGCTAGATAGAACGGCGATGACAAGAGAAGGCGGCCACCGTTGCCCAGGTAAGTCGAGAGTTGCGTCTCGTCTTTGGGCGTCACCGGCAGATACCAGTCATAACCGGTGTACCAGAGCACCAATCGATACCAACTGAGTTGCTTTTCCGACGGTCCGTCGAAGGGCGGCGAGGTGTGGGGCAGCGTCCAGATGTCGTAGCTGATGCCGAGCTGGTCGAGCAAGCTGGTATAGGAACTCTCCAGGTGATAGAACCGGTCGTGGGCTACCAGGAGCAGGGCTGAGGGCGTTTTGGCCGTTAAGCTAACCGACTGCGCAGGCAATGTGCCCGTCACCGGCTGGACGGTCAGGGTCAGGCCGGCACGTGCATTTTGCGGCAATCCGGCGGGGATAGTCACAGTTATGGTGAGAGGGGTCGAACCGCACGGGTTGAGCACAAACTGCCCGGGCACGATCCTGGCCGTCCAGGGCGAGCCCGATAAGGTGGCCTTGAAGAGCCTGGGCGTTCCAGTCTCCCCAGTATTGCGCACGCGTGCCGTGAAGGTCACCACGCTTCCGGGTGCTTCGACCCGGATTGCCGGGGAAGTGACGTTGAGGCTGAATCCCTCTGACTGCCGCGGGCCCGACAGGAAGTCCAGCGAGCGTTGTATGACATCCAGCCGCTTGCTTGCAGTGCTGATCGCCTCATAGCCAAAGCCCATAAAGACCGCGCGATAGGGCAGACACAGCCCAACCTTATTCGCGCTCGAGCCCCCATCTTCATAGGTCAGGATCTTGGCGGCGTAGTCTGAATCGCCGACGGCGATCTCGTCGGGGGAGTTCTGGTTGTTTGCGCCGTCACCTCCGGCGATATTCAGGCTGAGTCCGGCCATGATATCACCGGGCACGCCCGACAGCGACTGGGATCCGGAATCGTCCTTCACGTACAGCGTCTTGAGATAATTGCGCAGGTAGGGGGCCAGGAAATACCCCGTGCCCCCGCCGTCCCACAGGGCCACGTCCTGGCCGGAGAGGATCAGCGTCCGGCCGCGGCTCAGGTACTGTTGAAGCGCTCCGTCGGTGGCGATATAGCCTGGGGAATTCTCTGGGGATGACCAGATGACCAGATCGTACTTGAGCAGGTCTGAGAGCGTGGGCGTGTCATCGGGAAGGGTACGAATATCCCGCCGGTCATAACTGTAGTGAAGCCTGTCGAGCACCGCCCGGTAATACGCGGTATAGTCGCGGCCATACCAGGCGCCCGAGTTGACCAGCAGCGTGCGGGGTGCGGGGGTCAGCCCGAAACTTTGGCCGCTGATCTGGTCGGCCTTGATGTTGACGGTGGCCGTAACTACGCGGTAACCCAGGCCGCGTGCCTCGATCACATAGTCGCCGGCGGGCAGCGCCAACTGGTACGTACCGTAAGCGTTTTGCGTGGCGGGAGTACCCAGAGCCGCGACGGTGACACTGACCGGCTTGCCGGTGACGGTGTCGGTCAGGGCGCCGCGTACAATACCGATCGGTATCGGGACGGGCAAAAAGTCGCGCAGCGTGGCCTGACCGGTGATGACTGTCACGAGTGGCGCAATGTCCGGCGCGTAACCGAAGGCGTCCGCGGTGACCCGGTAATGGCCCGCGGTCAGGCTGGCCAGGTAGCGACCGCCGGTATCGGCCTCGACGCTGAACGTGATGCCGGTGGTGCAATTGTACGCCGCGACCTGCGCGCCCGGCAGCGGCAGGTGGCTGGTCGCGTCCGCTACTGCGCCGGCCAGTGTGCCTGCCCCGGTTGCGGCCTGCACGGCCCGGTAGGCATCGACGCGCCCCCAGCCGCTGTCGTTGTTGGGTACCACGTGACCAAGAGGCACGGCAGTGCTGGTGATAGCATATTGCGTCGCGGCTATGCTCAAGCCTGGGCTTGCAGCCCGCAGAAGCGCGGCGATGCCCGCCACGTGTGGGGCCGCCATGGAAGTGCCGCTGGCCAGGGCCTAGGCGCCCCCCGGCACAGACGAAAGAACGTTTACGCCCGGCGCCGCAATCTGCGGCTTGAGTTCCCCCCACGGCGACGGCCCTCGGCTGGAGAAACTCGCCACCTGGTCACGGTCGTCGGTCGCGCCGACGGCGAAGACGCCCGGCAGCGAGGCGGGCGAACCCAGGCTGCCGGCCTCTGGGCCGTTATTGCCGGCCGCAAACACGACCACGATGCCTGCCTGCTGCAGGCGAGCAATATCTTGGCCAAAGGTGGTCGCGGCCGAGTTCGCGCTGCCCCAGGAGTTGTTGTCTACGTCGGGCGCCAGGCGCGCATCGCCGTTGGGCGCGAGCAG
>JADGQF010000180.1 GCA_017882045.1 Anaerolineales bacterium
GCCAACCAGACCCAGCCGCCGGATGCCCTTGCCGCCCGAGATTTCGTCGAACAGACTCGCATAGGTTTCGAGTTGCTTGCCCGGGTATTCGGGTTCAGACGATTCACGATACGCCAATACCTGCCGGATCTGCGGGATTTTGCTCCGGCCTTGGGCATAGGTCAGGCTTTCCGGCCCAATAATCAGCAGTGGCTCGCCTTCAACCGGTATCAGCACACCGGCGGTCTCGAATGCCGGCCAGTAATCAGAGAAGTAGCGGACAAACTGAGGCTCCGCTTCGTTGCCGAACGTCAGCAGCGCGTCTAGCCGGCGCGCGGCCAACTCGGTCTGCACGCGCCGGATTCGTTCCTGGAATTCCGCGGTCGGAATTTCGCTGATCATCTCTTGCTCCTTTGATAGCAGTCGTGGCGCAGCGCAGCCGCGCGGCGCATTAACTCGCGGCCGATGTCCAGGCGTGGATTGCCAGCGCCAGGACCTTGATGGCGGCAATGTATTCCTCGATCGAAACGTGCTCGTCGATGCTATGCGCATACTGCAGGTCGCCCGGACCAAAGATCACCGTAGGCACACCTGCACGGTTCTGCAGATGGCGGGCATCGCAGCCGGCCGGGAAGCCTGACACCACGCCGCGCCCCAGCACCCGGCCCGCTGATGAGGCGAGCAACCCGACGAGCGCATGGTCAGGTTCGAGATAATGGGGGATGCAGTGCTGGTACCAGGTGAGAGTTGGGCAATGATCCCGCAGCCAGGGATCGCCGGCACAGAGGGTGTAGATCCAATCCTCGACCTCAGCCTTAACCATATCGCCGGTGACTTTGCGGGCGCGGCCATCCTGCGCAAGCTCTTCGGGCAGGTATTTGACGTCAAACTTAAGCACGCAGCGGCCCGGCACCTGCGAGCCGGCCAGGCCGCCGGCGATCTGGCCGATGGTGATCGTCGGCGGCGGGAAGAGTGGATGCCGGCGTTGCGCGAGCCAGAGCCGTTCCAGCTCGAGCAGCCCCTCGATGATCTTGACGCCCTTTTCGATCGCGTTTACGCCGCCCCACTTCAGACAGGCGTGGGTCGCGCGGCCTTGTACGTCGACCTCCAGGAGCAAGACGCCCCGGCTGGCCGGCTGGATGTGCAATCGCGTGGGCTCCGTGACGATGGCTGCGTCGGCCTTGTAACCTTCCACGACGCAGCCCAGCGTTCCGTTGCCGCCGCCTTCTTCGTCTACAACGCTCTGTACCATGACGTCGCCGGCCGGTGGATAGCCGGCCTCACACAAAAAGCGCGTGGCCAGAATCATGGCTGCGACACCCGCCTTCATGTCGCATACGCCGAGCCCGTACATGATGCCGTCCTCGATTTCGCCGCCCCACGGGTCATGGCCCCATTGGCTGCGGTCGCCCGCCGGCATCGTGTCCACGTGGCCGTTGAGGATCAGAGATCGCCCACCGCCGGTTCCCCGGAGCGTCCCAATCAGGTTGGGCCGTTTGGCGTAACTATGCCCAGGGCTGAAATCTGGGAAGGCCTTCATCTTGTCGTTGTCCGGCTCGAAGAGATGGGTCTGAAAACCCCACTCTCTCAGGGTCATGTCCAACCACTGCTGGATGGCATATTCCTGGCCGTCGAGTCCATGCTGAATCGTCGAACTGTCAAACTGCACCATCTGGCGCAAAAAATCGATCGCGTACTCGCGCCGGGCATCAATCAAGTCGCTGATCTGAGCACTGGTGTCCATGTGATTCACTCCGGCAGGGAGCCAACCTGCAGACCTGTGACGAGCCGCCAGGTGGGCCCGTTGGCTATAATGGGATGGCCTTGATTCCGGCCAGCTCGCAAAACGCGATTAGGTCCTCGTAGAGATGCGCGCCATAGCCCAGCACGGCATACTCGTTGTTCCATGCCTGCAGCAACGCGTCGACGTCACATTCGGCCGTCACAAAGGCATGTGGCCAGAACGGGATGCCGCATTCGGCCTTACGCCGGGCCAACTCTTCCGGCGATGGCGGCTCAGCGACCGTCGCCCGGGCGACAACGAGCTCGAATTCGCCGTTTTGGCGGCCTAGTCGCGCCAGGACGCCGGCCCCCGGCTTGCAAGTCAATTGAACGGACAGCCCGCCTGCTGCGCCTTCGGTCGGAATGCCGTGCTGCGCAAAGCGCGCCGGTTCAAGCTGGCCGGCCAGCGAGGGTGGGCAGGCGCCGTCACCGACGATCTTGATCTCGCGTGTCCGTTTGTCGATGTGCTGCAGGTCGCCGTAGTACACGCGCTCGCCGCTCAAATCCATCAGGAGCTTGACGGTAAGCGCTGTGTTGAAATCGCTCAGCGTCGACGTGGCCACGCCATCCTCGAGCATCATGCTCTGGGCAAACGACGTCGCGCTGTAGTCATCGCCCAGGCCCGGGAAAGATTGGATGGTGTAGAAATCCCAGCCCTCGCGTGCCACGGTCTTCTTGATGGCCAGATACATGCGAATCGAGCGATCCGCGACCTCGTCTTCGGGGATTGGCAGTGCGAAGTGCGGCTGGATGTGCCGGCGCGCTTCGGCGATTTCCTCTGGCCCGATCGAGCGGGCGGTTTCGATCAACTGCGTCGTGTCGCGCGCGTCGATGTCGATGCCGAAAACTCGCATCCACTGCGAGGGGTCGGCCACGCCGCAGGTCTGGCCCATGCCGCGGCCGCCAAGGGCGCCGAGGGTGCTGAGGTTGAGCCGGTTGCGCATGGCGCCGGCCCGCAGATAGCTGGCGATCCGGTCGAGAGTCGCCGGGTCGTCGGAGCTTCCATAGACAAAGCGATGCGGGATGCCGATCTCTTTCAAGGCGGCCTGCAGGACCAGCCCACCAACCGGCCGCCAGCCCTGCGAGCCAGGATGGGTCCAGATCGTAATGGCCTTGCCGGTCGAAGCGAAGTCGCGTAGAGCGCCGATCATGTGCGCAGCCCACACCCAGGTGCCCGAGAAAAGCACCAAGCCGTCAATGTCGTCGCGCTTCTTGAACTGGGCGAGACATTCCCGGGCTTCCTGCTTGCTGGCAACAACGATCGGATACTCGATGAGTTTCACACCCACCGTACGCAACGCGCTCTTCGACTGAGCGATCAATTGGTCGTCGATGAAGGGCCTGCCCATCGGGTCCAGTAGACCATCTTTGTGCACGCCATAAACGATAAAACCAGCGTTCGACGCGAGCATATTCCCTCCTCAGGCCATGTGGATCTCAACGTCGGAGGCTATAGGACCGAAAATCGTATAGGTCCCGGGCACGGTCTGCAACAACGAGCCCGGCACCAGTGTGTTCACCCGCCCGTGCGCGCACAACCTGGCGATAAAACGCTGCCAGCTCACGCCGCCGCCCAGGTACCCATCAAGCCAGAAGCTCCGCGCGCGCGCCCCCACGATCTGGGCCGGTCCAATGCTGGCCGCTTTGGGTGGAACCCAAGACCAGTCGCCGCCAAAGGAGTGCAGCGCATTTTGCATGATGGTCATGGGAGTCAGCTCGACGATGCGCGGTCCTGCGCGGCGATATCCATCCATGTCGCTACCGAACTCGAACCCCAGGTCCGCTTCCCAGAAGGCGATGTGCCCGCACCAGCCGATGCCTCCGTAGCAGACATCGGCGCCGCCCATGTCGGCGATCATCTGACCGTAGTGATCGATGTTCGCCGTCTCGGGGAAGTGGACCTGCTCCATGGGCGGGCGCAATGCGGGATCGATCTTGAGGAAAAAGCTCTCGAGCATCGCCCGCTGGAAGGAGCCGGACCAATCGACCGGCGCCGTGTTGCCGTCCTGATCGGCGTATTCATCCATGTTGAATGTATGCACGTGGTGCATGGGAATGCGGAGATCATTGATCATGCGGGCGGCAATCGCGTATTGCGGCATAGGGCCGACCGGAAATATGCCGACGAAGCGGCGGCCCTCGTCCAGAGCCGTCTTGATGCGTGTCACGATGTCGGTGGCAAATGCCGCGTAAAACTCACCGAGATCCTCAATCACCCGGATCTTGAACTCGGGATTTGGATGAGCGGTGATGTCTTCCTTCTTGATCGCGCGCACGCGCTCGCATTCGGCCAGATCTCGAAAGGCAATGAATTTGGCAAGGTTGTACGAGAAGCCCATGGACGTTTCCTCCTTCTAAGTCAGCTCACGGCGAGTACCTGGTCGGGCGACCTAGTGCTTGCCGTCCAGATACACGACCTGGTTGGTGGCCGCGGACTCTTCGGCTGCCAGGCAAGCTTCCACGGCGGCCATCGACTCCTCGGGCGTGATAACTGCCGGCGGGGTGTTGCTAAGGATGCAGGTCAGGAAGTAGTTGAGTTCCTCGGCCAGTGCGCCGCCGCGGACGCCGGGCCTGATCTCCGGCCAGTAGGTGGGATCGGGCGTATAGGCGCCTTCCGTCGTGACGACGGACAGGGCCGGATAGGTCTCCTGGACGTATGCGCCGCCATCGGTGCCGATGATCTCCATCCGCTCGTCAGGGAAGTAGCCCTTGTGATCGGGCATGCACCAGACATTTTCGAGCACGCCGATGGCGCCGTTGTCGAAACGGTACATGGTCCAGCCCAGGTCAGGATACTTGTGACCATGGACGTTCAGAGACTGGGCATAAGCTGACACGATCCTGGCGCCTGTATACCAGAGCATGATATCGGTATCATGAACGCCATCGCCGATGATGGGGCCGATCTTAGGGAGCACAGCTGTGCCCACAGAGACCGGCACATTGCGCCGGGCATACATCGAGACGACCTTGCCGATCTTGCCGGACGCGATCTCACGCTTCACCGCCGCATAACGAGGGTTGAAGCGTACGATATGGCCCACCATAAAGTACCTGTCGGAGGCGCGCGCGGCGTCGACGATGGCCTGACAATCGGCGACGGTGGAAGCCATCGGTTTTTCCAGGAAGACGTGCTTGCCCGCCTGGATGGCCGCCAGCGCCGGCCCAGTGTGCTGGTCCCACATGGTGGTCACGCTGACGACGTCCAACTCGGGATCGGCCAGCATCTGGTTGTAATCAGTATACAGATGCGTCACCCCGAACTTCTGGCCCAGCTCGTGCAGACGAGATTCGGTACGCGTGCACAGCGCGTAGATTTCGGCACCTGGCAACCCGGCAAGCGCATCGCCGTGATACTCCCCGAACCAACCGAGGCCAATGATCCCCCACTTTACCTTGGGCATGGCTCCCCCTTACCCTTTGAACCAGCTATCAGGCCCCGAGTTCTCCATGTACTCAAAGACGGCCCCATCTTTCAGCACAAATACGACTCGCAACGCATCGGTGGGCTGGAATGGCCCGAGAAGGATCTCATCGCTCTGGGCGATCTCAGCGTCAAGGTTGTCTACCTGGAAAGCCACGTGCGGCAGATTGCGCACTGGACCGCTAACCGGTGTGTCAGGCTCGTAGCGCAAGAATTCCACCCGATACGGATGATCGGCTGGATCGGTGACCCACACTTTGGTCGCCGGCACGTACATCTCGCGCGGCTGCCTGTCGTCGGTGGGCAGTCCCATGTGATCGAACTTACGCATGATGTTCCCTCTTGTGCCTACAACGCGATTACGCGGCCGGTCTCGAGTGACTCGCGGGCCGCGAGAGCGGTCTGTACGGCCAACCGGGCTTGGCGGGCAGTCCCTCGTTCGGGAGCGCGGCCCGAGCGCACGCAGTCTGCGAAGTACGCCGCCTGGTTGGCGTAGCCGTCGCCGGGGATCACCGGCAAGGCGTAAGGCGCTCTGCCTCCCTCATACACCAGCAGGCTGTTGGTTCCCGCGTCGCGCGAGTCTACCTGCACGCCGCCGGCCCGGGAGCGGAACTCCACTGAGCCTTGCTCGCACAGCACGCACAGATTCATGGTGAAAGGATAGTCGAGTGGCTGCAGGGCGCTGCCCTCGGCGAAAGCCCGGACAGCTCCGTAGTCGACGAGCGTCAGAGCAAGGTCCCAGCCGTTGGTCTCGCTGCTGCGCTGTCCGCGGGAATAAACGGTCCGCGGCTGCCCAAACAGCCAGTTGAAGGTGTCCAGGTCGTGAATGTGCAGGTCAAGCACTTCACCGCCTGACAACTCGGGATGCAACAACCAGTCGCTCCAGCGAGGCGGGCCAGCGAGCCGCTGAGCGGTAGCCGACAGTGCCTTGCCGATCTGGCCCGTCTGCAGGAACCCGACGAGCGCTGTGTATTCAGGCCAAAAGCGGAGCACGTGGGCCACCATGAGTATGCGCCTGTTCTTCTGCGCGACCTCGATCATCGCGTCGCAGTCCGGCACGCTCAGCGCCATGGGTTTTTCCAACAGCACGTGTTTGCCGGCCTCCAGGGCAGCCGTCGTATACTCACGGTGCAGGTGCGTAGGCAGCGTGATGCTCACGGCGTCTACCCGAGGATCACGCACCAGAGCCAGCGCATCGGTGAACGGCTCTGCGCCAACTTCCCTGGCCAGAGCGGCGGCCCTATCGGCGGAGCGAGAAGTGACGCCGGCCACGTGCACGTCTGGCAGCCCGGCAAAAGCGCGGGCGTGGGTGCCGCCCATGAACCCCGCACCCAGGATTCCGATGTTGAGCATACCAATCCTCCACTCTCGTTACGCAAGGCCGTGCGCCCTCAGCGTTGCATAGGAGACCCGCATCGAACGATGTACTTCTTCGAGGGGCGGCCATGGCAGGCCCTGGAACTCGATCTCGACGGACATCGGGCCACGATAGCCGTCTTCCGCCAAGACTCCCAGGATGCGGGCCCAATCGTTGTGGCCCTCACCGACCGCCGGGAAGTCCCACTGCCCCAGTCCGCCGCGCCCGTCTTTGAGGTGAACGTGCGCCAGATAAGGCACGGTCGGGCCGATGTCGTCCGCAGCGTTCACACCGCCGTAGTACATGCAGTTGGCTGTGTCATAGTTGACGAGCACGTTGCTGCGGTCAATCTCTCGGATCAAGGCCACGGCCTTCGCGCCAGTGGCCATAATGTCGCCGTGCACTTCCAGCGACACGATGACCCCGCGTTGTGCGGCGTAATCGGCCAGGTCGTGGATGTGCTGCATAAAAGCGGCTTTGTCTTCCGCTTTGCTGGCGTGCCCGCCGACAGCCGTGTTCATCACCGTTATGCCTAGCTTCTGGCAAAGGTCCACGGCCTTCTTGCCGTCGACTACCCCCTCGGCCGTAGTCAGGTCGGAGTGCCCGCTGAGGGCAGACGCGTGGAGCCCCCAATGCTCGAGCTTTGCCTTGATTGCTGCCAGTTGCCCGTCAGTAGCCTCCAATGGGACATGCTCGGTCCAACCCCTGACCGCTGAGAGCTCGACATACTTGAAGCCGGCCCTGGCGATGCCCTCCAGGGCCTCATCGAGTCCGTACGTGTGGTAGCTGTTCGTATGCCCCGCCAGGATATTGTTCACCTCTATTTCTCCTTCCAAAGTTGAGGTCGGCGCAGCCCGAGCAGCGCCGGCTGCTGCTCGCCAGGCCCTCGGGTAAGGTGCATGATTGCGGATAGAGATGGGGTCGGTAGGCAAGATGGGCTGGGGTGATAGGGCCACGGCCGCGTAGGAGCGCCATCGCAGCCGATTGGTTCACCCTGCAAATAAATGTTGCGTCTCCGGTGTGGTTTACGTCTTCGATATCCACAGTGCGTCCAGTTGGGGCGAGCCTGGTCCAGCTTGCTTGTTTCCGTTTGCATGGAAGACTATAGCACCCTTGCCCAAGCCTTGTCAATACGTGTCGATTTGCGGTACCATAAGGCAGGGTGTTGCGCGAACCCGCCGGACAGCGCACTCAATGAAGGGGGCTTTTATGAGCAGGTTCGAAGGCAAACGGGTCATCGTTACCGGCGGCGCCAACGGCATTGGCAGGGCGGTCGTGGCCCGCTTTGCAGCCGAGGGCGCCAGCGTAGTGTTCACCGACATTGCGGCTGCGGCAGCAGAGGCCACAGCCCGGCGTATCTCCGACGAGACGGGGGCGAGCGTGTATCCTTTCATCGCCAATGTCTCGATCAAATCCGACAACCTCGCCTGTGTCCGGTTTGCATTGGACAAGATGGGAGGCGTTGACATCCTCGTCAATAATGCCGGCATCTACTACGAAGATCATTTTGAGGACATCACCGAAGAACGTTGGGACGCCATCATGAATGTTGACCTGAAAGGCACGTTCCTGATGACCCAGGCGCTGGTACCCCATTTCAAGGAACAACGTTCGGGGATCATCGTCAACATGGCTTCGACCAACGGGTTGGCAGGCGAGATCTACTATTCGCACTACAACGCCGCCAAAGGAGGCGTCGTGGCCCTGACGAAGACGCTCGCCCTCGAGCTGGGGCCTTTCGGTATTCGCGTCAACTGTGTCTGTCCCGGGTATATTGTGACCGAAAGCACCCAGGCGATGGACAACGATGAGTTCGTCAAGGCCTATATCCAGAACAAGATCCCCCTGCGGCGTACCGGTACCCCGGCAGAAGTAGCGGCAGTGATCGCCTTTCTGGCCTCAGACGATGCCTCGTTTGTCCACGGTGATGCCATCTTGATTGACGGTGGGCAATTGGCGGATTAGTCGATTTGCTGCGTCGTGTGAGGGATCGCCTGGTGGTTGGCCGCTCTTACCGACGGCAAGAAAGGGATTGATCGATTATGATAGGCAGCACACGTAACGCGATCCTCGAATGGATTGCTGCCCACCGGGCTGACGTCACGAGGCTGGCGCAGTCACTGGTGAGCTTCCCCAGTGAAAACAAGCAGCCACACGGTAATGAACGGGCGTGCCAGATGTTCGTCGCCGATTACCTGCGCGATATCGGCTGCCGGGTGGACGTCTTCACGCCGCTCGAAGTGACGGGCCTGACCGAACATCCCGAATACCTGCCCGGCCGCGACTATGCCGAGCGCCCCAACGTGGTGGGAGTCTTGACCTCGCAGCCCGGCGACGTGGTAGGCAAGCAAGCCGGGCGCAAGGCACTGCTCTTCAACGGTCACGTTGACGTGGTGCCGACCGTCGGCCAGGGCCAGTATGGCTGGTGGGACGGGACGGTGGAGCATGGCCGATTATACGGCCGAGGCGCCAATGATATGAAGGGCGGCATCGCCGCCTACCTCATGGCCGCGCGCTGCATCCGCGAGTTGGGCCTCGAGTTGAAGGGCGACCTGATCCTGGAAACCGTGGTGGATGAGGAATTCGGCGGCGCCAACGGGACCCTGGCCTGCCGCCTGCGCGGCTATAATGCCGACGCCGCCATCTGCCCCGAACCCAACAACATGCTTATCAGCGCGGCGCACCGCGGCGGGCAACAATTCCGCCTGCACACCTGTACCGAGGGGATCGGCATGGGCTTCGGCGAGACAATCTTTCCCGACCCAATCACTGCCCTCGGCCACCTGCTTGTCGCCCTCGATCAGTACAACCAGGAGCGCCAGGCGCGACCGAAACCCAAGGGGTTCGAGAACGACGTATTTCCCCTGATGCCCTTTTCGATGCGAGCGGGCGAAATGCTGCCCTGGGGCACCGGCGAGTCCATCCCCCAGGACGCATGGGTGGAATTCTGGATCGAGATCCCGCCCGGGGTCACCAGGCAGCAGTTGCAGGGGGAACTCAAGGATGTCGTGGCCCGAGCGACCGAAAAGACCCCCACCTTGCAACGCGTGACGACGCGCTGGGAAGAACGCACACGCTTCCTGGCAGGCAGCAGCATGCCCGACGACCATCCCATCTTAGGTATGCTGGCGGCCAATTTCAGCTCAGTGACCGGCCAGGCTCCTTCCTTTGAACCCGCACCCTTTGCCTGCGACGGATTCATCTTCAACCTGCATAGCCCCACGCCCGCCGTCGTCCTGGGGCCGCGCGGGGCGAATGCGCATGGGCCTGACGAATGGGTGGAACTCGAAGACCTGGTGGCCCTGACGAAGATCTACGCGCTCACCATCGCCGGCTGGCTCACCTGAAATCGTTTGGGCCGCTGCCGCGGTCAGACGTGCACTTCCAGATCGGCCAGAGACTGTTCGGCCCTGGATAGTAATGCGTCGATCTCGCGCGACTGCTCGTCGGACAGGAAT
>JADGQF010000445.1 GCA_017882045.1 Anaerolineales bacterium
TTGACGGCAGGGCCATTATCCCCGATGAGCCACTCGATATGCCACTGGATCAGGCCTTGATCGTGCAGATCGAGCGGGTGGGACCGCGTGAGCCAGTGGAGGAGTCGGCCTTAGCTTGGCTCGCCGCTAATGCGGTCGAGAACGACGCACTGCCCACGGATCTGGCCGATCAACACGACTGTTACCTCTACGGTTGTCCCACGAAGGACAGGCCGCTGTAGTGGCAACCTACTTCGCCGATACTTCCTTCTGGATGGCGCTTTCGCGCAAGCGAGATCAGTATAATCGGCATGCGATCGCATGGAACCAGTTCGTGATCCGGACCAGGAGCGGCATCGTGACCACTGAGGCCGTGCTTTGGGAATGGCTGAACGGCTTCTCCGACGCGAGCACTCGCGGAGTTGCGGCCGAGGGTTACAGGCGGGCACATGCGGACCCCGCATCGAGGTGGCGCCATTTCAGCCCGAACCGATCGACTCCGCTGTGCAACTTTATCGGGCGAGGCCCGACAAAGACTGGAGCCTCACCGATTGCCTGTCTTTTGTAATTACGGAGCGGCGCCCTCTGACGGAGGCGCTGACCACAGATGGCCATTTTGAGCAGGCGGGCCTGAAAGTGGTGATGCTCGTGGAACCGCCGCTCGCGGTTTGAGCGCAGTTGTGGAGGTACAGACGGTCAAGGCACTCAACTTCCAACGTTACGTGCCCGTCAAGCAATTCCGGAATAGTCGCCATCTCCGGATTTTACGAAAAGCTTCGGCCGTATGCTCGTCGGTTTGAGGTCGAAGACCTCGCTAGGTATATAACGTCCAGACATTACATGCTAACTAGTTGAAAACTATGGTGCGGATGAAAGGACTTGAACCTTCACTCCCTTGCGAGAACTAGAACCTGAATCTACGGATAGCACTTTTCCCTAGACTTCCATCCTTCCAACATATTGATTTTACACGGATCGACTTCCCTGGGGCATTCCCGTACTCACCCTCATTCGCCACGAATTCTGCCACAATTTCTGTCACAGTCTGCCATTGAGACAAAAAGACCCCGGACTCCACAGATCGGAGGCGCCGGACAGCCCCAACAACAGGATTGTCAGGAAAGCAGCGAGATAAACGGTCTTCCTCATCATTTCCTCCTAAAGCGGATGTCCACATCCTGGTCCCGGTCCAGCGTCAACTGGTAGACTAGCCAGCCATTCTGCCGGGAGCCGGGAGCCGGTGTAGAGTCCAGCAGGGTGCTCTGATCTGGTAACCTCACTCGCAGGCTGAGGGGACGGGGCGGCGCGCCCGGCTGCTTCTGCACCCGCAACGCATAATGCCCGTCCTTACCCTGCCATTGTACTGCCCCTGCCGGCAGCGTCAAAGTGTAGCTGCGAGTCTGGGCCGTTCCGGGAGCCAGCACGGCCAGAACGCCCCATACTTGCCAGGGTCCATTGGCAACCGGAGCAATGCTGACCCGACCCGATTCGGCCGCCCCGGAGAATATCTCATCCGCCGGCACGGGAATGCGGGTCGAGTCCTGCAAGCGGCTGTCCTTCGGCACGAACACCTGCAAGTAATCCCAGTAGCAGCGGTCCATCATCTGATCGTAGGTCGGGTCATAGCGTGATTCGGGCACGCACGGCGCCGGGACCACACCGGTATGGGTGTGAGAGAGCGTCAGCGTGGCGCGCGGCGCTGCCGAAGCGGCCAAATCCACGCTGTAGGCGAACGCCTCCTGAATGTGCCCGCTGGCCTTGTTATAACCGACGTTGGCATCGACGACCATCAGATAATCACCCGGGCCGGGTTGCATGGCGCCATCCCAGCCCTGCGCCGCCAGCAGAGCCGCTCCGGCGGGGTCATTCAGGTAAACCAGCAGGTGCTTGCCCTCCAGCAGCTGCCGGCCGGACTGCGCCAGCGCTTTCCAATCCACCTGGCCGGCCTGCAGCCGCTGCAGCGCGGCCGCAGCCAAAGGTCCCATAAATGACTTGCGCTTCAGCCACCAGTCACCGCTCAAGTTTCCATCCGCCGGTCCCCAAACACGCCGGATGTAGGCCAGCACGTTGTCTCCGGTCACCGGCTCGGCTGCGCCCGGCACCGCCAGCGGCCCCACCGCGCCCACCAGGGCTTGTACCGCATGCTGGTCCAGCGCGATCACGCCGTCGATGCTCACAGGATGGTTCGGCCGGTACAGTGTCAGGGCCTGCTTGACCGCGGTCGGAAAATCAGGCGACCAGTTACTATCCCGAAAGACCCACAGGTCGGCGCCCATGTAGCGTCGCAACGGGTCGGGTGGGTCTGGATAGGGCAAGCTGAAATCGTCCGCCTGGTAGCTGTCCTGGAAGGTCATACTCACCACGCGGCCCGCCTGCACCTGCACCTCGCCCGCCCCGCTGATGAATCCTCCGCCCGGCCGCAGCTCGTCCTCGTTCAGCGCCATGACCAGGTAAGTCCGTGGCCGGTCCTGACCGAGCAGATCAGGGGCCAGCGCGGCGCCGGCCAAGCCGGCCTGTAACAAGGGCAAGACACTGTCGATCAGAGGCGCCTTCGACGCCAGGCTGTAAGACAGGCCCGCAGCATCCACTTGCGCCCAGGCCTGTCCGGCGCGCTGCATTGCGGCCGCCGCCCGTTGCAAGGCCGGCAAGTTCGACGCAACTGCGCCCAGGACTCTTTCCAACGGCAACCCGTCCGGCGCGCTGCCCGGATTCTTGCCCGGCGCAAGCGCCGGTCCCAAGGCAACGCAGCCCAAATCGCCCGCCTCGCTCAAGCCGTCCGCAAAGTCCAACAGTTGAGG
>JADGQF010000181.1 GCA_017882045.1 Anaerolineales bacterium
TGAACCTGAGCACGCGCCTGTACCGGGACGGAAAAACTGTGCCGCTGACCCAGGACGACCGGGCGCGCATTGCCGAGGTCAACGTGGCGCTCACGTCCAACGCGCTGCGCGTGCTGGCGGCAGCGATCAAGGTGCTGCCGGAGCTGCCTGAGCGCGGAGGCTTGAGCGCGGCTAACATCGAGCGGGAGCTGGTTTTCGTGGGCCTGGTGGGCATGATCGATCCCGCCCGGGCGGAAGTGAAGCCCGCCATCGCCCGGGCGCGTGCGGCCGGCATCAAGACGGTGATGATCACCGGCGATTACCCCAACACCGCGGCGGCGATCGCGCGCGAGATCGGCCTTTTGGAAGCCGGCGGCAGGGTATTGACGGGCCGGGAGCTAGATCGGCTGGACGACGAGGCGTTCGAGCAGTGTGTGGAAGAGATCGCGGTCTATGCGCGTGTCTCGCCGCAGCACAAGGTGCGCATCGTTGAGGCCTTGCGCGCGCGGGGCCAGATCGTGGCGATGACCGGCGATGGCGTGAACGATGCGCCGGCCTTGAAGCGGGCCGACATCGGGATCGCGATGGGCATCACAGGCACGGATGTGAGCAAAGAAACCGCGGCCATGGTGCTCACCGATGACAATTATGCCTCCATCGTCGCGGCGGTCGAAGAGGGGCGGACGATCTATGCCAACATCCGCAAGTTCGTCTACTATCTCCTCTCCTGCAACATGGGCGAGATCCTGGTGATATTCATCGCCACCCTCCTCGGCTGGCCGCTGCCGCTGACCGCCATTCAACTTCTGGTGCTGAATCTGCTGACCGATGGCGCGCCCGCGCTGGCGCTGGGTCTGGAGAGGGCCGAGCCGGACGTCATGGCTCAGCCCCCGCGCCGGCCCGACGAGCCTGTGATCAATCGTCAGATGTTATTCGGCATCGCTATCCAGGCGGCAGCCATCAGCCTGGCAGTGCTGGCCGCATTCCGCATCGGCTTGCATTGGTTCCCCGGCAATATTCACCATGCGCAGACTATGGCCTTTGCCACCCTGTCGATCTCAGAGTTGTTGCGGGCATATACCGCTCGCTCGGAGCGCTTCAATATCTGGCAGATCGGCATCTGGGGCAACCGGGCCATGCAGTACGCGGTCGCGGCTTCGTTGCTGATCCAGTTGGCGATTATCTACGTGCCGGTCCTGGACCCGGTGTTCAACACCACGTTCCTTGGCCTGCGCGACTGGCTGGTCATGCTGCCGCTGATGCTTGTGCCGTCGCTGGCGGCGGAGATAACCAAACTCACAAGCAACACGAGGAGGACAACTTGGGCGACATGTTAGTGCAGAAGGGCATGTGCTTCGAGGATTTCGCGATCGGCGATACCGGAACCAGCGTGGGGAGGACGGTGACCGAGACGGACATCGTCAACTTCGCCGCGCTGAGCGGCGATTGGAACCAGATTCACACCGATGTGGAATACGCGGCCGGGACAATGTATAAAGAGCGCATCGCCCACGGGCTGCTCGTTTTATCCATCGCCAGCGGGCTTGCCGTGCGTATGGGCTTCATGGAGGGCACGGTGCAGGCCTTTATGGGGCTGGACTGGCAGTTCCGCGGCCCGACCAAGATCGGCGACACCGTGCGCGTTCACGCCGAAGTGACGGAACTCAAGCCGATGCCGCGCCTGAACGGCGGCTTGGTGACTTTCAGGATGCAGATCCTCAACCAGCGCGACGAGATTGTCCACCGCGGCACGTGGTCGGTGTTGATGAAGTCAAAGCCAAAGTGATCTAGACGGTCTTGTCCGGGTACCTGCAAACCGTGCTGAGCACGCAGGCCGCGCAGCGCGGTTTTGGCGCGCGGCAGACCTCGCGCCCATGGCGGATGAAGTTGAGGTGCAGCGAGTAGTACCATTCGCCGGGCACGAGCGCTTCCCAGATATGCTGAATTTTCTCGGGGCTATCTTTCGTGCCCGCCAGACCAAGGCGCCGGGTGACGCGCGTGATGTGCGTATCGACCGGAAAGGCGGGTTTGCCGAAGCAGAATAAAAGCACGATCGAGGCCGTTTTGGGGCCGATACCGTTGAAGCCAGTTAACCAGTCGAGCGCCTGGTCGACCGGCCATTCGGCCAGGAAATCCAGGTCGAAATTCCCCCGCTCCTCGAGAATACGGCTGAGGGCCGCCTGGATGCGTGGCGCCTTCTGCGGCCCTAGCCCGCCGATGCGGATCGTGTAGGTCAACTCGTCCACTGGCGCCGCGAGCACCGCGTGCCAGGTGGGATAATGTGCTTTTAGGGCCTCGAAGGCGCGCAGCGAGTTTACGTCGTTAGTGTTCTGGCTGAGGATGGTGAGGACTAGCTCGTCGACCGGCGCGTAATAGGGCCGCCAGTCCGGCATGCCGTATGCGGCGTCCAGCTGGCGATAGATCTCGGCTGCCCATTCTCGCTCGCGCGATCCGCCAGGTGCCATACCAGCGTTCATTGGCTGCATGATATGAGATCCTGGGGACACTGTCAAACCATCGCGAGCCGACCGGAATTGAGGCCACCTAGACCGATTCCAAGGTGAAACCCGCAGAGCTAAGGTAGCATTCCGCCTGTTACAATAGCTAAGGGGGATCTCGCCCAAACCAATTCTGGAGTTCTCACCTTGGACTCAGAGTCGAGGTGTTAGCCATGATCAAACGGCGCGCCCGGCAAGCCGGACTACCGATGACGACCTGCTGCCATACTCACCGAGCTACTGGCATTACGACCTACCTGCAAAACGGTGGTACAATTGAGCACGCCCAACAGATCGCGAACCACGAGTCGCCGCGCACGACCAAGCTCTATGACCGCACCAACGATGCGATCAGTCTGGATGAGATAGAACGGATTCTTATCTGATCTTTGGCGTGGGTCCATGTGTTGGGGCTGTCTGACGCGCGGCGTTTGCGATATGGCGTTTGGAGCGCATAACATAGGAAGTTCCCGCATACTCAGGAGTTGGGACGCCGTATACCAATCCGTGTATACCCCTCTATATGGGTATGTAGGCGGAAATCGTCCGTCCATATGAAGTTAGGCGGACGGGAGACAATCCGCTTTTCACGCCCCACCGGGGGATTAGGCGGAATGGTTTCCGCATAATAACAAGTTGGGCGGTTGGGAAAGAAGCTACCCGGTCGGAACCGAAAAAAGAAAGTGAGGCCTAGCTTGACTAATTACGGTATCTGGAGTCCGTATGTCGGTATTGGCGCAGTAACGCTGGCGGTCTTGCTTCTTGTCGTCGCAGCTATCTTCTCATTTCTAGGCATCAGTTTGCACCGTCCCATCGGCACTCAAAAGCCTGGAAGGGTGGTAAGCGCCTTTTTAATCGTGATGTGGATTCTTGCCATCCTTGTGTTTGTATTTGCCTCTGCCACGTATCAGCTAGCAATTTACCAGCAGGCCGGAAAAACTTCCACGCCATTCAATCCGATCACTCCAGTTACTATTATCTCGGCTTTGGTAACCTTTGTCATTATCCTATTGATCAGCCGGTGCCAGGGATGGAAAACTGCCCTGGTGAGCGCCATTGTCGGAGCGGCGGCAGGGCTTATGATCTTCGAGCTCCCATTCGACCTGATCATTATGGGGAGGTTACCCGAACCTGCACCCCCCAACCTGTACCGGTATCTCACTTTCCTGCCCCTATTTCTGGTGGAAATTGCCACATTCTCGCTACTGACGATGTCGCCTTTAATGAGAATATCGAAATATTCATTGTACTTGTTATCGGTTATGTTTCTGGTATTGACCGTTTGGGCCTGGTTTGGCTTTTCATATCCTTCCGATCCATTACCAACGGCGCTCAACGCCATCTCCAAGGTATTGAGTTTCGCCACGGCTATCACGCTGTTCCTGCCTATTAAGGAATCCAGGGATAAATTGAGTGATTCGAAGTAATTCATAAATATCAAGGTAAAAGAATCGCGCGCCCAACCCGCGGTTGCAGCCGACCTAGCCTTCGGCTAGGAGTCTTCGTGAGTATGTTCTTCGGCGACGGATAATGTATACTGATCCTAGTCCTGCACAGCCGGCTAGGCGGCTGAACCGCAAGCCGTTAGGCGTCCCAATGACTTACACCAGCGCTCTTGCAGAAGCGTCGCGCAAGCTCCCGGCAACCCCTGCGCGCAAGCGCTTAATTCAATAACCTCTTAGCTCGACTTTGTCCATTGCTTGCTGGATCAGGGTCCGTAGGCGAGCGTGTCAGTAAGGCAATCCAGGAGCCCACGTGGGATTTCCAGCATATCAGGCTCGGTAGGCGACAGCCACAATATCCTGGCGGGCCAGAGTTGCAGGCGCAGATAGGCCAGCGTGTCTGAGAAGCTGGGCTGGACTTTCCGATACCAGGCTGCCTCTCGGGTCGGCAAGTCTTTACCGTCGAGCAAGCGATGAACCAACAGCGTAACCAACGAAAACAGCGCCAGCAGGGCGGGCGTGGTTCGGAGAATCGCCAGATCCGACCATTGGCGTTGGGTCTCGACGCCGAGGTGGCGGCGGACCTCTGCGAAGGTGACCTCCACCCGCCAGCGCAAGACAAACCAGGCGACGATCTGCTCGGGCATCTGCGTCAGATCGGTGCACAGCAAGGCTTGCGCCTCGAAATGGCCCAAGGGATCGCGGATCAGCACCCAGCGGATAGATACGCTGGGCAGGCCCGCATGGTACCAGACTGCTGTGCCACTGGCCAACTCGACCTGTCGAGTGCTACCCCCATACCAAGCCACCTCACAACTCCGCCACGTCGTGTGCGGATCCAGCAGCCGGGCGGCGAGTGTGGGCTGGCGCTGCCCCTTCTTGCGCGGTCGGCCGCGTGCGCCCGGCTTGCGTGCTGGTGCCGGATCGTACAAGGCGGCATCCAGGCGCAAGCGCGTGATCATGACCACCGGGTTGACCAAGCGCGCACAAGCTGCCAGCAGTTCCAGCACGGCGTAACCGCCGTCGGCCACGACTACCAGCTTGCGCCCAGGCAGCCAACGCCGCACCTGCAAGATCATCTGTCGGGCCCAGTCAGTGACCTTCTTGTGGCGCTCCTGGCGTTCCGCATGGTAGCGTTCGGAGGGCGCCAAGACGCTGAAGAAGGGCAGCGCCCATACCCGCCCAATCCAGGGTATGGGCGCCAGCAGCATCATGCAAATCCAGCGCAAACCGCTGGTCTTGACAAAGAACTCCTTGCTCGAACGCACCGCATCGCGGTAGATGCCCCGGGCCGCAATCTTAGCACCCCAGCGCCGCTCGATAGTCTCGTCAATTCCCATCACAATCGGTGCATCCGCTGGCACGAAAGCCTCCAGCAACAGCTGCAGAAGGATGCGGCTCAGTTGTCGACTCGACCACACCGCACGGCTCAGCAGGCGGTGGTAGTTCTGGAAATGAATTTCGTCGCTCAGGCCCATGACCCGCAGAGCAGCGGTGACGGTGCGTTTGCCGGGCGCCAAGATCGCGCCTACCAGCATCACGACGGCCCATCGCCACATGCGCTTGCTGAAGAGCGGCGCAAAGTGGTCCAGAACGTGTATAATCGGTTCGGGCAGGGTATGCATCTCGCAACCTCACTCGGTAAGTGGATTACGAGTAGCCTATCCTGCCTCTTGCTTCCGGTCAATTGTTAAATGGACAAAGTCCAGCTTAGGAGAAGGAAAAGGTCTAGCGGCGTTCAGTGACCTTCGTCCAAGCTGCCGCTAAGGAATGCTTAGGGGAATTTGAGCGGCCTCCATACCCCCCTGCCACCGATGCGCAGACCGGTTCCCACCCAAGCATTAGGTCCACCGTGCGCTGCAGCGTGTAGATTTCACCTTGGACTGAGTTTAGACACGTCTTTGCCTTTGTGCTAGCATACCTCCATACGAGCCGGCGCCCTTACCCGGCTACGACTCGGATTGGAGTCTCATCATGTATGAACCGCGTTCCGTGCCGCCCTATCCGCGCAGTGCAGCGACACTCAAGTACGAACGCTTAAAATCACATTCTTTGATTGAGTCATTGTTGAAGTTATTCATGCAGAAGCCCGACCAGACGCTGCTTTCGTTCGACCAGGTGCAACGCCTGCTCCGTTCCCGCCGGGAGGTATTCCGCGGCACACAATTGATCCCGCTCTCGCACATCGTCGGCAGCGTGGGGCGTTACCGGGATTTCGACCGGGCCTTCCTGCCGTTGGAAGGCGCGAACCAGGAACGTTGGACCGGCCTTGACGTGGCGCTCAACGAGCTGCGCAACATCCTGCCCATCGAGGTGTATCAAATCGGCGACGTATACTTTGTCCGAGACGGCAATCATCGCGTTTCGGTGGCCAAGGCCAACGGTCTGACACATATCGAAGCCCAGGTGAGGGAGCTACAAACGCGCGTCCCGCTGACGCCCGACGTGGACCTGGATCAGCTGATCATCAAAACCGAGTATGCGCAATTCCTGGAGAAGACTCATTCTGAGCAAAACTGTCGTACGCGCCATGAACGCGGGCATGCGCGCGGCGCGCGCTACTCCCGAGCCGCCCAACTCCGACGCGACGGGCACCGGCGAACCAGATCTGATAACAGGTGAATCATAAGACAAATCAGGTTGTGCGCATCGAAACCCCATATACTTGCTCCAAAGAACCGAGGCCCTGTAATGAATCACCTCCTGCGCAGCAAGATCGTCTGCACCATCGGACCTGCCAGTCACGAGCCTGAAATGCTCAAGAAACTCATGCTGGCGGGCATGGACGTGGCGCGCCTCAATTTCTCGCATGGCGACGAAGCCTATCACGGTGAAAACATACGCCGGATCCGTGAGGTCGCGGCTGCACTGGGCAAACCGGTCGCCATCCTGGCCGATCTGCAGGGACCCAAGCTGCGGATCGGCACAGTCCAAGATACGGGGGTCCCGTTAGAGTCGGGCGAGACGCTCATCCTGACGACGGATCACAGCCTAGTGGGCGGGCCGGGGCGCGTGCCCGTCCAATATGAGGGCTTGCCCGAGGCGGTAAAAGAAGGCGATCGGATCCTCATCGACGACGGGTTGCTCGAGGTAGTGGTTACGGCAGTCAACGGCCAGGAGATCACCACTCGCGTGGTGACCGGCGGCTTGCTTACCTCCAACAAGGGCATGAACCTGCCGCTCGCTTCGCTATCGATCCCCGCTATCACCGAAAAGGACCGCCAGGACCTGCGCTTTGCGCTGTCCCAACAGGTTGACTGGGTGGCGCTTTCGTTCGTGCGTACCCCCGAAGATGTGCTGAACCTCAAGAGCTACATCCGAGAGCAATCGGCGTTCGGCCACCCGGCGCCGGTGATCGCCAAGATCGAGAAGCCCGAAGGCGTGGAGAATATCGACGCGATCATTGCAGTGGTCGATGGCATCATGGTGGCGCGTGGCGACCTTGGTATCGAAACTGCGCCTGAATTCGTGCCGATGGTCCAGAAGATGATCATCCACAAATGCAATCAGGCCGGCAAGCCGGTCATCACCGCCACTCAGATGCTGGACTCAATGATTCGCAACCCCCGCCCCACGCGCGCCGAGGCCAGCGACGTGGCCAACGCCGTGCTCGACGGCTCGGATGCGATCATGCTCTCGGGTGAGACGGCGGCGGGCAAGTATCCGGTCGAGGCCGTCGAAACGATGGTGCGCATCGCCCAGGAAGCAGAACGCGTCCAGGCCACCCTGCCGGTCCATCGCGTGACGCCTAGTCCGGTGCGCAGCTTCGCCGAGGCGGTGGCTCATGCTTCGGTTGAAACGGCGATCGACCTGTGCGCGGCGGCCATCGTGTCGCCGACCGTCACCGGGCAGACGGCGCGCATCGTGTCCCACTTCCGCCCACCCTGTCCGATCGTAGCCGTCACCCCCAGCCCGATCGCGCAGCGTGAACTGGTGCTCTTCTGGGGCGTCTATCCCGTGCTTTCCAATCGAGCTACGAGCACGGACGAGGTGATAAACGACGCGGTCCAGGTGGCCCAGAAGAACGGCTATGTGGACGAGGGCGACATTGTGGTGATCACCGGGGGGACCGCGGGCAGCGGGGCCGGCACCACCAACCTGATGAAGGTCCACCTGATCGAGCGCGTGTTGGTGCGCGGGGTGGGCCTGGGCGAGCGGCGCGTGATGGGGCGCATCCGCCACCTCGCGCCGCCGCTGCCGGCCGATGTGCGCGTGGACCCCGACGAGATCGTCGTTACGCCATCCACCGACCGCACCTTCGTGCCCGTATTGCAGCGGGCGGCCGGCCTGGTGGCCAGCGCCGCCGATCCCAACGCACATTGCCGGTTACTGGCATTGGAGATGGGGATTCCGGCCATCGTCGCCGCCGGCCCGAACCTGGACGTCTTGCGGGATGGGGTCGAGGTTGTGCTGGACGCCAAGCTCGGGGTGGTCTTCGAGAGACCCGCTTCTCTGACTGCCGCCGGGCGCGCAGCCGCGGCGGGCGGAGACACGGGCTGCAGGTAAGCGGCCCGCCCTTATGCCAGGGCTTTCTCGTACACACGGTACGTCTTGTAGACCTTGAAGCCGATGTTTATGAGGGAGTTGTTCATCATCGTGTTGTTCGCCAGGATCCACGAAGATTCGGCGTACTTGTAGCCCAACGCCGCGGCAGCTTTGGCCGTCTCGTAATAGATCAGGGCGTCGACGCCCATGTTCCGGTATTCTTCTTTGACGCCCATTGCGAACACGCGCACCCAGTCGATTTTCCGGCGAGCCAGCAGGAAGCGTAGCCAACCGATCGGGAAGAGCCGGCCGTTCGCTTTTTGCACCGGGATGTTCACGTCCGGGACGGTCAAGCCGAAGGCCACCGGTTCTCCGTCCTTCTCCACAAAGAACACCAGGCGCGGGTCGACGAATTTGACAATGCCCTCCGCCAGGTGCTCCATCTCGGCATTGGTGACAGGGACAAATCCCCAGTTATGTTCCCAGGCGCTGTTGTAGATCCCCTTCAGGCGCAGCATTTCCGCTTTGAGATTCTTCAGGTTGGCGGGTCGGATCGTCAGTTTGTAGCGTTGTCGCACCACCTTGACGACGCGCTCCAGTTTCTGCAGGAAGGGGTTATCCGGCTCGAAGAATTTAGCAGTTTCCATCGCATAGGCATAGAGATCCATGCCGGTCCCATAACCGGCGCTTTCGATCAGTTTCGGGTAATAGGGCGGGTTGTAGGTCATGAAGACGACCGGCCGCGCCTCGAAGCCGTCAATCAGCGTGCCGCATTCGTCGTTGGTGCTGAAGTTCATCGGCCCGCGGATGGCCGTCGCTTCGGGCAGGTGTTGCTTGACCCATGCTTCAGCAGTTTCAAGCAGGGCGCAGGCTACCTCCTGGTTGTTGATGACCTCAAATAAGCCGAAGAAGCCCACTTTCTCGCCGTGGAACTGGTTGTGACGATGGTTGATCAGGGCCGCGATGGTGCCAATGATCTGCAGACGTCCCGAGGATCCGGGCTTTTCGGCCAGGAAGAGGGCCACTTCCATGTGCTCGAACGATGGGTTCTTCTTGGGATTCAGGAAGTCCACCCGTTCGCTAATGAAGGGTGGCACCCAATACGGGTCGCCTTTATAGATTTCCCAGGGGAACTTGATGAAGCGTAACTTGTCGGCCGCAGAGGTGATCTCGCGGATCGTGAAGCCGGCCGGTTCGCTTTGCCTGGGTAACACAGCAGAGGGTGTCACGGATGATGGCACGGATTGCGACATTGCTTCCTCCTCATTTGCACGACCTGATGATGATGATCATCATTGAGATGCTCCGGATTTTTCCATGCGCAATGATACACCCGACTTGCACTTTAAACATAACACCGGGGCCGATCGATCAGCGCAGCGGGCCTCAAAAGAAACGGGCTGGGAGCTCCATTGCTCCCAGCCCGTTTGTTTGTGTTGCGCCTTGTTACGTAGTCCAGGTGGGCGGAGTGAGCCGCGCACCTGGAGGGAGCAGCGGAGCTACTTCAGGATGGTAGCGCCGGGGACGTCGTTGCCGGTCAGGTCCTTGTAGGA
>JADGQF010000446.1 GCA_017882045.1 Anaerolineales bacterium
ACTGGATGAGCTATTTCTGCTGGTGATCGTCGGCGAATTCAACTCGGGCAAGTCGGCCTTTGTCAACGCACTGCTGGGCGACCGCTTTCTGATCGAAGGCGTTACACCGACGACCACCGAGATCCAGATGCTGAAATACGGGCCGCAGGTCTCGCGGCAGCAGGGCGAGTCCGATCTGCTCGTGCTCACCTACCCGGTCGAATGGCTGCGAGAGATCAACATCGTCGACACGCCGGGGACCAACACCGTCATTCAACGGCATCAGGAGATCACCGAGGACTTTGTGCCGCGCGCCGACCTGGTGCTGTTCATCACCTCGGCCGACCGGCCATTCACCGAGAGCGAACGGACCTTTTTGCAGCGCGTGCGCGAGTGGGGCAAGAAGGTCATCTTCGTGGTCAACAAGATCGATACGCTGGAAACGGCCGACGACGTGGAGCACGTGTTGCTGTTCGTCAACGAACACGCCATGCAGTTGTTGGGCCGGCAGCCGACCGTCTTCCCCGTCTCGGCGCGCCAGGCCCGGCAATCGAAACAGACCATCGACGGCGACGAGCGCACGCGCCTGTGGGCGGCCAGCCGTTTCGAGCCCCTCGAACGTTACATCCTGGACACCCTGGACGAGCGCGAACGCCTGCGCCTCAAACTCGCCAGCCCGCTGGGCATCGCTCGCCGGCTCGCCGAACGCTATCTGGGCGTGGCCCAGGCCCGGCGCACGTTGCTGCGCGACGATGTGACCACTATCCAGACTCTGCAGCTCCAACTGGCCGGTTACGAGTCAGACATGCGGCGCGATTTCAAGTACCATCTCAGCCTGGTTGACAACGCGCTCTATGCAATGGCCGAACGCGGCAACCGTTTTTTTGACAATACGATCCGGCTGACGCGCATCTTCGACCTGGTCAACACCGACCGCGTGCGCGGCATGTTCGAGCGCGAAGTCGTGTCGGATACCAGCGGACAGGTGGAGGCGGCTACCCATGACCTGATCGACTGGCTCGTGCAGCAGGATTTCCGCCAGTGGCAGTCAGTGATGGAATACCTCAACCGGCGCATTACGCAGCACCACGAGCAGATGGTGGGCCAGGTGGGCGGCCAGTTCGAGTACAACCGTCAGGCCCTGCTGGAGTCGGTCGGGCGGGCGGCGCGTGAGACGGTGGCCAGTTATGATAAGGAGGGCGAGGCGCGCGAGCTGGCCGAGTCAGTGCAGATGGCCGTGGCGCAGACGGCCCTGGTCGAGGTCGGCGCGATCGGACTCGGCACGCTGCTGGTGCACCTGCTCGCCACCACCCTGGCAGACGTAACCGGCATCCTGGCCGCCGCCACAATGGCGGCCCTGGGCCTGTACCTGATCCCAAATCGGCGCCAACACGCCAAGCTAGATCTGCAAGCCAAGATAGCAGACCTGCGCGGCCGGCTGGCGCAAGCCATGGCGGCACAGTTCGAACGGGAGTTGTCGCGCTCGCTGGAGCGCATCCGTGAGGGCGTACGGCCTTACACGCGCTTCGTCGAGGTGCAGCAGGCGTCGGTGGCCGAGACGGAAGCCGGGCTGAGTGGGACCGTGAAAGCGCTGACCGGCCTGGCCGCGCGGGTGGAAAAGCTGTAGGGGCGATGGACTTCAACCTCCGGCTGCTGATCGACAGCGATGTCCCCGCCCTGCAGGCGGTGTATGAGGCGGCGGAAGCGGTCTTCGTACACTACTCGGGCCGGCCAGCCGGGCCGGACCAGGCGGCCACCGACTTCGTGCAGGCGCTGACCGAGCCCGAGCGCTACCAATTTGGCATCTTTGTGGAGGGCGAGCTGATCGGCATGCTGGACTGCAAGCTGGAGCCCGACGTGGAAAGGCAGGCGCACATCGGGTTATTGCTGCTGACCCCACCCTACGACGATCCTGCCATCGGTGGCCTGGCGCTGCGTATCCTTACCCGCTGGCTGGCCGAACGCTTCGGCGTTGATCGGCTCGAAACCAGCGTGCCCGCGCATGCGCCCGAGGAGATCGCCTTCTGGCAGCAGGAAGGCTTCGACTTTACGGGCCGGCAATATCGCCGTGAGCTAGGGGAGTTCGCGCCCCGTTTCCTGGTGATGGGCAAAAATGTCAGCTAATTCCGCATCTTTTTGCCGGGCGCAGCGTCTAATTCTGTGAATGGCTCGTGCGGAGGTGAACGCATGCGGTACCTATCAGGCCTTGGGGTGGTTCTGCTGGCTCTGGTGGCGTTGGCAGTCGGCGCCCTTGCGGTCAGACCTGCGCGAGCGGCCGCGCTCGATCCTCAGCCGGACTCAGGCTGCACCGGCTCGTACTACGTCATCCAACGCGGCGACCATCTCTACCGGCTGGCTATACGCTTCGGCACGACGGTGTCAGGCATAACGCGCTGCAACCACCTGGCGAATGCCGACGAGATTTACGCCGGACAACGCATCCTGATCCCCAATGGGAGCTGGCAGCCGGGCTCATGCAGCTGCTCATCTCAGCCCTGCAACTGCCCGCCGGCGCCATCGCCGACCCCCACGCCCACTTGCCCGCCGGCCACAGCTGTGCCCTGCAACTGTCCCACCGCAACACCCACGCCGACACCTACGCCGACGGCCACGCCGACGCCTACAAGCACACCGGCGCCCTGCAGTTGCCCGGCCTGCAACTGTCCGTCGCCCGCGCCGGCAACCTGCAACTGCCCTGGCACGGCGGGAGCGCCCTGCAACTGCGGCTTCAAACTCACGCCGGTGCCGCATGCCTGGGGCTCCGACTATACCGTG
>JADGQF010000182.1 GCA_017882045.1 Anaerolineales bacterium
GTGTTGGGGTCGGTGTTCCGTATGCTGGACAAGCGGCGCATGGCGAGCGACGCCGTCAGCTACATGGAAGACCTGAAAATCGGCATCCAGTCGATGAACCAGAAGGTCAGGACGCTCTCGGGCGGCCAGCGCCAGGGGGTGGCGGTGGCGCGCAGCGCGGCCTTCGCCAGCAAAGTGATCATCATGGACGAGCCGACGGCGGCGCTGGGAGTGAAAGAATCGGGGATGGTGGTCGAGCTGATCCGCCAGGTGCACGCGCGCGGTCTGCCGATCATCCTCATCAGCCACAACATGCCGCAGGTTTTCGAGCTGGCCGACCGCATCCACATCCAGCGCCTGGGCCGGCGCGTGGCCGTCCTGCGCCCGGGCGAGTGCAGCATGGAGGACGCCGTCGCCATCATGACCGGCGCGCGCAAGGTCGACGAGGTGAACTTCTACCGCCCGTGCGCGGGCTAGCAGCCTGCGCTCTGTCTGGAACGATCCATCCATCTTTGCAAGCATGCTTCCTCTTCTCAGCGGCCAGTTGTGCACCTATTACGCTGGTTTTTCCACGTATCACAACATCGCGTTGTCCACCCATGTCCCTACGGAGGACAGTGATGACCACCAGGCTCCTGATTGCCGACGACCATGGCATGATACGCGAGGGTATGCGCATGTACCTTGCGCTCGAACCGGGATTTAAGATCGTCAGCGAGGCCGGCGACGGTAAGCACGCCGTCCAGCTCGCGCGCGAGCTGCAACCGGATGTCGTGCTCATGGATCTCCGATGCCCGGTATGGACGGGATTGCGACGACGCGCCTTATCCGCCAAGAGCTGCCCGACACGCAAGTGGTAGCGATCACCAGCTTGCTCGAAGAGGGATCGGTGGTAGAGGCGGTACGTGCTGGCGCGATCGGTTACGTGCTGAAGGACGCGAACGCCCAGGAGCTGTGCCGCGTCGTCAAGGCCCGGCCGCCGGGCAGGTAGAGCTTTCGAGCGCGGCCCTGGCACGCCTGGCGCACGAAGTAGCCATCCCCGCCAGGGCACTGAATGAACCCGCCTGCGCAGAAAAACGCTGCCCAAACGATACTGCTGATCGTCCTGCTCTACATCGGCGTAGCGACGCTGCTCGATCTGCTCGCCGACCGCCTGCTGGAATGGCTGATCAAAGACGCGTCGGTCTACGCACGCGTGCACCTGATGCAGGAATGGATCCTGTTCGCCGTGATCACCCTCATTTTCCTGTACTTCCTGCGGCGCGAGCTGGCGCGCAGCCCACGCGCCGAAGTGTCGCGCGAGCTGGCGGTGCAGGCCTTAGAAGAGGTCCGCCAGGAACTGGAGCGGCCTGCTTCAAGTCCCTGGCTGACGGCCGTTGGCGGCACGAGCCTTGGTGTGGACCAAGCCAATCAACGCGTACTTGAAACGGGCTGGGGCACGAGCAACTACAACTGCAACACCACGACTGTGGCTTGCAGCCGTACCGGTTGGCTCTACGGCGCAGGGGGCGGCGTGAGTCGCATCTTTGCGGAACCCTCGTATAAGACGAGCGCAGGACTCGGCCTGAGCGGACGCGGCGTGCCCGATGTTGCGGCGCTAGCCGACCCGCAGACCGGCTTGCTCGTCTCTCGCGAGCCCAATCTTCGCAGGTCTGATGGCGCTGGCAGACCAAAAAGCCGGCTTCGCGCATGGCTTTGCGAACCCGCTGTTCTACTCGCATTCAGGCATGTTCTACGATGTCCAGTCCGTCAAGACCGCTGTCGCTCGCCGAAACTATAACAATAGCGTCGACGCGAGCGCTGGCACTGCGGACCGGCTGCACACCTTCGACGACTATTCTGGCTCACCGACCCAATTCACAAGTCCCGGCTGGGATAATGTGACTGGTTTGGGCACCCCGACGGGCATCTTTGTGTCGCAGCCATAGATATCTGCATGACGAAACGAAGGGCGGCGTTCTCACGCCGCCCTTCCTGGACTTTGGCCCTTTTGAAAAATGGATTACCGGTGCTGCATCAGAGATAGGCCATGGCCCGCTCCGGGTCGAGGTCAACCGCCTAGGTCCTTGAAAGGAATCGGCACCACATCATCGCGCCCCGGGATCAGCTAACATTGTAGTGATCGAGATCCTTCTCTCTGGCTTTTTTGCGTTGTCTGGTGTCCTTGGGCCGCGTTCGCGGGCTGGCGCCAACCAAGCCCAACGTCGCCCTCAGGCCAAAGAAGGGAGGCGGTGGGAAATTGATCCAGGTATCCGATCGGGTCTATAGCTGGTTTTTCCCCGAACCCAACTCCGACCCACACTCATGTTTGCGTTGCCTCCAGACCAAGGCTGATTGGCCGAACCGTTCCTCACATCCCGATTGGGAGGAGACAAATGACAGGTAAGAAGCTTAGTCGACGTGAGTTCATGCGCCTCAGCGCGCTCGTGGGAGTAGGCTTAGCCGCCGGCTGTGTGCCGGCGACAACGCAACCCGGCGGCGCGGCAGCTCCAGCCGCTCCGACGACCGCAGCTCAGCCGGCCGCCACGGCCGCGCCGGCTGCGGCTGCTACGGCTGCTCCGGTCGCAGAAGCGACCGCGGCAGGCGCTGCTCCGGCCGCCGGCGCCCTTTCCTTCTGGAACATGCCTTTCGTAACCCAGGAAGTGCCCCCGTCGTACGTGCAACAATGGCAGGCTGCAGCAAAGACGGCTTTGCCGAATGTCGCCGTGGACACGTTCTACGGGCCCGGCGATTATGGGCCGTTGCGCCAGAAATACCTCCTGCAGGCCAAAAGCGGGACCCCAGACGTCGTCGAAGGTTTGCTGGAGGATGGGTCGGTCTATGTGACGAACAGCCTGATCGAGCCGCTCGATACCCAGTTTGCTGCCTGGGCCGACAAAGATCAGTTCATTCCCGCCACCGTGGATGCGCTGAAGATCGGCGGCAAGCTCTATGGCATCCCCTATAACACCAACGCCCGCGGCCTGGCGGTACGCAAAGACCTCCTGGACCAGTACAGCCTCAAGGTGCCCACGACCTGGACAGAGATGCTCGATACGGCCCGCACCATCACGCAAAAGAGCAACAAGCAGGTCTATGGCTTCTTCACCTGCACACTGGTGGGAGACCCCCGGGCGCCCCAGGAGTTCATATCCTGGTACTTCCAGGTGAGCAATGGGAAGCACATGTTCGATACTTCCGGCGGTTCGCCGAAGCTGGCCGCAACTGCCGCTCAGTTCGAGCAGGTATTGACCCTCTATAATGACGTCTTGACCGGGGCCAATCCAGCTATGGACCCCAACCAGAAGGGGACAGGCTGGCCGGTGGAGGATCCCGGCTTTGCGAACGGCAAGTGGGCCATGGCCCCCATGGGACCGTGGCTCTGGGGCCGGCGGTCAGAGAGCGCCAACGCCAAGGATATCCTCGAGAACAAGACGGAGATCGTGCCGCTGCCGATCCCCGAGGGTGGGGGGCACTTCACTTATCTGGAAGTGAAGCCCATCATGATGAACCACTACAGCAAGAACCCCGCCGCCGCCTGGGACCTGATCAAGTTCATCTGCTCAAAGGACCAGATGGGGCTCTGGTGCGCCGGTTCCGGCGGTATCCCGGCCCGCAAGGACTCGCTGACAATCCCCGCCTTCCAGGGCGCGATCGCCAAGTGGGTGAAGGGCTTCGGCGACCTGTTAACGCAGGGTGTCGCGCTCGAGGCCGTCAACTGGGGACCTGTCAATGAGGCCAACATGAAAGCCGTAAACTACGTGATTTACGGCCAGAAGAACGCGAAGGACGCCGCCCAGTGGCTCGTCGACCAGATCAACACGCTGATCTCGCAGAAGACGATCTGAGCGCGGTCGGCAAGTAAGTGGTCATAAGGATGGGGCATGCCAGGCGCGTGCCCCATCCTTATGACCAGGGGAGCCGGGCACGCGCGTGCGCTGGCATCTGGCGCCGCGCGCCGAAATGGCGTATACTGTGCGTCAGCAACCGCCTTCATATCCCCCAGGAGCTGGGCATGATACAGAGACGTGCAGGCATCTACCTCATCCTCCCGGCACTCGTGATCATGGCCGTCTTCACAGTGTATCCCCTATTGGACGGTCTGCGGATCGCATTCACCAACTACAACCTGTTAGGTAACGTCGTCCAGTTCATCGGGCTGGACAACTTCCGCCAGATGCTGGCCGATCCCGTGTTCTGGCTGGCCCTGCGCCATTCCATCGTCCTGACCGTAGTGGTGGTTTTCCTGCAGTTCGTGTTCGGGTTGATCCTGGCGACGGTGATGCAGCAGAAACTCCCCGGGATGGGAGCATTCAAGAGCATCATCATGGCGAGCTGGGTGATCCCCGTCGCCGCGACGGCCACCATTTTCAAGTTTATCGCTCAACCTGACGTTGGCGTCATCAACATCTTCCTCAGGGCGATCGGGCAGGGGCAACTCGTGACCTACTGGCTTGGTAACCTGCAGTTTGCCTTCCCATTCATCATGATGATGCACCTGTGGCGAAATGTACCCTTCTATGGCGTCGCCTTTCTGGCCGCGATGCAGGCCATACCCAGGGCCTATTACGAAGCCGCCGAGATCGATGGTGCCGGTGCATGGGACAGGTTTCGCTACGTGACGCTGCCGGGCATCCGCAACATGATCGTAGTCATGGTCACCATCCATGTGCTGTGGACCTTCAACAATTTCGACTTCGTCTATCTTTCCACTGGTGGAGGCCCCGTCAACAGCACCGAAGTGCTGCCGACTTATGTGTACCGCCTGAGCTGGACGCAGTACAATATCGGTTTCGCGTCCAGCATCGGCACCACTATGTTCCTTCTCCTCATGGTCTACTTCATCGTCTACATGCGGATCTATGAAAGGCAGATGACTTCCTGATGAAGACCCGATCAGGCATAAGAGTGCGCACAGCCGTGCTGTCATACCTGGTGGTCCTGATCTCCCTGATCTTTTTCGTCGGGCCGATGTTGTGGATCGCCTATACCTCCTTTCGCGTGGAAAGCTCGATCTTCACTGAGAGCGTGCTGTCGCCCGCCAACGAGTACACGCTGCAGAACTACCAGACGATCCTGTCCGTCACCGATTTCCCGCTCTATTTCCTGAATTCCCTGAAAATTGGTCTGACGGTGACTGCGCTGTCCCTGTTCGTCTCCATTATCGGCGCCTATGGCCTGAGTCGCTTCGACGTCAAGGGCAAGAACGCCCTGATCATCGGCATCTTCTCTACACAAATGTTCCCGCAAGTGCTGTTGATGATCCCCATCTACCTGGTGATCGTCGCCCTGAGCATGCTGAATCGCGTCATCGGGGTCGTGCTGGGCCAGATGATCCTGATCCTGCCATTCCAGATCTGGATGTTGAAGGGCTATTTCGACGGTCTACCACCGGAGATAGATGATGCGGCTCAGATCGATGGCACAAATATCGCCCAGCGCTTGCTCTTGGTGATCCTCCCCGTCGCTTCCCCGGGCGTCGCCGTAGCAGCCTTCTATTCCTTTGTCGTTTCCTGGGGCGACTACCTGATCGTCTCCGTCGTCAGCCAGGGCAACGCGACGGCGACCGTGACCCTGGCGATCCAAAGGTTGACGGCATCCCTCCTGGTCCGCTGGGGCCAGGTGGCCGCGATCACGGTCCTGGCGATCGTGCCGACCATTCTGTTGTTCTCATTCGTGCAGGGGAGGCTGGTCGAGGGTCTGACGGCAGGTGCCATCAAAGAGGGCTAGCCCTGGCAACGGCCGCCATCACGTCGTCACACACACCCGGAATCCTGTGTCGCTGGCGCGCAGCGGCTCCTGTTCGCGCTGGCTCAGGCAACTGAGCGAGCCGCAGTCCATCTGGAACGAGCCGCCGCACAGCCAGCGGGCGTCGCGCGCCGCCGGGTCCTCGCGGCCGTCGTCGGGCCGGTAGGGGTCACCGAAGAACGTCTTGCCATCCTGGCCCCGGCTGCGCGTGCCGGTCCACTCCCAGACGTTCCCCAACATGTCAGCGCAGCCATAGGGACTGTCTCCGGCCGGGCTGAAAGAGCCGGCGGACGTGGTGTCGCCCTCGTTGGCGACCTGTCGCCAGTCCGGCCGGCAGTTGCACAGCCGGGGGTGGGCCGCAGGCTCGCCGCCCCACGGGTAGCAGCGGCCGTCGACGCCGCGCGCCGCCTTCTGCCACTCCGCCGCGCTGGGCAGGCGCACCGTCGCCCCGCTCCGCTCGCTTGCCCATTCGCAGAACGCCAGCGCATCGTACCACGTCACCACCATCACCGGGTGGTCTGGCTTGCCGCGCACGTGGCTGCGCTCGCCGAACGGGCGCCGCCAATTGCGGTCCAGGCGGGTGATGGTCTCGGGATCGCCCAGCGCGCTGGGGTCATAGCTGAGCGAGCGCCGCGCCCAGGGTGTGCTGCGCCGCCCGGTGGCATCGGCGAAGGCCGCGTACTGCGCGACAGTCACCGGGTACAGGCCGATGTAGTACTCCGGCAGTTCAACGGAATAGGGCTCGACCTCGGCCGGTCCGCCGGCCCCGCACCCCCCCATCAGAAACGCGCCGGCCGGCACCCTCGCCAGGGCCAGTGTCAGCCCCGCGCCCAGCGCCAGGCTGCGCTCTCCCGCCCGCAGCGGGTTTGTCCGGCGCGCGCCGAGCACCTCGCGGCGGTACTGGGCGTCATATGCCTGCCGGCGCGTGGCGTCTGACAGCACCGCGTAGGCCTCGTTGATCAGCCGCATCATCTCGACCGACGCGCCCTGCCGCCCGGTATCCGGGTGGTACTGCTTGCACAAAGCCCGGTAGGCCGCCTGGATCGCCTCCGCGTCCGCGCCCGGCGACACCTGGAGCACCTGGTAATAATCTGCCATAGACACGCCGCTACGTCCCTCCTCCGGAACCACACAAATTGCTAACCTGGATACATCGTTTGCCCGCGCCCACGCGTGGTCGCCCTACCAATCCTGGACGACTGCGTAGGACCACTGCGTAGAACCAGTGCGTAGGACCACTACGTAGCCAGCATTATGTCGACCGCCCCCAGGGCCCTGCCTGCGACATCGGCGCCTACGAGGCGCCGCCCTACCCCTTGTACTACGTCACATGCCTACGGCCCGTTCCTCTCCACCCGGTACAGCGCGAGATGCCGGTCGTCCGAGCCGCCATTCGGGCTGAAATAGGGCAGCGGCAAGTAGGCCACCTGCACGAGATTATGCCCGGCGCGCAGCGCGGCGATCGGTCCCTCCATCTCCGCGCCGTCGGCCAGCGCGTAGAGGGCGCGTCCCTCGCCCAGCGCCCGCTCCACGAAGGTCTGCCATTCAGCGGCGGACCAGTAAGCCGGGCGGACGGCCGCGCGCCCCGCGTAGAGGATCACCGGCCCAGCATTCAGAGACGAAGCGACGATCGCGTCCGCCGGGGTGACCGCGGCCAGGGTGTCGAACGCGCGCCGCTGCTCGGGCTGCAGGTAGCCGAAGGTGGTGAAGTAGGGCCGGCCCGTGGCAATGTCCAGCGTCTCGCGCCCACGCGCCCACAGGCAGGCCAGGACCGCCAGCGCAACCAGCAGCGGCACGGTGGCGCGCCAGGCGTGGCCCCCCGCGCCCCAGGCATCGCCAACGGCGTGCCCGCCCGTGGGCTGCGCCCCCGCCTGCGCGTTTCCGGCTCCCCGCTGAGCGGGGTCCGAGGGCCCAACGGCGCGAGCTTGCGCGACGGCCTGCGACTGCGCGAGGGCTTGCGGCTGCGCGAGGGCTTGCGGCTGCGCAAAGGCTTGCGCCGCCGCCAGCGCGTCCGCGATGCCCATCCCCGCCCAGAGGGCCAGCACCGGGAAGACCGAGAGCAGGTCACGCGCGCGCAGCGCCAAGTAGGAGAGGTGGAAGACGCCGATCGCCACCAGCCAGGCCGCCAGGACCACGCTCGGACGGCGGAAGCTGCACCCGCCTCGCAGCGCGCCCCAAACCACGAACGGGAGCAGGTAGAGGAACTCGCGCCGGTCGAGCAGCTCTCGCGCCAGCGCCGGCAGTGTCAGGCGCACATTATCGGCGCCCAGCAGCGGCAGCTCCGCCGAGCCCACGCTGAACGGGCTGCCGAAGGCCACCTGGTGGTACCACAGCACCGGCAGCGCGACCAGCAGCGCCGCGCTGCCGGCGATTAGCAACCACAGCCACGGGCCGGCGCCGCGCAAAGCCAGCCGGTGGTTGCGACTGGAAGTCGGGCGACTTCCAGTCGCCCTTAGGCCCGGCAGCCAGGCGAGCGCCAGCGGGACGGCCATCAGCACTTGCGTGTAGCGCACGTCGAACGCGGCCCCCAGGCACAGCCCCGCGCACGCCGCCCAGCCCCGGGCAGCCCATGACAGGCCCCCTCCCCTGCCTTCTCCCTGACTCGGAGTGGGCCCGGACGTGATGGCGCCCGCCCGCAATGCGCAGCAAACCGCCAGCGTGCTGAACAACTGGCTCGCGATGTCGGCCATCGGCACGGATAGGTTGCGCACCTGCAGGATCGACGTGGCCAGCACCAGCACTGCCGCCCCGGCGGCCAGGCTCCGCCGCTCGGCCGGCCAGCCCCGCAGGACTTCCCGGCCCAGCCACCAAAGCGCGAGCAGCGAGCCGATACCCAGGAGTGGGGTGACGGCCGCCAGGCCGCTCTCGCCCGCCAGCCGGTAACCCAGCGCCAACAAGGCGGCCTGCCCCGGCGGCCAGACCGTGGCCGCGCTGCCTGTCGCGGGGTCGGGCGGACGGTAGCCGACCGGCACGCTGGGCCAGATGGGCAGGCCCCAGCGCGCGACCTGGGGCGCGAGGGCGAACGTGTGCAGCAGACTGCCGTTCTGCGCCAGGTCCACCGCCATCTGCACATAGGCGTAGGGGTCGCTCGCGGTGACGCCGCGCGCCGCGCTGCGGACGTAAGTCACCCCCGACCAGGCCAGGGCCAGGACCAGGGCCGCGGCGCCGAACAGGGCCGGCCAGCGTAACCGGCGGTTGAAGGCCCGCAGCAGCACCCCCGCCTGCGTGACCAGCGCCCAAAGCACCCCGAATGCGAGCGCCAAGTCCAGGTCCAGCCGCGCGCCCCAGGGTTCGGGGACGCGCAACGGGCCGAGCCCGCTGCCGTGCAGGCGCGCCGCCAGGGCCAGCGCCAGCCGGGCGGCCAAGAGCGCGTAGGCCGCGGCCAGCGGAGCCAGGCTTTCGGGCATCAACTGCAGGCGGCGCAGCTTCCACGAGAGCAGCAGCGGCAGGAGCAGCAGCCCGGCGCAGATCGTCAGCCAGACCGGTCGGTGCCCTATGCGCACCAACGCCAGCACGCCCAAGAGCTGCAGGCCGAGCAAACCCAGCGTGAGTGCGCGGGGGAACGGCGGGTCGTCCGGCCGCAGGTCGAGGCACAGCGCGCGCCAGTGACGCGCCGCCAGGTCCCGCACACCGGCCCGCGGGCGCGCGCCGGCCGGCAAGGCAGCGGTCTGCCCGACGAGAGCGCCCGGCGAACGGGGGTCGGCGTCCATGGCCCCGATGATAGCACAGACCGGCCCTCGCGGCGTAAATGGCGGCCGGAATGCCAGGCGTAGGCAGGGCGGGTGGCCAGGCTCGCCGGCAGCGAGGTGCGCCGGGTGTGAGGTCCGCCGGAGGCCGCCCAGCCAAGGCCCCAGGCCCCCACCCCAGCCTGCTCCGCAGGCACAGGCACAGGTCGACGAGACCCTGAGCGCCCTGGAGCGCGAGAACTGGACCGCGATGGACGACCCCTTCCAGGTGTTCCTGACCTGTTATCGGGTCCTGCGCGCGTCCGGCAACGCGCGCGCCGCGCCGTTGCTGGCCGACGCCTACGCACGCCTGCAGCAACGGGCCGCCCGCCTGGGCGACGAAGCACTGGCGCGCGCGTATCTCCGCGGCACGTGCAGCCACCGGGAGTTAGCGCGTTTGGGAGCCAAGGCTTAAGCGGAAATGGGGTGATCGGCGGAGGAAGCGCCGGA
>JADGQF010000447.1 GCA_017882045.1 Anaerolineales bacterium
CGGTCAAGGCGACCCTGGTCGGCGCTTATGATCCAGCGCCGAGAGGCACAAATACCAAGGAGACAGCCCCATGAAACGCGCCCTCAAAATTTTCGCCCTGCTACTAGCCACGCTGCTCATGGCAGCAGCCGGGATTGCCGCCTGGTATCTCCACAGCAAGCAGCCGCTGCGCTCGGGGTCGACGAACTTAACGCAGCTCACGGCACCGGTGAGCGTGCGCTACGACGAGCGCGGCGTGCCGCACATCCGGGCCGAAAACGAAACAGACTTGTACCGTGCGCTGGGCTATGTGCAGGCACAGGACCGCTTGTTTCAGATGGAGATGATGCGCCGCCTGGCGGAGGGTGAGCTGGCTGAGATCCTGGGGCCGAAACTGGTGGACACTGACCGCTTGTTTCGCACCCTCGGCATTGGTGCCCATACCCAGAAGATGGCTGCCAGGATGGACCCGCAGAGCGCCACCAGCAAGGCCCTCGCGGCCTATCTGGACGGCATCAATCAATTCCAGGCGACACACCCCGCGCCGCTCGAATTCGATCTGCTCAAGATCCCCAAGCGAGCCTTCACCGCCAAGGACGCACTCGCTGCGGGGGGCTACATGGCCTACAGCTTTGCCGCCGCCTTTCGCACCGAGCCGCCGCTGACCTTTATCCGCGACAAATTAGGTGCCGACTATTTGAAGGTGTTTGAGCTCGAAGGCAATCCTGAGAGCACGATCACCCCCAGCCCGCCAGGCAGTCCGACGGCGGCCATGCAGCCGGGCGACTGGCAGGCGCTCGACCAGCTCGCCCGGTTGAGCCAGGACGCGCTGGCAAGCGCAGGCCTGCCTGAATTCGAGGGCAGCAACGCCTGGGCGGTGTCCGGCAGGCGCACGGCCAGCGGCAAGCCACTGCTGGCGGGCGACCCGCACATCGCCTACTCGGCACCCGCCATCTGGTACGAAGCCCATTTGTCGATGCCGGGCTTTGAACTGTACGGCCATCAACTGCCGCTGATCCCGAGCGCCCTGCTGGGCCACAACACACAATTTGGCTGGAGCCTGACCATGTTCCAGAATGACGATGTGGACCTGATTGCCGAAAAGGTCAACCCGGCCAATCCCAATCAGGTCTGGTACCACGGGCAGTGGGTTGACCTGCAAAGCCGCACCGAGACAATTCTGGTCAAGGGAGAAAAACCAGTCCAGCTCACGCTACGGCGCTCGCCGCACGGGCCCATCATCACCGACGCGTTCAAGGACAGCCTGGGCAGCACGCCGGTCGCCATGTGGTGGGCTTTTCTGGAACCCGAGAACCCGATCCTGGAGGCTTTTTATGAGCTCAACCGCGCCGACACGCTGGGCAAGGCACGCGCGGCGGCCAGCAAAATTCATTCCCCCGGCCTGAACGTGGTGTGGGCCAATGCGGGTGGGGACATCGGCTGGTGGGCAGCCGCCAAGCTGCCGATCCGCCCGGATGGCGTCAACCCCCGCTTCATACTCGACGGCAGCACGGCGGAGGCCGACAAGCCGGGCTCTTACCCGTTCAGCGACAACCCACAGGAAGAAAACCCGGCGCGCGGCTACATCGTTTCTGCCAATGACCGGCCCAAGTCCAAAGGCGTGCGGCCGGTGCCGGGCTATTACGCGCCACCGGACCGGGTGCAAAGGCTCGACGAGCGACTGCGCGACGCCAGCCTGCGCGCGGATATCAAGAGCGCCCAGGCGCTGCAACTCGACACCCGCAATGGCTACGGTCCACGACTGCTGGCACCACTGCTGCCGGTGTTGAAATCTTTTGTCACGCTGCCGGCCGAGCGCGCCATGCTGGACAGTCTGGCGGCGTGGGACGGCAGCTACCCGCTCGACAGCATCACACCCACCGTCTTCAGCCAGCTGCTCTACGAACTGGCGCGCGCTGCCATGGCCGACGAGATGGGTGAAGTGCAGTTCAAGAATCTGCTCGGCACCCGCGCGCTGGAGACTGCCCTGGTGCGCTTGGCCGCCGATGCCGATTCACCTTGGTGGGACAACCGCAACACCCCCGTGGTGGAGAGCCGCACCGACACCCTGAAAGTGGCGTGGCGCAACAGCATGAATCACCTGAAAACCACCCTGGGCGAGGACCCCGCCGGCTGGGGCTGGGGCAAGGCCCACACCCTGACCCACAATCATGCGCTGGGGTCCCAGAAGCCGCTGGACCGGCTCTTCAACATCGGGCCTTTTGAGGTGCCGGGCGGGCGTGAGGTACCCAATTGCCTGGCCTATCCGATCGGCCCGGCGCCGTGGGCAGTCACCTACGGTCCCTCGACCCGGCGCGTGATCGACTTTGCCGACCCGACGCATGCGGTCGGCATCAACCCGGTCGGCCAAAGCGGCGTGCTGTTTGACGCGCACTACAAAGACCAGGCACAAACCTTCATCGACGGCGGCTACGTACCGGAACACCTGAGTGAAGCGGATGTGGCGGCCAACACCCGCAGCACACTGACCTTGACACCGGCACGCTGATTCCGGTGAATCGGCTGAATATTCCTGCTCACTTTTTTCTTGATTCTTTTTTCCCCTACTCATACCCCCCGCCGGGTTTTTGGGGTCAGAGCCCAAATTCGCCGAGCCTTCGGCTCGCCCAGATGGTGCAGCGCAAAGCGCCGCCGCGAAATTGGTGTCTGACCCCAATAACCCGAAGAGGGAGCTAACAGCCGTATTCGGCCGCGTCCATAAAGCCAGGAAGTACACGCACAATGGTGCGT
>JADGQF010000027.1 GCA_017882045.1 Anaerolineales bacterium
GTATTCGATCGCCCGCCGCTACGGGACCACCGTCAACGCGATCATGGCGGCCAACGGGCTGACCAACCCCGACCGCATCCGTAGCGGACAAACACTGCGCATGCCGGGCACGCGCTGATGTAATCCATCGAAAGGTTGCAAAGGGCGGCGATGGCAGTTAGACTGCGCGGGCAGCCGAAGCCAAACTGCGTAGACGGAGATCGCCGTGCCCTTGCGCTTTGTCGCCGAACTGACCGCCGCTGAGCAAGCGGCCCTAACTGAACTTTACAAAAGACGACAAATGATAATCTTGGACTCACGGGCTAGGCGTATTAGTCGGCTCCGGCGTATCAGTTGGTTGTAGAGTTTCCGTCGGCTCGGGCGTTCCCGGCTTGGCTGTCAGCGCCGCGTCGGTCGCGTCGGCGCTATGGGACATTTCAATAAGCGCTGCGCTGGTAGCGGCGACACTGGTTCGCATTGCCGCGTCGGTGGGCGCACTTATGGGCGTGCCCACTGCGACAATGTCGCTCACCTTGACGGCGAACACTGCGCGGTGTGAGGCATTATCCTCGACGATCCAGATCAGGTCACCAGCAGTCGTCGGCAGTTGGTATCCAATCGTGCCGCTGGTGCTTGTTCCCGGAGCGACGTCCCCGTTAATTGGATGTGTGGCACTGAGCATGATAGCGTTCGGTTCAAAGTAGTATTGGTGGCCTGCTGCGTCCTTCAAGTAAGACTGCGCGACTGAATTCGTCGCGAGCGTTGTCTTGCCCGTGTTTTCGATGGTGACACTGACGAATACAAAGCGGTTGCCGGGGCTGGGCAGGTTACCTAATTCACCGGGCACCGTCGCGACTTTATCAAGCGTCACATGCAGGTCACCCAGTATTGCCGTCTGACCAACTTGGTTGGTCGCCTGATTAGAGAGAGGCGTGTCGGTTGGTAAAGTAAAGCCTGGGCATGCTTTATCCATTGCCAGAGCAAATGGGCTGAATTCCTTCAACCATGGGCTATCAATCCCGATTACTTTTTGCCCACTCGTATTGGTTTCTTTGAACGGCTTGCCCTGCGCCTTGACATCACTCTCCGCTATATCCACCAATTGCCGGAAATAGGTGATAGACTCACTTGGCTTGCCGAAAATCAACTCGACCGGGTCGGTTGGATCGGGTAGAGTGGCAAGTGTGTTCAACTCTCCGCGCAACCTGGCAAAATCCAAATACACCGGCGAAGAGGGATCCGTAAAAGCAGAATAGTCGGTATTAGGCGTCAAGTTGACCATCTGAGCCAAGCTGGTGCCGAAATCCTGGTTTGCCTTGGCAATCGCCGTACAATCTAATCTGCTGTTCGGATTCTGTGCCTGGGGCTGGGCCGTTGCATTGGGCGAGGGCTCTCCGGCGGCAGCCGTCTTAGCCATTTCAGCAGTAGTGGAGACCGCCCCACTCGGTGCAGCCCTCGCGCCAGCGCATGCGCTAATGACGAGCGCAGTTGCGAGCAACAGCGCGAGTGTTAGAAGGCCGCGTCCTTTGCCTAATCGAATCGGATTCCTTATCATACTGTTTCTCCTGTTCTATCTCCCATTTCTATTTGCTGTCTCCATAAGGTCACTCGACACCCTGGTCATTCGCTAAACCGGGGTCGTTTGGGCGCGCCTCCATCAGAGCTCGGTACAATCGTCATCACTACTTCACGCCGCGATGGCTATCAGCACGCCTCTGAAGAGGTTGTAAGCATTGAACGTACTTGCTTGTCAGTGTATGTCCTGCGTCGGCCCACAAAGACCATTCCAACCTTCTGGTCGGGGATGGAGGAAATGAATCTGCATCAACTCGGAAGTATGGCTAGACAAGATTTGTAATGTATTTGCTCTTGGTTTGCACAATACCATCTGTGATCTTCCCTGTCATCCGTATAAGATACCGGCCTTTTCAGTACGTATTGCATTCATTGATTCACAGAAGCATCATAGTATGTCGTCCATCTTGGCTAGAACTACGCGACTCGACAATATTCGCATGAAAGATTTACTATGCATGACAATCTATCCCTGCGGGAACTTGTTCTAACTTGATACGGCAATCAGCCGCCGGGCGGGTGCGCTGGGCGGCTATGCCGGGCGGCTGCGCCGCGAGCATAGAGGCCGGTCACGCCTCAGTCGGGCGGGCACGAACGAAGACCACAGCGTGGCGCCGCACTGTTGCCTGGCCGGCCTCTCTTTTTGCTCTCGCGCAGCCCGAAGCCCGACGCTCGCGGCCCCGAAGCCGCGAGAATATTTTTGAGGACTTGCCAGGGCGTGGTAGAATATGAGATTCCTGGCCGGTTGCACGCTTCAGAACCAGGTTTCGCCACGGGGTACTCGCCCCGCAGAAACCTGGTTTCTTGTGAAAGCCAACCGGCTTGTTTGGCCGCCGGGATTGTGGCAATATACGGTTAGCACGGTTGTTCGATCGCCGGCCGGCCGGGAGGAAAGATGGCTCAAGACAAACTGATCATCCGTGGCGCACGCGAGCATAACCTGAAGAATATCGACCTGGAGATCCCGCGCGATAAACTGGTCGTCATTACCGGCCTGTCAGGCTCGGGCAAGTCCAGCCTGGCATTCGATACAATCTATGCCGAAGGGCAGCGCCGCTACGTTGAGTCGCTGTCGGCCTATGCGCGCCAGTTCCTGGGCCTGATGGAAAAACCGGACGTCGACCAGATCGAGGGTTTGAGCCCCGCCATCTCGATCGACCAGCGGGGGGCGAGCCGCAACCCGCGCTCGACCGTGGGCACGATCACCGAGATCTACGACTATCTGCGCTTGATCTACGCGCGCATCGGCGTGCCGCATTGTCCGCAGTGTGGGCGCGAGATCGCCGCGCAGACGGTGGAGCAGATCGTCGATACCATCTCGGTTTACCCGGACGGCAGCCGCCTGCTCATCCTGGCGCCGCTGATCATGGACCGCAAAGGCGAGCACAAGAACGTCTTTGAAGACGTCCGCAAGGCGGGCTTCGTGCGCGTGCGCGTGGACGGGCAGATCTTTGAAGTGGACAGCCCGCCCGACCTGGATCGTTACAAGAACCACACCATTGAGGCCGTCGTCGATCGCCTGGTCATTCACCGGTCGGGGGATGCGCCGGCAGAAGACAGCGAGCGCACCCGGCTGGCGGATTCGATCGAGACTGCGATCCGGCTGGGCGGGGGCGTGGTGCTGGTTGGCGACATCACCGAAGCCGAACACCCGCATGACCGGCTGTTCTCGGAGCACTTCGCCTGCCCGGTCTGCCATATCAGCCTGCCCGAGATCGAGCCGCGCACGTTCAGCTTCAACAGCCCACACGGGGCCTGCCCCACCTGCACAGGATTGGGCAGCCAGATGGAGTTCGATACCGACCTGATCGTGCCGGATAAGGAGCTGAGCCTGGCCGGCGGGGCGATCAAGCCGTGGCCCGAGGAATCCGAATCGTACACACATTCGCTGCTGGAAGCCGTGGCCGAGCACCACAAAATCCCGTTCGACGTGCCGGTCAAAGAGCTGAGCAAGCACCAGATGGACATTATCCTGCACGGCGGCAAGCGGGGCGAAACGGTGACCGTGAGTTACGTCAACCATGAAGGGCACCAGCGGCGCTTCCAGACCGAGTACGAAGGCGTAGTGCCAAACCTGCAGCGGCGTTACCGGGAGACGAGCTCCGAATACATCCGAAGCGAGTTGGAACGCTTTATGTCGACCCGACCCTGCCCTACCTGCGGCGGCAAGCGCCTGCGCCCCGAGGCCCTGGCGGTGACGATCCTGGAGCGCAACATCGACGAGGTCAGCCACTTCTCGGTCATCAACGCGATCAACTGGGTGGAGACCCTGGCAGGAATCGACGACTTCTCGGTGAGCGTGACGGACCTGGAGGCCGGCAGGCAGGACGACGCCGATCCCGCTTTCGGCTCACAGGACGGGCAGGAGCCGGTTGCGCTGAACGGCAGCGGGGGCTTCAACCCGCAGTCCAGGATCCAGAATCTCAAATCCAAGATGGTGGGCTCCTCCGAAACGCTGCCGTCCAATTCGCCGCTGAGCCAGCGTGAGTACACTATTGCCCGGCAGATCCTGAAAGAGTTGCACGCCCGCCTGCGCTTCATGATGGACGTTGGGCTGGACTACTTGACGCTGGACCGCATGGCAGCCACACTCTCCGGTGGGGAGGCGCAGCGCATCCGGCTGGCGACGCAGATCGGCTCGCAACTGATGGGCGTGCTCTATATCCTGGATGAGCCCAGCATTGGCCTGCACCAGCGTGACAATGCACGCTTGATCAACACCCTGCTCTTCCTGCGCGACCTGGGCAACACAGTGCTGGTGATCGAGCATGACGAGGAGACCATGCGCGCCGCGGACTGGATCGTGGACCTGGGACCGGGCGCGGGCGATGAGGGCGGCTACGTGGTCTGTTCGGCCGCGCGCGACGAGTTCATGCAGTGCCCGGATAGCCTGACGGCGGCTTACCTGCGCGGCGACAAAGAGATCCCGGTGCCCGCCATTCGCCGGCCCGGCAACGGCGAATACCTTATCATCCACAACGCTTCCGAGAACAACCTGAAGCACGTGGACGTGCGCCTGCCGTTGGGCAAGTTTATCACGGTAACCGGGGTGAGCGGCAGCGGCAAATCGAGCCTGGTGGTCGAGGTGCTGTATAAGGCCCTGGCGCAGCGCATGTATCGCGCCAAGGAACGCCCCGGACGTTACGAGCGCATCGAGGGGCTGGAGAACCTGGACAAGGTCATCGACATCGATCAGTCGCCGATCGGGCGCACGCCGCGCTCGAACCCGGCCACCTACACCAACATCTTCACCGACGTGCGCGACCTCTTCGCTTCGCTGCCCGAGGCCAAGATTCGTGGTTATAAGCCGGGGCGCTTCAGCTTCAACGTGAAGGGCGGGCGCTGTGAGGCGTGCCAGGGCGACGGCATCATCCGCATCGAGATGCAATTCCTGCCCGACGTCTATGTGCCATGCGAGGTCTGTCACGGTAAGCGCTACAATCGTGAAGCGCTCGAGATCCGTTACAAAGGCAAGAGCATCGCCGACGTGCTCGACATGACGGTGGATGAGGGGTTGGAGTTTTTCCAGAACGTGCCGCGCATTCGCACCAAGCTGCAGACCCTGGCGAAGGTGGGCCTGGGTTACATCAAGCTCGGCCAACCGGCGACCACTCTGTCCGGCGGCGAAGCGCAGCGCGTCAAGCTGAGCAAGGAACTGAGCCGGCGGGCGACGGGCAAGACAATGTATATCCTGGACGAGCCGACGACCGGCCTGCACTTCGACGACGTGCTGAAGCTCCTGCAGGTGTTGCAGCAGTTGGTCGACCAGGGCAACACGATCGTGGTGATCGAGCACAACCTGGACGTGATCAAGTCGTCCGATTGGCTGATCGACCTGGGGCCGGAGGGTGGTGAGCGCGGCGGCTTCATCGTGGCCGAAGGCACCCCGGAGCAGGTCGCGCGTGTCGCGAAATCGTACACCGGGCAGGTCCTGCAACCCGTGCTGGCGAACAGGCCAGCCCGACAACCCGGCGAAGTGATCGCGGCCAAGGCCAAGACGCCGGCCATGGCCGAGCGCTGAGCCCAAACTGCGAGAGCTGAATGCGCGACTATCCGACGATCCGCCGCATCCTCATCCTGACGATGCTTCTGAATTGGCTGGCTACGGCAGCCAAGCTGGTCGTCGGCTATCGCACGGGCACGTTGAGCCTGGCTGCAGACGGCCTGGACTCGTTCTTCGACGGCTTCTCGAATGTGGTGGGATTGGCCGCAATCGGGTTGGCCGCCCGGCCGCCGGACCGCGAGCACCCTTACGGCCACCGTAAGTACGAGACGGTCGCGGCCTTGAGCATTGCCGAGCTCATGACCATCACCACCTGGGAACTGCTCAAAGAGTCGATCGGCCGGTTCGCCAATCCGCACCGGCCCGAGGTCACGATCTGGAGCTTTGCCGCTCTAGCCTTCAGCAATCGAGCGGGCCGCCCTGGCCGAGGCGCCATGGGTCAGCAGCCTGCACACGCACATCGAGCCGGCCGTTCATGAACTGGCGCCGGGCAAGCTATTTTCGCTCGACCAGGCGCACCCGGTTGGCGCCGCAGTTCGCGAGGCGGTCGCAGCCGTGCCGAGTCTGCGGCAGCCAAGCAACTTGCTTGTGCGCAGCACACCGGAAGGGCTTTTCCTTCCGTTGGCCTGTGTGGCCGAGCCAGGGTTGTCGGTGAGCGCCAGCCATACCCTGGCGCACGCCGTATCCGAGGGCATTCGTAAGAAGCTGCCCAACGTGCTAGAGGTAGCCGTGAGAGTGAAGCCGGAATAACCATGAAACACTACCATATCTGGACGATTGGCTGCCAGATGAACGTGGCAGATTCGGGCCGGGTGGCGGCGGAGATGGACGCGCTGGGCTATGCGCCGACCGACGACCCGCAACAGGCCGACGTGATCGTGCTGAACACCTGCGTGGTGCGCCAGAGCGCCGAAGACCGGGCGGCGGGCCACCTGTGGTCGCTTAAACCGCTGAAGGACCATGACCCCGGGCGCGTGATTGCGCTGATGGGCTGCATGGTCGGCGTCAAGCCCAATCGGGCTCTTATGGAGCGCTTCCCCTTCGTGGATGTCTTCATGCCGCCCTCTGACCCGGCGCCCCTGGTTGGCTACCTGTCCGGCCATCGGCTGGATGCGGATGCGCGGGCGCTGGAAGACGAGCTGACCACCGCGCGCCACGAGCTGCAGGACAATGTCAGGCCCGAGGCCGCGGTGATCGGGCTGATTGAGCTGCAAGGCGAAGACGATGGCAAAAACCTTCAATACGGCAGGCCATTGCAAAGCGTACGCCACCTGTCGCTGAACGGCGAGGTGCCGGTGGCGGCCAATGTGCCGATCGTCTACGGCTGTTCGCACGCCTGCACTTTCTGCATCATCCCCTACCGGCGTGGCGTGGAACGCAGCCGGCCGCTGGAGGAGGTGGTGCGTGAGGTCCAGGGGTTGGTCGACCAGGGCGTCCGTGAGGTGACCCTGCTGGGCCAGATCGTGGACCGTTACGGCAAGGACTTCCCCGGTGGCAGACCTGATCTGGCCGACCTGTTGGAGGCAGTCCATACCGTCGAGGGGCTGTGGCGCATCCGCTTCCTGACCAGCCATCCCTACTACATGACTGACCGTATCCTGCAGGCGGTGGCCCGCTTACCGAAGGTCTGCGAGCAGATCGAGGTGCCGGTGCAGGCGGGGGATGACCGGGTGCTGGAGGAGATGAAGCGCGGCTACACGCGCGCACAATACCGCGAACTGGTGGCGCACATCCGGGGTACCATCCCCGGCGCGGCCATTCACACCGATATCATCGTAGGCTTCCCGGGTGAGACGGCCGAGCAGTTCGAGCGCACGTACGAATTGCTGGCCGAGCTGAAGCTGGACAAGGCGCACCTGGCGATGTACTCGCCGCGCCCGGGCACGGTGAGCGCCCGGCGTATGCCGGACGACGTGACGCCCGAAGAGAAAAAACGCCGCTGGGACCGGCTCGATGGGCTGCAGGCCGTGGTGGTGGGCGAGATCAACGGCCGTTTGTTGGGGCAGACGGTGGAGATGCTGGTCGAAGGGAAGCACAAGGGTCAGCCCGTCGGCGCCTCCGGCGGCCAGCGGGGCTGGCGCTGGCGCGGCCGGACGCGCACGAACAAGCTGGTCTTCTTTGCGGACCCAGGCGACTGGCGCGGCCGCCTGGCCCAGGTGCGCATCACCTGGACGGGACCCTGGTCGATGATTGGGGAAGTGGTCGGGGGCGTTTGAGGCGAGGCGCCATGGGCGCGGCGCCCAGGGTGCTTAACCCACCGTCCTCACGGGATACAGAGTTTCTGCCCTCTGTAGATCTTATTCGCGTTGGCGAGCCGGTTCGCCCGCACCAGGGCCAATGAAGAAACGCGATAGTGGTACGCCAGGTCCCCGATGGTGTCGCCACGGATGACAATGTGCTGCAGACGGCAGGCTGTGGTCTGAGTGAGCGGCCCAACGACCGAGCGAACCCAGAACTTCAGGGCCGAGCACCCTCCCTGGGCAGTCGGGTTGAGTGTATAAGCGGCCGGACCGACGGGCGCCCAGCCGGCCTGCCGGCCTACCGTCACCTCATACTTGCCCGTGCCGAGGTCGTTGAAGCGGAAGTAGCCACGGGCGTCGGTCTGCGTGGTGCTGATCCCTGCGCTGCTCTGCAGAGTCGCCGTGACCGGAACGCCGGGCACGCCCAGGTTGACGATGGCATCGGTCAGGTAGCCCTCGATGCAAAGACCCGGCGGGCGATTCTTGAAACTCGCTCGTACACACTGCTCCGAACCGGCCGGGGTCACTGCGACGTCCAACTTAGCCGGGCTGACGGCGGTCCAATTGGGTAAAACATCCTCCCAGACTGTCCACGTCCCGACCGTCAGATTGGGGAAATAGAAAGCCCCGTCCTCTCCGGTCAAGGTTATGAAGGTCGGGCCGCTGCCGTCCGCCGGCTGCGCGTAGATGCTCCATCCCGCCAGAGGCCGGCCTCCATCGTCCCATCCCATCCCGTCGATGCAACTCGTCAGCGCTTTCTCACTCTTGAACTCGACCGACGCGCAGTCCTTGCCGGTTAGCGATGGTTTCACCTGCACCTGGACCGCGGGCGGAGTCAGGGCCTTGAAGGTGTAGGAGACCACCTCGGTGACCGTATAGGTCCCGGCAGCCAGTCCGAAGAATTGGGCGACCCCGCTGTCGTCGGTCTGTGTTTCGGGGCTCGCTGGACCCGACAAGGCAATGGTCCAGCCCCCGGCCAGGTTAGCCGGCGCGCCGGCGCCACCGGTCACGATCTCCCTGACAGTCAGGCAGCCAGGAGGATTCCCTGTCGTCCCCTGGTCCGATCGATACCCGCTGCGGACGGCCCTCGGCGCGCCGGGGCCGGCGGCCGCGACAGGTGCGAGCGGCGACAGGGTACTGACCAACATGGTCAGCAGGGCAACGAGCGCAACAGCGTGCGCGAACCATCGAGATGCCTTGCCTATCATTCAAGCTCCTCTTATGATGATCGTGGATGAAGCGAGGTCGACTGGCGAGCGGCGCACGGGGGAGGCTGAAGCCGGTCTGCGGCTACAACCTCCCCCGTAAGATGTTCAGCGCCAGGCGCAACTGCCGCCCAGGACTACCTGGGAGGACAGATGACGATCTGCTGCCCGATATAGATCAGGTTCGGGTTGGCAATCCCGTTGCCTGCAGCCAGCGCCGCCACAGTGGTATGGTGCGCGACTGCGATCATGCCGAGCGTGTCACCCGGCTGGATGATGTAAGTCAGGCACTCTCCAGGGCCAGGTTCAGGCGTCGGCCCTGGGCAGACGTCGAAGCCGGGACATGGGTTAGACTGCGGATTCGGTTCCGGACACACGTCGAAGCCGGGACATGGCTTGGGCTCAGGCCTAGGCAACGCCTGCTGTGGCTGAGTCGAGCACGGCTGCAGACTGATGTCGTCGAGGTTGATGTCGAGCTCGCGCGCGCCGTTGCCCCACTTCTTCCAGCCGCGAATGCCCAACACAACCCTGCTGCTCGGAGCCACGAACTGGGTGCTGAAGGACGACAGCGGGCCGGGGCTCGTGCGCACGAAGATGTCGTTCCAGGGCACCTCGGTCCAGTTGGTGATCGAGCCGGCGTTGCCGCTGCCGGGCGCGAAGCCCCATTGCACGCGATAACGGAACGGGTCATCGCCGGGATGCACGGCATCCTCGCGCAACTCGCCCCACATCGAGAATTGATAGGTGGCGCCTGGCTTGAGTCCGGTGATCACCTGGTAGATGCCTGCGTAACGGTCCTGATCGCCTACCATCAAGCCCTTGGTGTTGATCTCAATCAACTGACCGTGGGTAGGACTCTGGACCACTGGCGCCCACATTTCGTTGTAGAAGCCATAGCCGGCTGCGCCGCCGTTCGTGAACGGCTTCCAGTTCTTGCCGACGTCACCAAACCCGTTCCAGGTGTTGAAGCCCCACTCGAAGTTGCCGTTCTTGGCCAGGTTAGTGGCGCTGCAGGCAAGGACCGGCGGGGTCTCAGTATTGTTTTCGCAGGGACCATTGCACGGGTTGACGGGCGGACACGGGTTCCACTGATCACAGGCCGGCTGAGGCGGCTTCGCGCAGTCGTCGGCCAGGCACGCGACATGGCCAACCTTGGGACCCCAAAGGCTGATCGCGTCGAGGTCGACGTCAAGTTCCTTCTCGGTCGTGCCCCACTTCTTCCAGACACGAACGAAAAGGGTGATCTTGTCAGAGGGAGCAACCAGGCTGGAGCTGAAGCTCTGCATGGCGCCGGGCGAGGTACGAGGATAGTAATTATCCCAGGGGAATTCGGCCCAGTTCGTGACCGCCTGCCAGTCCGTGGAGCCATCGGAGGTATAGCCCCATTGGACGCGGTAGCGCCAGGGATCGTCGCGGGAGTCTGGCGTGTCTTCCCGTAGCATCCCCTGGATCTTGAACTGGTAGTTGCTGCCTTTGTTCAGGTTCACCGTCTGATAGATCCCGGCGAACCGGTCGCTCTCAGACTTAGGGATGCCCTTGGTGTTCAGCTCGATCAACTGGGCGTGGACGCCCTGAGCAACTACGGGAGCCCATTGGTCGTCGTAGAAGCCATACTTGATCGAGCCGCCGTTGGTGAAGCATCCCCAGCCCGTGCCGACATTCCCGCAATTCGGCACGAACGTGAAGCCGCTCTCAAAATCACCATTCTGCAGCATTTCCTGCTCCGCCACAGCCAGACCGCTGGCACTGGCCAGGGTCAGACTAGCCAGCAGCGCCATAGCAAGTGCCAGGGTTACCAGGCGCTGCCTGCGCTTCCATAGCTTCATAGACCCCTCCTATGTAGCTGGCCCCGGCGAGTGGAGCAGGACCCACCGGGAAATGAATATGAGGCCGGGACCACAATGGGCCGGTTTTTGATTATGGTAATTCTAGCACAATCTGGGCGGTAATGCAATAGGCAAATTTAGTCGGCCCTTTTCTCTGACCACACCAGCGGAATCGTCATCAAAGAAAGACAGGCTACAGGAAAGCCGGTTCCCGGCCGGGCAGCGTTCCCGGCCGGGAACCGGCTATGCAAAGCGATTGATCGGTTCCGAAGAACGACTACCAGGCGCTGACGGCGGCTTCCAGGTCGGCCTGAGCGCGCTGGGCGTAGGCCAAGGCGCGCTCGCGCTTCCCGCGCGGCGGATTCTCGAACGGCGGAAGCAGCCCCAGGTTGGCCTTCATGGGTTGGAAGTCGGCGGGTGCGGTATGCGTGATGTAATGGAAAAGCGCACCCATCATTGTGGTGGACGGCAAGGCCACCGGCGCAAGGCCCCTGACCAGCCGGACCGCGTTCAGGCCGGCCAACAGGCCGCCGGCGGCGGAACCGACATAACCCTCCGTGCCCGTGATCTGGCCGGCGAAGAACAGGTTGTCACGCGCCTGCCATTGCAGGGTAGGACGGAGCAGAACGGGGCTGTTGATGAAGGTATTGCGGTGCATCTGGCCGAAGCGCACGAACTCCGCCTCCTCCAGCCCGGGGATCATCCGCAGAACCCGCTCCTGATCGCCCCACTTGATGTTCGTCTGGAAACCGACGATATTGTAGAGCGTACCGGCGACATTATCCTGGCGAAGCTGGACCACCGCCCAGGGCCGCCGGCCGGTGCGCGGATCACGCAGTCCCACCGGGCGCATGGGCCCGTAGGCCAGGGCGTCCGGCTCACGCGCGGCCAGCACTTCGATGGGCAAGCAACCCTCAAAGTAGCGGCGCGCCTCGTCGTCCCGCTCGAACTCGTGCACCTTGATCTTTTCGGCTGCGTTGACGGCCTCCACGAAGGCGTAGTACTCGTCACGCGACATGGGACAATTAATGTAGTCGCCGGACGGTTGAGTCGCCGCCAGCTCGATCGGCCCGCCGGCCGGTCCGCCGGCCAGATCGCCGGGAAGGGCCGGACGCTGCCAGCGATTGGCTCGGAAGGCAACGTCCAGGTTGATGCTTTCGGCGGCGACGATCGGCGCCATCGCGTCGAAAAAGTAGAGGTAGTTCTGACCGGCCAGATCGCGAATGGCCGCTGACAGGGCGGGCGACGTCAGCGGGCCGGATGCCACGACAACGGGCAGCCCGGCTGGGATGGCGCTGATTTCCTCGCGGCGCACCGTGATGTTAGGGTGGGTTGTGATGGCTTCAGTGACTGCCCGGCTGAAGGCATCCCGACCGACGGCCAGCGCATCGCCGGCAGGCAGGGCGTTGGCGTCGGCGCAAGCGATGATCAGCGAGCGCAGCCGCCGCAATTCATTCTTCAATATGCCGAGCGCGCGATCCGGCGCGTTAGAGCCCAGGCTGTTCGAGCAGACCAGCTCGGCCATCTGGCCGGTCTCGTGAGCCGGGGTCGAGCGCGTGGGACGCATTTCGTAGAGTGTCACCCGCAGGCCCTGCTGAGCTGCCTGCCAGGCCGCTTCGGAACCGGCCAGGCCGGCGCCGATGACGACTAGCTCGGGTGGTGGAGTCTGGGGTTCGGATGCGGAGTAAAAAACGGTCAAAGCCTGGTCTCCGTTCAACGGGTCTGGCGCAACTCATGAAGCGCTGCGCTCCTGCGCCGCGTTCCTGCGCCGCGCTCCGGCAGCGCGCTCCTATGGTAACGTAACGCCCCGGCCGCGTCAAGGGCAGTCGTCAAATCGTCAACCACAAACCCTGTGCTATAATAACGCGTGCCGGCAGTCAGATCGTGAATCCAACCCGTAACACTCGCAATCCGAAATCGAGTCAGCCCAATGAGCATCTGCGACATCATTATCAAGAAGCGCGACGGTGGCGAACTGTCGCAAGGCGAGATAGAACATTTCATCGGCGGTTACGTGGCCGGCGAGGTGCCGGACTACCAGGCGGCCGCCTGGCTGATGGCCGTGTACTTCCGCGGCATGACGCCGGCTGAGACCATGCGCCTGACTGAAGCAATGGCTTTTTCGGGGGAGACGCTCGATCTGCACGATGTCGCGCCGCTCATCCTCGACAAGCACTCGTCCGGCGGCGTCGGCGACAAAACGACGCTGGTCATCGGTCCGGTAGTGGCCGGCCTGGGCGTGCCGGTGGGAAAAATGTCGGGGCGCGGCCTCTCGTTCTCGGGTGGCACCTTGGACAAGCTCGAATCCATACCCGGCCTGAACGTGATGCTGAAAATCGAGCAATTCAAGAAACAGTTGCGCGAGATCGGGCTGGTCATCGCCGGACAGACCCAGGAGCTGGCGCCCGCCGACGGCAAACTGTACGCGTTGCGCGACGTGACCGGCACCGTACCCTCGCTGCCCTTGATCGCGAGCTCCATCATGTCCAAGAAGATCGCGGCCGGAGCGGATGCCATCGTGCTCGACGTGAAGGTGGGCGAAGGCGCGTTCATGCATACGGACGCCGAAGCCATCGAGCTGGCCGAGCTGATGGTCAAGATCGGGCGCGGGCTGGGGCGTCGCATGGCGGCGCTGATCGGCGACATGAACCAGCCGCTCGGACTGGCGGTGGGCAATGCGCTCGAAGTAAGCGAGGCGATCGAGACCTTGCACGGGCGCGGGCCGGATGACTTCCGGCAGCACTGCGTAGACGTCGCCGGGGAGATGCTGCTGATCGCCGGTGCGGCGGAAAGCCCCGCCGCGGGCCGGGCGAAAGCCGCCGGCACGCTGGTCGACGGTTCAGCCTGGGCCAAGTTCCGCCAGTTTGTGGGCGCGCAAGGCGGAGACGTGGCGTTCGTAGACGATCCGCGCAAACTGCCGCAAGCGCCGGTGGTCCGGCCCCTGGCAGCGCCGCGTGCCGGGTATGTGGCCGGGCTTGACGCGGGCGAGGTCGGCAGGACGGTGGTTGACCTCGGCGGCGGCAGGGAGAAGAAGGGCGATCCGGTGGACCCAGCCGTAGGAGTGATGCTGGCGCCGGAGGGCAAAGTGGGCGGCCACGTGGCTGCGGGGCAAACATTATTATGGGTACACGCCCGCACCGACGGGGTGGCGCAAGCGGCCCTGGCCCGCCTGGCAGCCGCCTACCGCGTTGAAGACGAACCGGTCGCTGCTCCGCCGTTGATCCACCATATCATTCGCTGACGCATCAGCGCGGCACGAAGCCTCCATCCTGGATCTGCAGCCACACCAGGCCCGGTCCTCCGGCATCCCGGCCGAGAGCGGCGGCCATCCCGGCGCGGCTGGGTCCCCCGTGGGCCCGGACATCTTCCGCCAGGGCTCCCACAAGCCGGCGCGCGCCCCAATAGGCCAGCATGGCCTGCGCGCCCGGGGGGGCGCCGGCCTGCGCCTGGTAGCGAGCCGCAAAGCGGGCCGCAACGCCGGCCGGCAGCCCGGGCGCACGCCCACCAGGCTCCGTCGAGCACGCCAGTGCCCACGTGCCCTCGGCCGCCTGGCCCGCCAGACCGGCCAACCAGGGTTGCGCGAGGTCCGGTCCCCCCAGTAAAACGCCCTGCCCACCCGACGCCTGCCGGCGCGCCAGTTCCTCGGCGGCCGCGGCCGCTCCCCCAGAGTAAAGCACGACGCGGACAGTCCCAGGCGAAGCTGCGTCTGCAGGCGGCGGAAGGAGGACCGCCAGAGCGCGCAGTAACTCGCCCGGCGGGCCGGCCGTCGCAACGCGTCCCGGGCCGAGCTGGCCGGCCTTCTGCAGTAGTTGGGCGGCGATGTCCGAGAACGAGGGGCAAAGTGAGAAGACTGCCTGCGCGCCAGGGATGGGGACGGGCGCCAAGGGCGCGTTGGCCAAGGGCGCGCCAGCCCGGGGCGCATCGGCCAGGGGCGCGCCAACCAGGGCCGGCAGCCCGGCCTCGCCGAAAGCCTGGGCAGCCGCGGCTGCCGTCTCAGAAGTCCACGGCCCGAGCGCTCCCAGTAAGCTATCATCCGCCGCCAGAGCCTGGGCCTGCCTGGCGGCCGTGGCCGGGTCCAGATCGTCGTTCAAAGCGACCAGGGCGATCCTGTAACGGCCGAGCTCGCCGGTTGCGTTGGCATCTTCCAGGGCGATTTTCACCGCCGGCAACAACTGATAGCCCAACGGCCGGCCCAGGCCCTCAAAGGGCGCGATCAGCCCGATCTTGACCACGGGCGCAGCGCTGCCCGGCAGGGTGCAGGAGGAGAGCAGGAGAAGGCAGAACGCCAGCCGCAGAACGCTTTCCCGGCGCACATCACGCCTCATTTTTGGTAGCGGGCGATATTCGCCTCGTGCTCGGCCAGGGTCACGGCAAAGACGTGCGAGTTCTCGTTGACGGCCAGGAAGAAGCAATATTTGGTATCGGCGGGCTGAATGGCGGACTGGATGGCCGACAGGCCCGGATTGGCGATTGGGCTGGGCGGCAAACCCGGGTGCAAGTAGGTATTATAGGCCGAGATGACGGCTTTGTAGGCCTCGACTGACGGTGGCTTCCACCACCACTCGCCCGGCCGGCCGTTCGCATACTGCACGGTCGGATCGGCCTGCAGATAGGCGCCGCCGGTGTCCTTGCTGCAGGCCCCGCTGACGCGATTCCAGTAGACGCTGGCAATCAGCGGCCGCTCGTCGGCGCGCACGGCCTCCCGTTCCACAATGGAGGCCATCGTCATGATCTGTGCCAGGCTGCGCCCGCTCTGCGCGGCGGACGCCAACATTTGCGGGGTGACGCGCTGTCCGAAATTGTCGAGCATGCGCCGGATCAGGTCTGCCGGACTGGCCTTGGAGGGCAAGCGGTACGTATCCGGGAACAGGTAGCCTTCGAGCGTGCTGAGGCCCTCCGGCAACCAGGGATAATCGCCCAAAGCCTGCGCCGAGGCAGTGCCACCGTGGACCAGCGACAAGAACGACTCGCCGTCCATCACGCCCTTGACGTTCAGCAGGTCGGCGATTTCCTCCGCGCGCATCCCTTCGGGGATGGTCACGGCGATCTCTTCGAAGTGCGCCTGTTGCAGGGCCTGGGCAATCTGTGGGATGCTCATGTCGCGCGATAGCTGAAAGTCGCCGGCAGCCAACTTATGATCGAACCCGTAATAGCGCATGTAGGTCCGAAACAAGTTGGCATCCTGGATCATGCCCATGTCTTGCAGCCGCTGGCTAACGGAAGCCGCCGTCTCACCGTCGGCAATGGCGAAGGATTCGCGCGTCGTGTCGCTCCCGGCCGGGCGGTCGATCTGGCTGGACTGGAGACGCAGGTAAACCCCAAGCAGGCGGGTTTCGATCGCCGTCGGGCTGAGGTCCAGCGGCTGGTCGGCGCCTGCGCCAATCAAGGCCACCTTGGGAGGCTTGGGCACATCCTGTAACTGAGCGGAAACGAAGCTCCCTGCGCCAAAGGCAAGCACGAGCAGGGCCACGATGGGCACCAGGAACAACAGTAAGCGCAGGAGGATATTGGTTGCGACCTGAAGGTACTTCACCGGATCTTCCTCACGGATGGCTGATTTCTGACTGTGGGTTGCCAGCGCGCCGCGCTTCCAGAAAACTCGTCAGGATAACGGCGGCCGCAGCGGCGTCGATCGGCACGCGGCCGCCGCTCTGCCTGAGCAGCTCCGCTGCGTCGACGCTCGAATAACTCTCATCCCAGAAAGCCAACGGGACGGGCAGAGTGACCGCCAGTCGCCCGCCGTAGCGCCGGGCAAGCTGCGCTTGAGGCCCAACCTCGCCTTGCGAATCCAGCGGCAGGCCGGCCAAGACCCCGACCACTCGTTCCCGGCGCACCAGCTCGGCCAGGGCCGCGAAATCCTCGGCGCGCGAGCGGCGCTGCACCACGGTCAGCGGCGTTGCCAAGATTCCCTGCTCGTCGGAGACCGCCACGCCGATGCGCACGCGGCCCAGGTCCAGCGCGAGGAGGCGTCCGGCGGGCAAATCGAATGCCGACTTGAGAATGGGCATCACCCCCGCGCGATCTCCGCGGCCGCATCCCAGTCCACCTGCACGCGTATGCGCCAGGGCAGGATGGGCATTTTGGTTGGCACGATCAGCGGCAGCCAATCGGGACCCAGGTGGACCTGTGGCGATTCGGCCAGGGCAAAACGTTGCGTGAGGGCAGCCACTGCCTGGTCGGGAAGCATGCCCAGGACAGTGCGGCGTACCTCGCGCGTATCCAACCCCTGCAAGAGTGTGCCCTCGGCCGTCATGCTGAAGCTGACTGTGGTTGGGTCCTCCACGACGATCGCGCCCGGAATGAAATGTACCGTGTCCGAGATCAAGCGGCTTCCAGGTGGCATCGTGGCCTGCAGGCGAGACAGCACCAACTGGTCGCCGGCGCGAGCATCGACCGACAAGCCTTCAGCCTGAACGCTCATGCTCAAGAACAGATCCGGGGAGACGTCGCCCACAAACGGCGTGAAGGTCGGCGACATGGCCAGGTAGCTGACCGATTCGGGGGCCAGGAAAGTGCCCGGGTCGAGCTTTTCCCGCAGTTGTTCCAGGGCTTTCTGCTTCAGGTCCTCAAAAAGCTGGGACTGCAGCCGGGCCTGGTCTTCCTCGGTCACCACACCTACCTCGGCCGAACCGCCGCCGCTGGTCGGCGCGTCGTTGGTGACGACGGCGGACAGCGACAAAGGCCCCTCCACCCGGGTGATGGTGCCGGCCCGGACGTTGCTCGTCGGCCCCGGCAGCACTGCCTCCACTGAGAGGGTCGTACGCCCGTTGGGCTCCACCTGCTGCTGCTCGGTCACGCTGAAGCGCACATTGTCGCCGGTGGCAGTCGACAGGATCGTGCCGGACGGAACCGTCAGCAGGCGGGCCGTACGATTGATGATCACCACTTTCCCGGCGGCCTTGGCCGAGGGTTCGTGCCGCCGGCCAGTGGTAGGCAAGGTGGCTTCGCCGGTCACCTGGACGCGCATTGCCGTGGCCGGGAGGATGCCGGCCTGTGTGTCGAGCCCCGAATCCTGGACGGCCTTCAGCGCAACGGTCACGCGAATCGGCTCGGCGGCAGGCACGAGCGTCACCACCGCGGCCGGCACCACCGCGGCCAGGGCCAATACCATGCCGCCCAGCAGCAGCAACAGGCAGAGGGACAGCAGCAGGTTGGTCCACCACGGGCTGGAGCGGCGCACGAAAGAGCGCAGGAACGCCAGCGGGCGAAACCCGCTCGGCGAGCGCCGGGCAAACAGGCCCGGCCTCGCTGGAGGAGCGGCCTGCGCCGGGCCGACCGGCACGGCCAGCCGGGAGCGTTCCGGGCGCAAACGGCGCCAGCGGGCGCGCTCGCCGCGCGCCTGGCTGCGGAAAGTGCTGATGCCCATGCGATCGGCAGTGGCGCGCAGGCCGGCATCGGACGTTACCAGCGCCAGGCCGCGCTCGCTCGCCGCGGCTTCACGCCGCAAGGCGTGCAGGTCCACTGCGCTGAGGGCTAGCCCGGGCGGAAGGACGAACAGCACCCGGTCACCGGCGGCGCTCTGCAAGCGCGCCAGGAGGCTGGGCAGGGTATCTTGGGGTGTTAGTTGGATAGTTGTGATCATCCGACCTATCAACGCGTTAGCGCCTTGGCGACAAGCTCGGGCACCAGGGCCAGCGCCTCGGGCAATCGGGCCAGGTCGCGACCGCCGGCCTGAGCCAGTGCCGGCTTGCCGCCGCCGCCGCCGCCCACCACCTTCGCGACCGCCTTCACCAACTCGCCGGCGTGCAGGCCGCGTTTGACCAGGTCGTCGGTAACGGCCGCGATAAGTTGCGGCTTGCCGTCTACGTCTGCCGCCAGTACAACGGCGGATGAGCCCAGCTTGTTCCGCAGCCAGTCGCTCATGTCGCGCAGTGTGTCCACATCGGCGCCGGCCACCTGCGCCGCCACGACGGCGACGGCGGGTCCCACGCCCGACGCCGGACTCACGCTCTGAGCGCTCGCCGCCAGACTCTCGGTTTGCCGGCGGGCAATGTCGGCGCGCAGCCGGGCGGCCTCTTTCTGCGCCGCCTGTAACTCAGACTGCAGGCTGCGCAGAGCGCGCTCCGCCTGGTCGGCCGGTACATGCAGCAGGGCGGCGACGCGGTCGAGCTCCTGCAGGCGGGTGCGGACGAAGCGCTCCGCGCCGCGGCCGGTCACCGCCTCGATGCGCCGCACGCCCGCGCCCACGCTTTCTTCGGAAACGATGTGGAACAGGCCGATCTGTCCGGTGCGCGTGACATGCGTGCCGCCGCACAGCTCCTGGCTCACATCGCCGTCACCGGCTCCGATCTTGACAACGCGCACTTCGTCGCCGTACTTCTCGCTGAAGAGGGCCATCGCCCCGGCGGCCAGGGCCTCGCGATAGTGCATCTGCGCCACATTCACCAGGTAATCTTCCAGGATGGCTTCGTTGACCCCACGCACAATCGCTTCAAGCTGCTCCGCAGTGAGCGGCGCAGAGTGAGTGAAGTCGAAGCGCAGCCGGTCGGGAGCAACCACCGAGCCGGCCTGGTGAACGTGCTCGCCCAGGACGTCACGCAGCGCGCGGTGCAGGAGGTGCGTGGCGGTGTGGTTACGCATGATATCCCGGCGACGCGCCGCGTCCACCGCGACCAGGCTCTGCTCGCCGATGTGCGGCCTGCCCTCGATCACCTCGCCCTTATGGATGATCAGCCCGGGCACGGGCTGGCGGGTGTCGTCGACACGGATTTTCCAACCTGTCCCGGCCTCGCCCGCGGCGGAGGACGCGATCACGCCCGTGTCCGATACCTGGCCGCCCGATTCGACGTAGAAGGGCGTCTCGGGCACGACGACATCCACTTTATCGCCCGGCGCGGCATCCTCCACCGGCTTGCCATCCCGGACGAGAGCCGCCAGGCTGGTGTTGTGCTGCAGGCTCTGGCGGCTGAGGTTGGCAACGCCCGCCGGCGGCAGGGCGCCGGTGGCCTTGAGATCGTGCAGCACATCCAGGTACACCTGGACGTCAGCGGTTTCGGCGGCTGCAAACTGCGCGGAAGAGCGCGCGAGCGCCCGCTGCTCGGCCAGCGCAGCCTGGTAACCGGGCAGATCCACGGTCATGCCGTGGTCACGCGCTACGTCCTGGGTCAGATCTAACGGGAAGCCAAAGGTATCATAGAGCCGAAAGGCCTCTTCGCCCGGGATCACTACCCGGCCCTGTCCTTCCAGGGTGCCGATCAGTTCGTCGAGCAGCGCCAGGCCCAGGGTCAGGGTCTGGCTGAAGCGAGTCTCCTCACGCTCGATATTGCTCAGGATAAACTCGCGCCGGCGCACCAACTCGTCGTAATGTGAGCCCATGATATCGATCACGGTCTGGGCGAGCCGGGCCAGGAAAGGACCCTGGAAACCCCGCATACGGCCGTGCCTGGCCGCGCGGCGCAGGATGAGACGCAGCACGTAGCCGCGGCCATCGTTGGCAGGCATGACGCCGTCGCCGATCAGAAAGGTGATCGCGCGGATATGATCGGCGATCACCCGGTAGGATACCTGGTGTGCGTCGCGCTCCTGGTCACTCTGTCCGAGCATTTCCTGAGTGCGCCGGATGATGGGCACGAAGAGATCGGTCTCGTAGTTGGAACGCACGCCTTGCAGCACACTCACTACACGTTCGAAGCCCATCCCGGTATCGACGTGGCGGCTCGGCAGGTCAGTCAGTTGGCCGTCCTTTGCGCGGTTGTACTGGATAAACACCAGGTTCCAGATCTCGATGTAGCGCTTGCAGTCCCCGTTGACGCCGCAGACGTGACCCGGGACACCCTGCAGGTCGCAGGCCTCCGGGCCCATGTCCACGTGGATCTCGCTGCACGGCCCGCACGGCCCGCTATCACCCATCTCCCAGAAATTGTCTTTGCGGCCGAAGAAGCAGATATGCTCGGGCAAGATGGTGGTCTCGCTGCCCCAGAAGGCCGCCGCTTCCTCGTCCCGGCCAAGGTTGCCCTTGTCGTCCTCAAAGACGGTCGCCCATAGCGTTTCGCGGGGAAAGTCCCATACCTGCGTCAGCAACTCCCAGGCCCAGGTGATCGCCTCGCGCTTATAGTAGTCGCCAAAAGACCAGTTGCCGAGCATCTCAAAGAAGGTCTGGTGGTAGGGCGAGCGCCCGACGTCGTCCAGGTCGTTGTGCTTGCCACTGACACGCATAACCTTTTGCGAGTCGGCCACGCGCGGGAACTCCGGCTCGCGTAGGCCGAGGAAGATCTCCTTGAACTGGTTCATGCCGGCGTTCGTGAACAGCAGGGTAGGATCGTCGATGGGCACCAGTGGAGCGCTGGGCACGATCGCGTGGCCCTTGCTACGGAAAAAGTCCAGGAACTGCTGGCGAATCTGAGCGCTGGTGGGTTTATCGGTCATATAACATCATCCATTGCCAAACGAAGTAAACATAGTAACGCAAACAGGGTAAAGCAAACAGGGTAAGACAAACATAATCAGGACGCGCCGGAAGCTCCAGCGCGTTGTCGAATAGCCATTTTACGGCAAGAGGGGGTTTCTGTCAAAGAGAGTTGAAAGAGGGTGACAGATCGCTCAATCCGGCAGCAACGTACGTGCGCGGCGCGCCCGGCCACGATTTTGCAGAGAGTCCCGGAAGTGCACCACGGCGGTCTTCTGCGCGAGCTTGAGCGTCAGACGCGTAGCCGGGTCGTCCGTGTCGGCATATTCCAGGACATTGGCGGCCCAGCAGCGCATGTAGCGGGAGAACTCGTCCTCGCTGAGGACTTCTTGTAACTGCTCGATGACCAGCCGAAGGCCAGGGTGCACATCCAAAACCAGGGCAACATCCTCGTTCTGCGTTGCGTAGTCCTTACGCATGCCTTGCCTTCCTCTACTTTGCGGCAGCCGGTCGATACTGTGGAGTATATCACATATATAACAAATACAAACTCCGGCAATGCCCTTCCGTTCGGCAGTCAGCCAGGCGCGGAGAACGCCATCGCCGCCCAAGAGCAATATGCCGGCAGTTGTCACATGGCTGTGTAAGGTCCCCGGCCTCGGGAGCCGGGGGACTCAACGGTATTCACGAGGGCAAGCTTAAACTCCTCTTGGATGTGATAGGGTAGGACGTGTGACCGCCACCTCTGTCCTGTTGCCTCACCACGCGGCCATCATAGCACGGTCCGGCGATCCTATGTCTTAGAAATCATTAGGAAAATAAAGGCTGCCGGCCGAGCGGGGGTATAAGTTGCGGTTGTGATCCCACAACTAAATCCGACCGACTTGACCGACAGCCAGTGTGACCTTGTCCCGGAATTCAGGTATCCGTGGCTTCGACAAAGCCAAACTGATCTAAACAGTTTCTTAGGGAAGCTTCGACCAGTTCAGGTGCATCTCAGCTACGCCCGTCTGCTCAAAATACTCGACCTTGACATCGTGCGAACCGGCCTCCAGCCAGGTATCGTGAGTAAAAGTGCGGACGGACTGCTCGCGCCACTCGTCGATGATGAGATTGCCGTCAACCCAGACGCGCACGCCATCATCCACGCCGGCGGTGAAGCGGTAGTTGCCGGCGCAGACGAAGTTGAAGCGTCCCGTCCAGCGCACGGAGAAGTGGTCGGGGCAGATCGATTGGGCCGAGGGCGAACCCCAGCCCCAGTTGAAGTTGATAGCCTGGTCCTGGCGGACGAAGGTCGGGTTGCCGCTCAGGTCCTGGTTGTTGAAATACTCGCCATTCCACGGGCCGGGAGCCGGGGCCGCGCAAGGCGAAGGGCAGGGCGGCGGCGGGGGCGGCGCACAGGGCGAGAGGCAGGGCCTCGGCCTCGGCTGCGGCGGGGGGGGGGGTGGGACGGGCGGCGTGGGAGCGCAGACCCGTAGCAGTTGGCCGGCATAGACGCGGTCAGGGTTCTGGATGCCGTTCCAGGCCATCAACTGCCAGACCGAGGTGCGGAAACGATAGGCAAGACGGGTGAGGTTGTCGCCGCGCACGACGCGGTAGTAGCAGGTCGCGCCGGCTGCAGCGGAACCGGTGGGGGCAGCCACGCCGCTGGCAGAGGCCGCCGGGACGAGGATGAGGCTGAACACCATCAAGAGGGAGAGGACGACGCCTACCCGGCGCCAGGGAAGCTTCCGCATGGGAGACCTCCTTATAGAGAGTGACTAAGGATAGCGGAAATGCGGGACAAGAACAGTTATATTATACATCATTTTGCAAGATCGCGCCACTATGTTTTGACGAGTTTTACGGCAATTTTCGGCTAACGGTGGCATGGCCGGCATATGAGGGGCGCCAGGGCGCTTTCATGTTGCGGCTTACTCATTGGCTGGCAACGGGAGTTGCGAGCTGTGCGCACAAGACCTGCTTCCGCAGACCGTATTGGCGTCCGTCGCATGGCATTTTGAGCCGGTCGTCTGCAATTCTTGCTGCCAGCATGGCGCGCTGGTGCAACATGATTTCGCCCTGGAGGGGCGCGCCAATGTGTTGACAAGCGTTTCACGATATGCTATATTTGCGGCGTGAATGACCAGCCCTGCCTGATTCGGACTTCGTACTCGTATTCGAGGGGCGGCTACGCCCCAGCCGACTGAGCGCGCGTCCGGCAGGCACGTATCGTGGACAACAGCGTGGCGACTGCCGCGCTGTTTTTGTTTGCTGTTCTAACGGGAGGGCCGCATGGCCGAGGAGACCGGCTTCACAATTCATGCAGGGACCCACTTGGGTCCCGTCTATCTCAAGATTGCCGACTTGCCGCGTGCGCTGGCGTTCTACCGGGATGTCCTCGGCCTGAGCGGCGGGCCGGCGCCCTGGCCGGGGGAGAACGGCCAGTTGCTGAGCCTGAGCGCCGAGCCGGCGCCCCGGCCGGGAGAGAACGCCAAGGTGCTGGGCCTGAGCGCCGGCCCCGATCAGCCGCTGATCGTGCTGCACGAAGTGGCCGGTGCGCGCCCGAAGCCTCCCCGCAGCACAGGCCTGTACCATTTCGCAATCCTGGTACCCACGCGCCTGGACCTGGCCCAGCTGTTGCGACGCTTCGATGAGACGGGCTACCCCTTGGGCGGCGCGTCGGATCACGGCGTGAGCGAAGCCCTGTACCTGTCGGACCCGGATGGCAACGGGATCGAGATCTACCGCGACCGGCCGCGCGAGGAATGGCCGCGGCGCGCTGAGGAACTGCGCATGGGCGTCGAGGCGCTGGACCTGGACGATGTCCTGAGCGAGCTGCAACACGGCGACGTGCAGTGGGCCGGGCTCCCGGCCGGCACCACCATCGGGCACGTTCACCTGCATGTGGCCGACCTGCACCAGGCCGAGGTCTTCTACCGCGACGGCCTGGGTTTCGCACTGATGCAGCGTATGGGCGCCAACGCCATTTTCGTATCCGCCGGCGGTTACCACCATCATGTCGGCGCCAACATCTGGGCCGGCGCCGGGGCGCCGCCGCCGCCCTCGGACGCCGTGGGGCTGGAGCAATTCACCATTCTTCTGCCGGACCGGGCCGAACTGGCAAGGACGGTAGAACACTTGCGGCAAGTGGACGCGCAACTAGAGGACGTGCAGACAGGCGGAGCGGCGCCCGCGGCGAGAACCCAGGACCCATCGGGGAACAAGATCGTGTTGAGCATCTAAGGAGCATTGCCATGAGCCCCTTCCCACCTGTTGAGCAGCAACTGGCCATCCTGATGCGGGGAGTGAAATTCGGCGACCCGACCATCCGCACCAACATGGAAGCCGAACTGCGCCAACGTCTGGCCGAGTCGGCGCGCGACAACCGGCCCCTGAGAGTGTACTGCGGCTTCGATCCGACGGCCAGCGACCTGCACCTGGGGCACACGGTGCCGATGCGCAAGCTGGCGCAGTTCCAGCAGTTGGGCCACGAAGTCGTCTTCCTGATCGGCTCATTCACGGCGCTGATCGGCGACCCAAGTGACAAAACCAGCTCGCGCCGGCAGCAGACCGACGAGGAAGTGCGCGAGCATGCGCGCACCTTCACCGATCAGGCCTGGAAAGTGCTGGATCCCGAGCGGACGCTGGTGATGTACAACGGCGATTGGCTGTCCAAGCTTTCATTCAAGGACGTGATCGAGCTGGCCGCAAACTTCACTGTGCAGCAGTTCCTGGTGCGCGAGAACTTTGCCTTGCGCTTCGACAAGGGCGAACCGATCTGGCTGCACGAGTTCTTCTACGCCTTGATGCAGGGCTACGACGCGCTCGCCATGCGTACAGACGTGCAGATCGGCGGGACCGACCAGCTATTCAACCTGATGGCAGGGCGCAAGCTGATGGAGAACGCGGGCTTGCGCCCGCAGACGGTCCTGACCTTCCCGATCCTGGTCGGCACAGATGGCCTGCTGCGCATGAGCAAATCGACGGGCAATTACATCGGCATCAACGAGCCGCCGGAAACGATCTTCGGTAAGGTGATGAGCATCCCGGACTCAGCCATGCGCAGCTTTGCCGACCTGGTGACACGCTGGAGCCCAGA
>JADGQF010000448.1 GCA_017882045.1 Anaerolineales bacterium
TTTGTCCGGTCGGCCACGATACCGTCATTCGGCTGGATATAGACGCGTGCCCACTCGGCTGCCGACAAACGCTCTAACTCGATGGAGCGAGGCTCTGCCGAGACCACATAGGGCCCAGGCAAGCGTCCCCAGGCAGTCGTTCCGAGAACCACCCCTCCGACAAATAGAATGAGCGCCCCAACGGCGGCCAGCACCATTCTCGCAAGCGCAGGGAGTCTGAGGGAACGAAGCCCGAGCGCGCCGATCGCGAGCACAAACGCAAGCGCGATGGACAGGAACTCTACGGCCCGCGCGGGAATGTCGGACGCGTTGGGAACGAAGCGCATGGCCAGGGTGGCCGGGTAGGCGGCCGAAGCTAACCCGAACGCTATGGCCAGGGCGCGGCCACGCCAGTGTCGCCAGAGATGCCACCAGCCCACCGGCAGGCCCGCAAGGATGAGCAGCGTCGACGAATAGCCGGCCAACTGCTCCCAGAGGGGTGCCGGCAGGCCCGTTGCATTGCTGAACAGCTGTCGCCCCGCACTCTCGCCCGAAATCAGGCGTAACAGACCGAAAACCAGAGCATCAAAGTGGTTCCGCAGGTAGTCAAGCGTCTGCGGCGCGACAAGCGCCAGGTAGACTGACACCATCACGGCGAAGAGCAGGGTAACCAGGATCGGCCTCGGGCGAACTCCCCGCTCTTGCCGGCTGGCGAGGGTAGTCAGCGACCACAAGCCCAGGTACGCCAGAAGTGCATAGCTGGTTACGTGGTGTGTCACGACCACGGCTGCCAGCAGGACCACAAGCGCTGCTCGCCAGGGCCAGACGGCGCGTCCAGCCCGTGGCGCGGCACGCGCCAGAGCCAGCGCGCCCATGGCACATATCGCCAGGGGCAAGGCCAGCGACTCGTAAGCGAAGACAGCGTCGAAGTAAACGAAGCCCAGATTAGTCATGTAAAGCATGGCGCCTATGCCGGCAAGGCGCGCTGAGCCGCTCGCCTGCTCATACAGCACAAACAGCGCCAGGATGGTCAGTGCACGCGCCGCCGCAACGACGATCACGCCGGCACTGAACAGTGACAGACCACTGACCTGGACCAGGGCCGTCGTCACGTTTTCGAGACCTGGATAGAACGGGCTTACGGGCAGCAAGGGATTGTGGTTGAAGAGGTGGCCGGTTTGCAGGATATCGGTCGCCGTCCGCCAGTGCAAGAGCTCATCGTAGGATGTGAAGGCCAGCGGACTGCGGATGACCTTGACCAGGTACAGGCCGAGGGCAAGCATCAAGGACAGGCCGATGCGCTCGCCACGTGCCGGCCCAGCGGATGCCAGGCGGAGCGCGCTCGGCAGGAACATAACCAACAGCCCGATCCAGAACAGCGGCGTGGCGTAGCTGTTACCCTGCCCCGCTGCGGCATTGGCGAAGGCGACGGCCAGGAGGCCGAAAGCAACGGTCAGGCTCAGCGCCGGCAACCATCCCCAGCCGGAGGCTTCCGCGGCGTAGTGAAGTTCGTGCGCCACAACGGCTGCTTCTGCGGCTACCGCTTGAACAGGGTGGGCGGACTGGCCTATGTCGTAGGTGCGGCGGTAATCTTCGTGTTGCATCTACTGGCCGGCCCCAAACCTGGAACCGGTCAGGTCGCCGGGGCGCAGCAAGCGTCGTGAGGCACGTCTGCTCCGTAAGTAGGCCAGAGGCCCGTACAGCATCCCCTTCAACTCCAGGCGCGCCAGCTCACCCGGATAGCCGGCTTGCCGGTTCCGGTTTTTATGCGACCGCGGATCCAAATGGTAGCGCAGCCCCGCAGGCAGCCGACGGGCTATCTGCAGGACACCGGCGGGATCTTCGACGACGTATTTCGTCAGATAGGCGGTGACCCCGACAGCGTAGCCGTAGATCACCTTCGACAGGTTGCAGTAGTCGCGGTGGTGTGAATGGTAGATGAGGGCTCCCGGCTCGTAGGCGATCTGATACCCACTGTTGATAAGGCTTACAAACACGATCAGTTCCTCTCCGCTACATGCCGGCGTACCAGCGCCAAGGGCCGGGTCGAAACCACCCATCTCGCACAGCAGCGCCCGGCGAAAAGCCATATTGCCGCCCGAGCCGAGCCTGCCGGCGGCGTAGGGGAAGAGCGGATCAGCCGGGGGCCGATGCCCGTTGCTGTCGAATAACCGCGCGGCGAATCCCTTGCTGTAGCCGCCGAACTGCTCCAACAGATTCTGTGCGGGCGTCTCGAGCTCGCGTGGCAGGATGAGTCCGGTCACACAGGCCACGCGGGGTCCGGCGCTGAAGCCCCTTACCAGTTCCGACAGCCAGTGCGGATCGAGCTCGACATCGTCGTCGGTGAAGGCGACGATCTCGCCCTCGGCCAAACGCAGCCCGCAATTGCGCGCCCAGGCAAGGCCCAGCCGATCCTCGCGCACATAGCGCAGGCGTGGGATCTCGGTCCGCATCTGCCTCACGACTTCTGCCGCGGCCTCGGTGCGCGGCGCATTATCGACCACGATGATCTCAAACCGGGGATAGTCGAGGCGTGCGGCCGAGTGCAAGCAAGACGCGAGGCTCTCTGGGCGCTCGTGCGTGGACAGGACAACCGTGGCCACGGGCGCCTCGGCCAGCGCGTCCGCTCGTTCCTCCAGGCAGCGGGGCATCCCCTGCACCCCAATTCCATCTGGAGGCAGGCCGGATACGGCGGGCAAGCCGTCGCC
>JADGQF010000183.1 GCA_017882045.1 Anaerolineales bacterium
CTCGTCGCTTTTCCGGCCAATGCTCCCTCTGCCACCTTTTTGCGCGCCTGGCTCCTGGGAGATTCCCGGCGCTCCTCGCCCGGTGACGGCGCGCTCGCCAGCTGCGGACCGCCCGCCTCGTCAGCGGGCCTCCCCTCGTTTGAGGCGCCGGACGCCCGTTCGCCATCCGCCGGGATTGTAGTCTCTTGCCCCAGCTGCTCAAAGGCCGCCGCTTGCCGGTTCTGCCCAGCGGTTTCGGGCTGCCCAGCTTCGGGCCGCCCAGCAGCAGCGGGCTGCGCGTCAGGGGCTGGCCGGCCGGCGCCCTGGCCGATTTCGCCGGCGCTGTCACGAACCTGCGCCGGCTGATCTCCTTCGTTCACCGGTCCTGGCGGAGCCAGTAGTTCACTATCGCCCGTGCGCGGCAGCCTGTTCTCATTTGGGCGCCTGCCCGGCGCGGCCTGGCCTCCCTCTTGTCCCACCCCAAGACCTGGGGCACGCCCCGACACGTTGGGCGGTCGTCGCAAGTCGCCGCCCGGCTGGCCCGTTCCTGCCGGACGCGCGCCTCCCGCCGCCGCGTGGCGGCTATAGCCGTTCGTGTCACCCGCCGGGTGGTCAGCGTATCCGTTGGTCCCAGCCCTGGCGCGGACACCCTGACCGTTAGCCTCCGCTCGCAGCGGCGCGGCAACAGAGCGCGCGGCATGCTCGACACGCTCGGCGCGCATGGCCGGCGACTGGCCCTCAGTCTCTGACGCCGGTCCGCTGCGCTCGGCGGGAGCAGGATGCGTCCCGGCGTACCGGCGGAGCAAGCCCTCCAGCTTTTTGAGCTCCACCTCCGTGATGCCTCGCTCGGCGTCGTAGTCCACCCAGGGTTTGGGCAGGTCATACAGGTAGCGGCCAAGCCCGAAGGCTGCGCAAGCCCGCTTGAAAGCCTGGGCCTTGGCGCTGGTCAATGCGTTCTCGTCGGTCAGCTCGCACTCGCCTACATCGCTGCGGGTGCGCTCGGCGATTGTCAGCCGGCACTTGACAAAAACCTTACCGGAGATGACGCGCTTCTCGCCGGCCCGTCCCAGCGCCTCCTGCGGGTCCGAGAACCAAATCGCGTAGTCGTCCTGCCACTCGGGACAAACCTGATCCAGGCGCTCCTGGTACGGTTGCGTATCTACATAGGGCACGGCCAGGCAGCGCTTGCGCTCCCGGCTGATCGTCTGCGGCTTCCAGGCAACAACTTCAACCGAAAATGGGACCCTCAATCCCTCCAGAACCTGTTCCCAGTTCCTGGTGTCCATGTGTCTTAATCTCCTTTCGCGGCTCGGTCCCGGGCTGGCGAACATCTGTTCTATTGATTATAGCATATATGTCAAGCCAGTGCAAGAGACTTTCGAAACGCATTTGATGTCCGAAGCGTACGAGGCGCGAGATGTTTGCTGGCACGACTACTGAAGCCCATCGGCAGATGGGCATACTGGAAGAATGGGCAACGATTTGTCAGGTATCCACCACGTGACGGCGATCGCCGGGGATCCACAGCGCAATCTCGATTTCTACACAGGAGTGATCGGGCTGCGCCTGGTGAAAATCACCGTCAACTTCGACGACCCGGGTACCTATCACCTCTATTACGGCGACGGCCAGGGGCGTCCGGGCACGATCCTGACCTTCTTCCCCTGGCCGGACGGCGCAAAGGGCAGAAATGGCCCTGGACAGGCGACGATTGTCGCGTTTGCCGTACCCCTAGACGGGCTGCAATTCTGGGCCGAACGGCTGGAAGACTACAAGATCAGCTACGAAGGGCCGATTGCCCGCTTTAGCGATCGCATCCTGACCTTTCTGGACCACGACGGGTTGCAGATCGAGTTGGTTGGCCAGCGCCGCTTGAGCGGCAACGGCGAACGACTTGGGGCCGTGCCGGCGAAATACGCTGTGCCGCGGATCTGTGGGGTAACGCTGGCACAGGAGGAGTTGGGGCCGACGGAGCAGATGCTGACGGGGTTGCTAGGCTTCCGGTCCGTCGACCAGGTGAGCAACCGCTACCGCTACGTTACCGGGGATCAGAGCGCGGAAAGCTTCGTCGATGTGCTCGTGATGCCCGGCATGCTGCAGGGCCGCGTCGCGGTAGGCACCATCCATCACGTGGCCTGGCGGACGCCGACCGATCGTGCTCAGTTGGATTGGCGGGAGGACCTTCTGCGCAGCAACACCCGTGTCACTCCCGTCCAGGACCGCCAGTACTTCCGCTCGATCTATTTCCGTGAGCCCGGTGGCGTCCTGTTTGAGATCGCGACCGACCCACCTGGCTTCACCGTCGACGAGGCGGCCGAGAACCTTGGCGCCCGCCTGATGCTGCCCCCCTGGCTTGAGCCCCGGCGTGAAGCCATCGAAGCTGATCTGCCCGCGCTACGCCTGCCCACCTCACGTCCGGCCTTCGTCAGAGCCCCAGGTCAATAACCGGCCAGTACCGGTGCGTCCGGTAACGCGCTAAGCTCGCCGGCGGCTGGCGGCTGAGTATGATCCGTGGTTTGCCGCAGTCCCTACGCGTAGTTTCCCGCAAATTTGCGCGTCCTGAAACCAGCGTTTTCCACTCTTCACAGGCGGCTGCCAGCGCGCGTATACTAGCGCCTAGTATGACTTGTGACAGCTAGCGCAATGCGCGCTGATCTCACCCCATTTAGTGCTGTCAGTTCCCCGAGGGCCAAGAATGTCGTCGTTTTCTCTAGAATCAAGGAGGAAAGCTATGCGTCGCTATGTCATGACCGGTCTGCTGCTCGTGTGCGTTTTGCTAGTGCTAAGCGGTTGCGCCGCCAAGAGCCCGACGGCCAGTAACGCCTTTTCTTATGCCTGTGCGGCCGGCGGTGACTGCGGGGTCTTCATGACCATCGCCAATCCGAATAACCAGGCCGATACGCTGGTAGCGGCCAAGACCGACGTGGCCGGCCGCGCGGAGCTGCACACCATGGTGAAAGATGATCAGGGCGGCATGAAGATGCAACAGGTGCAGAACATCCCCCTGCCGGCGGCCGGTAGCGTCGAGCTCAAGCCAGGATCGCTGCATGTCATGATGTTTGGCCTGACCAGGGAACTCAGACTGGGCGATACCTTCAATGTGACCCTCAAGTATGAAAAGGCCGGCGAGAAGACGGTGCAGGTCCAGGTGAAGGCGAAGAACTGAGGCCGCGAGAGCTTATGAAACGGACAAGCCGGTTCGCAATTGTCGTGACGGCAGTTGCCACTTGGGGGCTCGTGGCGGCATGCGCAGGCGCGAGCCCCCGCCCCGCTGAACCGCCGGCCCGGCCCGCGCCTGCGCTAACACTGGATGCATCGCAGGCCGCATTGGCCCCACCTGGTCCGTCGCTGGGCGGCCAGCGCAGCGGCGGACTGCTCGTCTGGCTCTCCAGCCAGCCGGGACAGCCCGTGCAGGGCACGGCAGAGATGGACGCATACCTGGCCGACCTCACGGGCCAGGCTGTCACGGATGCCCAGGTCACCTTCGACACGGATATGACCAACATGAGCCACGGTCTTTACCTGGTGACGGCCCAACCGGCCGCGAGCGGCCACTACGTGGGGCGCATGCACTTCTCCATGCCCGGTCCCTGGCGCGTGATCGCCATCATCGAGCGCCCGGGAGAAGAGGTGGTCAGGCTGCGCTTCGAGTTTGCGGTAAATGCCGGATAGGAGACGAACCTTGAGCCTTATCACAGCAATCGTTCTTTCAGCCATCTTTGCGGGCCTCAGCGCGGGGGTAGGCATCTATCTCTTGCGTTACCGGGGCATCGTTACGGAGATGCTCGGCATGATGATCGGGATGACCATGGGCATGATGTCCGGCATCGCCATCGGCTTCTTCATGGGGGCGGCAACCGACATGTTCATCAGCAATCTGGTCGGGGTCACAACCGGCCTGGCCTTCGGGGCCGTCTTCGGCCGCTGGGGTGGGCTGATGGGGGCAATGGACGGCAGCATGGGCGGCTTCATGGGGGGCATGATGGGGGGCATGCTGGGTGTCATGGTCAACATCTCCCCGCTGGCCGTCTGGATCACCGCGGCGTTCACAACCGTGATCTGCCTGATCGTGTATGCCGGGTTGATCCGCCTGGTCCAGCAGAGCAACCTCAAGCAGTACGCCAAAGATCCCGTCTGCGACATGCTGGTCGACATCGCAGGCGCGAAACTGACCAGCCAGTATCACGGCGAGACGGTATACTTCTGCGCCGCCGGTTGCAAGCGTGCCTTCGACAAAGACCCCGAGCGCTACCTGGTGCAGTCGTTGCGCAGCAAGGCCTCATATGGCATAGAGATGCCATCTTGAGGTATGATGGATCCAAGCGGCCAGGATCACTGTTGACGCAGATCCCCGCGCCACCAGCGCACCAATGCGAGGTAATGAATGGCTGAGGTGAAGAGCATCACATTGCCGGTCACCGGGATGACGTGCGCGAACTGCTCGGCGACGATCGAGCGGAACGTGCGCAAGCTGCCCGGCGTCAGCGTGGCCAATGTGAATCTCGCCAGCGAGAAACTGACCGTCACCTATGATTCGGCGCAGCTCGACGAACACGGCATTATCGCGCGCGTCGAACGCATCGGCTACGGCATCCCGACCGGCAAGGTCGAGCTGCCGATCACCGGTCTGCGCGACAATTCTGATGCCCTGGGACTGGAAAGGTTGCTCGCCAAACAAGATGGTGTGCTGGCGGCGAGCGTGAGTTATGGCACCGAACGGGCGGCGCTTCAGTATATTCCAGGTCTGACCAGCATGAACGAACTGGCCGGGCTGATCCGCAAGGCCGGTTTCGATCTCGTTCAAGTAGGTGAAGCCGAATCAATCGAGGACGTGGAAACCAAAGTGCGCGCCGCGGAGGTCGGCCGGCAGAGGCGCCTGCTGACCCTGGGCTTGATCCTTACGCTGCCGCTGGTAGTCTATAGTATGGCGCGCGACTTTGGCGTGGTGTCGTTCAAGAACGACGAATTCGCCATGATGATCCTGGCGACGGTCGTGCAGTTCGTGGTCGGCTGGCAGTATTACGCCGGCGCGTACAAGAGTCTACGCGCGGGCGGCGCGAACATGGACGTATTGATCGCCCTTGGGTCATCGGTGGCCTATTTCTACAGTGTAGGCGTCACCATCGGCCTGATCCCCAGCGTCATGGTCTACTTCGAGACCGGCGCCGCGATCATCACCTTGATCATGCTGGGCAAGTTCCTTGAAGCGCGCGCCAGGGGCAGGACGTCGGCAGCGCTGAAATCATTGATGGGGTTAAGGGCCAAGACGGCCCACGTGATACGTGACGGGGTCGAAACAGAGCTCGGCATCGAACAGGTCGTCGTCGGCGACGTGATCGTGGTGCGCCCAGGCGAAAAGGTGCCGGTGGACGGCATCGTCCTCGATGGGCGATCGGCCGTCGACGAATCGATGATCACCGGCGAGTCGATGCCCGTCAGCAAAGGCCCAGGCGACGAAATCATCGGCGCGACGATCAACAAAGAAGGGCTGATCAGATTTGAGGCCAGCAAGGTCGGCAAGAACACGACGCTGGCGCAGATCGTGCGCATGGTTCAGGAGGCCCAGGGCAGCAAGGCGCCCATCCAGAAGCTGGCCGACCAGATCAGCGCCTATTTCGTACCTACCGTCATTGCCATCGCCCTGCTGACATTCACCGGCTGGCTGGTGATCGCGCGCGCCGATTGGTCGGGCGCGATGATCAATGCGGTCGCAGTGCTCGTCATCGCCTGCCCATGCGCGCTCGGCCTGGCTACGCCGACGGCGATCATGGTCGGCACGACGAAGGGCGCAGAGAACGGCATCCTTTTCAGGAACAGTGAAGCGCTGGAACGCGCCGGGCGGGTGAAGGTGGTGGTGTTGGATAAGACCGGCACGATCACACGCGGCGCGCCGGCATTAACCGATGTGATAGCCACGGCGGATTATTCTGCAGATGAGGTCCTGCGCCTGACCGCCAGCGCCGAGCACGGATCAGAGCATCCACTGGGCCGCGCGATCGTCGAGGCCGGCACAGACAGGGGCCTGCGCCTGGCAGACCCGGTCGATTTCCGGGCAGTCAGCGGTTTCGGCATTCGCGCGACGGTGGAAGACCAGGCCATCATTATCGGCAATCCACGCCTGATGCAAAATGAAGGCATCAGCCTCGCTGCGTTGCAAACGGATATCACACGCTTGCAGGCTGAAGGGAAGACGGTCGTCATCGTCGCCGTGCGCCTGGCCGGCAGCGATGAAACCGCCAGGCCGATCGGATTGGTGGCGGTGGCGGATACGGTGAAACCTGGTTCTCGAGAGGCCGTCGCAGAATTGCGCCAGCTCGGCCTCGAACTGGTGATGATCACCGGCGACAATCAGTGCACCGCCGAGGTGATTGCGAAGGAAGTCGGGATCGATCGGGTGTTGGCCGAAGTGCTGCCCGGTGACAAGGTCGCCGAGGTCAAGAGACTGCAGGGCATCGGGCAGGCTCATAAATCTCCTCAGCAGGTTGTGGCCATGGTGGGCGATGGTATCAACGATGCGCCCGCCCTGGCGCAGGCAGACGTCGGGATTGCGATCGGCACAGGCACCGATGTGGCCATGGCCGCTGCCGGCATCACGCTGATCAGCGGCGACCTGCGCGGCGTGGCACGCGCCATCTCGCTGTCGCGCGGCACATTGCAGACGATCGTGCAGAACCTGTTCTGGGCCTTCTTCTACAACGTCTTCCTGATCCCGCTTGCCGCATTTGGTTTTCTCATCCCGATGGTCGCGGCAGGGGCAATGGCGTTCAGCTCGATCTTCGTGGTGACCAACAGCCTGCGCCTGCGCGGCTACGACGTCCAGAAGCTCGCCGCGCCAAAGCCGTTAGCGCGCCAATTGGGCGAACTCGCACCACGTCTTGTCGTGCCGGCGGGTGCCCTGGCACTGCTCGTTGCCCTCTCGGTCGGCTGGCTGCAACCGGTGCGCGGGGACCGAATGACAGGCGGCGGGTCGGGCCGCAGGACAACCACCTATCGCGCCTTCATTGATCAGAAAACGCCGCTTGTGGCAGGACAACTCACCCGACTGGATATCACGATCGTCGATCAGTTTGGCAAGCCCTTCACCGACTTCGACCCGAGCCCTAATGGCCAGACTGTTCAGGTCAGGGTTGCCAGTCGCGACCTGACCTTTCTGGCAGCAGACTCTATTCAGCAAAATCCCAGTGGTGGCTTGATGGGGATGGCCACGGGCGCAGTGGCGGCGCCGTCCGCCGCTCCTACCCCGAAGGCATCGCCTGCTAAGCGCACCGTTCAGTCGAAACTCGTGTTTCCGGCCGATGGCCAATATGTAGCATTTGTGGACTTCTGGCCACGTGCAGGCGATGAAGTGGCCCTGGCCGTCCCGCTCACGGTCGGCTCAGCGCGAACAGCGGCAGTGGCGGTAACGCCAGACGGCTCGCTCACGCGCACAGTCGGCGATCTGCGCGTTAGCTTGAAGTCCAGTGGGCCATTCCGAGCCAGGCAGTACAATTACATAGACTTCGAGGTGATCGACGCGCAAGGCCAGGTGCGGTCAGATGAGATCCAGTTGCTTTCGGGCGATCTGTGCCAATTGGAGTTAATTGACGAAAAACTGACCACCTTTCTACGACCGGGGTTCCTCAACCGCCCCAAGTTGCGATTCTCGGCCTATTTCCCAAAGCCGGGGAAGTACAAGGCCTGGTTCTCGTTTTACTATGCAGACACGGTAGATCTCTCTTTCCCGCGGGCTACCACTCAAAGATTCAGGGACTGGTACCTCCGCAGCCATCCGAACCAGCTGTATCGGCTCGCGTTCGATATTGACGTGCAGTGAGGAGAAGCGACGTGAAGCGCGTTTCAGTGGTACTCGTGATTTTGGTGTGGATCGGCGTTATCCTGGCGGCGTGCGGTGAGAAAGCCACGTCGACAAACGGCCTGAGCAACCCCGATGCAGCCTTGTCGCCGGCAAAGATCCGGGTCGGCGTGGAAGGGATCTTGCCACCCTTTGAAGCGATCAACACGACCACCAAGGAACTGACCGGATTCGATATCGAGTTGATGAAAGCGATTGCGACCCGGGCCGGCCTGAATATCCAATTCGTCAACGTGGGGAAAAATCAACTATTGACGGGCGTCCTGAATTGCCAGTACGACGCCGGTATCTCGGCGATCTCGATGACTGACGAACTCAGGCAACAGTTAGAATTCTCTGATCCGTACCTGACTATCGCACAAGCCCTGGTAGTCCAGAAAGGCAATATCACCATCACCGGTCCAGATCAACTGCCGGGCATGACGATAGGCGCGCAGCGAGGCTCGTCCGGTGCAAGCGAAGTCCAAAACATCCCGGGCACTCAATTGGCGATCTATCCGTCTTTCGACCTCGCGTTCCAGGAGCTGATCAGCGGCAATATCGACGCCGTGCTCGCCGGCAAACCGCGAGCAACCAGCTATGCCAGCGTTCCGTCCAACAAGCTCAAGATCGTCGGGGGCGAGTTCGGCAGTGAGACCTATGGCATCGCGGTCTGCAAGGAAAATCCGGCTCTCCTGACGAAAATCAACGAAGGCCTTGCCGCCGTCAAAGCCGATGGCACGCTGGACAAGCTGACGCGAAAATGGCTTGCGAACCCGTGACCTGATCGAGGAGCAGATACGGACGGCCTATCGGCGGACGGCCAGGGTAACCGGCAGCCGGGGCAAGGTAACCGCGACTACAGCGCAGGGTGCCCGGGCATGGCATGTAGGTCACATGGAAGCGAAGCCTCTCTGGTATAAAGATGCGATCCTCTATGAGCTTCACGTGCGTGCCTTTCACGACTGCAATGCAGACGGCATGGGCGATTTCAGCGAACTGACGAGCAAACTGGATTACCTGCAAGACCTGGGGGTGACGGCTATCTGGCTGCTGCCGTTCTACCCATCGCCCTTGCGCGACGATGGCTACGATATCGCCGACTATACGAGCGTCCATCCGAATTATGGCACGTTGAGCGACGTCAACCGCGGCTTCCTTGATGATCATCTCCACCAGCGCGTTTGCCAGCCGGGGCGAGATCGCCTCTTCCCCCTCCGGCTCACCGACGATCACTTCGCCGCTGCGCTCGCCCATGCGTAAGGGAACGCGAAGAACATCGCCCTGGCCATCGCCGGCGATCTGTTCGGCCAGTAACCGGCTCAACCCCGCCTGGCTGCTCGCGACTGTCGCGCCCCGCTCGTCCACCACCACGACCGAAGCGCGCAACAGATCGGCCATCCGTTCGGCAACCGACTGGGCCAGGCGCTCAAACTGCACATTGAGCGGCGACAGAGCATCCACGCTGCTTACCCCTGCAACAGTGACTGCGCCCCGTCGATCCAGATCTCGCTGCCGGTAATGTGGCTCGAGGCATCCGAGGCCAGAAAAAGCACCAGTTGCGCGACCTGCTCGGCGCTGGCAGGTTGGCCGCGGGTCAGCGGGATACTACCCTCCGGGTACTCGACCGGCTCTTTGACCCGCTCCAGGTCACGCCGCTCGGTGTTCTCACCGATATTGGTTTCGATCGCGCCCGGGCAGATAACGTTGACACGCACACGATCCCGGGCCAGTTCGACGGCGACCATTTTCGCGAAAGCTACCTGCCCGGCTTTTGAGCATGAATAGGCGGTGGCGCCCGTGTTGCTGAAAATGCGCGTGCCGTTGACCGACGAGGTGATGACAACCGATCCGCCCTGCTTCCTCAAGTAAGGCGCGGCGTATTTGACGGTCAGAAACGTGCCTTTGAGATT
>JADGQF010000449.1 GCA_017882045.1 Anaerolineales bacterium
CGCCGAGTGTCTGGGCTGGCAGGATCGCCTGGGCACGCTGGAGCCGGGCAAACTGGCCGACGTGGTGATCAGCCGCTGCGACCCGCTGGCCGACATCGGCGCGCTGGCGGACGTCGACAACATCGTGACCGTGTTTAAGGACGGGTGCATCGTCAAAGACCGGCGCGCGCTTTGAGGGAGAGCGGGGACAGAAGGTGCCTATGTTGGGGCTCTCCCGCAGTTCGATATTGGTGGCGAATTCTCAGTGGAAAACCCATTTTCATCGCGCAACGGCGAGCCTTGGCTCATAGACAACTCTCCTCAGTCAGAGCCTCCTCCTCAGTCAGAGCCTGACGGCCCGTCGCCGGGCGGCTGGATCGTGCCCGGCGGCGCCCCGGAGCCATTGCCGAACACCAGCATCTGCAGGTCGCGTTCCGCCTGGCCGATCTTGGACCGGTACAGGCGGAGTTGTGCCTCGAAAGTCGACGTCAGATGGCTCGCCCGGTAGCCCGCGATCATCTGGGCGAGCCAATCGTGCATGGCCACAGGATCTGGCTCGCAGTACTGCGCTCCAAATGCTACCTGTTCGAGGGGCAACCTGGGCGGCATGGGCGGGCGGGCGCCGCGCGGGTAGCCAAAAACGATGGTCATCAACGGGATCACGCCAGGCGGCAGGCGGAGGGCCCGGCACAGGTAGGCGGCATCCAGGAAGCCGCTGCGCCCGGTCTCGGAGAGCATCACCGATGCTACGCCGAGCGCCTCGGCGGCCAGGTTCATGTTCATCGCGGCCAGAGATGCGTTCATGACGGCCACGGTGTACTCGACCAGCGGGCTGGCCGGAAAAACGTCCAGCACGGTCTTGTCACGATGTGTGTCGCCCATGACGATCACGGCGCGCGCCGCGCTAAAGGGGACCGGCCGGCTGAAAGTCGCCTGCCACTCGCCCGCGCTGAAGACTGCAAAGCTCCACGTCTGCAGGTTAACGGTGGATGGGGCCAGCCGGCCCGCCTCCAGGATGGCGGCAAAGACGTCATCGGGGATGGCCCGGTTGCCGAAGCTGCGCACGCTGCGCCGATCCAGGATGGTCGCGAGCAGGGTGTTGCCCTCGAGCGATGGCGGCACGCGGGGCCGGCCGCGCAGGATCTTCAGCAAGCTGCAGACGAACTCGCGCAGGCCCAAACGTGGCACCATCAGTTGCTCCCGCCGCGCTCTGCCTCGCGCTCGGTTACGGTGAGAAAACCGCCGTACAGGCGGTACTCATCCATGCGGCACGAGTTGATGAATTTGCCATCGTAGATCGTGATGTCCGGGCAGCTATCGCACATATCGACGCGCCCATCGGGCAACAAGTCCGGCGCCTGGATGATGCCGACGCTCTGGACGTAGATCGGCTGGAACAGGCGGCCGGGGTGGCGGGCGACTTCGCGCAGCCAACGGCCCGCGGCCCCGCGCACAGTCTTGTCCCAAGGCGACATCAGGAACACCTTACGGCCGATCTTGGCCTCGGAGAGATAGGCCAGGTAGGTGCCGCGAACAAAGTGATGCCCGGCCTGGGCCACCTCCATAGTCTTCTTGCCAATTGCGCCGTAGATCTCCTGCTTCGAGCCAATCACCGCGCCGGCCAGCCATTTGAAAGAATCGTGCTGGATGGTCCCGCCCAGGTAGCCCGCGGCATCGTATTCGGGGCAGGTTTGGCGCAGCAGATCGTAGACATCGGGCGACGTGATGAATTTCTCGGAAAAATCCTCGCGGACGTAGCTCAGCTTGCCCAGGTCAACTTCGCGCTCGCCGCCAGCCAGGGCCACGTGGTCGCTGGTGGTGGTCGTCCGATAAGTAATGAAGACCAGACCGTGCACGCGATCGATGTTGGCCTGCCCCCAGCGCAAGACGTCGGGGATCTCATGGAAGGTGGAAGGGTAGACAGTAGAGTTAAAAACAACGTAGAGCCCGCCGACCTCGTGGATCATGTCGGCGTAGTGCTGGCGCAACTCGTTATGCTCGGCCTCGCTCTTGCCCTGCCACCCCGGGCGATTCTGGTGGCTGTCGACGTGCATGGTGAAACCTGCCAGGCCCGCCTGCTTCAGCTCGCGCAGCAACTCGGGCTTCAGGGCGACGCCATTGGTCAGGATGATCGGCTTGATGCCATTCTCGGCGATGAAGGCCACCAGATCGACGATGTGCGGGTAGATCAGCGGCTCGCCGCCCGCGATGGAAACGTTGTCGGGGTTGCGCCAGCGCTTGAATAACAGCACTTCTTCCTTGACCTGCTCTAACGTCTTGTGGCCGGTCATGTACTGGCGGTAGCAGCCCTCACAATGGATGTTACAGATGTCGGTAACTTCCAACCAGGCAATGGGGTTGTCGTTCAGCGACCAGGGAAAACGATACAGATTGCGCTTGTCGAGACCCACGGTTCCTCCTCGTCTGAGTCACAGCCGGACAACGGATCGGCCTGATGGCGCGAATTCGCCAATTATACCACTGCCGGAGAGAAAGGAGACGCGGAAAAACGCGGATCAAGAACGGAGATAGAGATGTCCTCCGCCAGCGCGGGCGGACAAGGTGGCGACCATCAGCCGCACGCGGGCCAGCGTCACCTACCCGGCCGGCTTCATGCTGGTGGGTGCGATGAACTCTTGTCCGTGTGGTTAGCTGCTTCGGTGCTTGCGCTTGCCATTTGCTCGAC